>CAXTER010000012.1:0-83847 GCA_964243345.1 uncultured Armatimonadales bacterium
TGCGGCGGGGTGAGGTCTCTTGAGAGGGTCGCCGCAAGCGGCGGGGTGAGGTCTCTTGACGCGGCAGGCGTTCTCAGGATAACTTATGAAGGAAATACGGCGGCGGGCCAGGCAGCAGCGGGCTGAAATTGGACTGGAACAAGATATGCCGACCCCGGCGGAGGCCGTCATCAGCGCGTGCCTGTCGGCGGCGGGTCTGGAGCGGCATTTCGTAAAGCCGGACGATGACATGCTGGCCGGGGCGATGGCCGTCTTGGACTTATCGCTGAACATCATCGTTCAAGACGAAACGCGCCCCCTGCCGGAGCAGCACTTTGACGCCGCGCATGAGCTGGCCCACGCCTGGCTGCACCGGGACACGGCACATGGAGAGCCGCCCCGCTGCGTGCCGCCGGACTTAAACCCCAATGAGACCGAAGAAGCGCCCGGCTCGGCGCGGAGCAAAGTGGACGGCTACTCGCCTCGGCAGCGGCGCGAAAACGAGGCCAATGTCTTTGCCGCCGAGCTGCTTCTGCCCGGCTCCCTGGCCCGAACGCTCTTTTTAGGCGAAAAGATGTCGTCGGAAGCCATTGCTGAGGCGCTGGGACTGCCGGGCAGCGTGGTCCAAAAACAGCTTGCCGACTCGCTTCTGCTGCCGCAGACGCCCGAACTGCCTGCAAAGACAAGCGAAACGCCCGCGGCCGCCGCCGTTTTACTGGACTCGTGGCAGCAGGACGCCGCTGAAACGGCGTGCGGGCCGCTGCTGGTCGGGGCCGGGCCGGGAACCGGCAAAACAAAGACACTGGTAGGCCGCTGCCAGTTCTTAACGCAGATGCTGGGCGTCCCCGCGAAAAACATTCTGGCGCTGACGTTCTCCCGCAAGGCTGCCACGGAGATGAAAGAGCGGCTGCTGGCGTCAGGCGTCGGCACGGAGAACGCCGGCCCCTGGGTCGGCACATTCCATGCGTTTGGCCTGGAAGTCCTGCACCGGTTTGGGGAGCGCCTCGGCTTGACCGGCGAAATCAAGCTGCTGGATCAGTTAGACGCCGTGACGCTGCTGGAAAACCATCTGCCTGAGCTTCAGCTAGACGTGCTGGATAATCTTTATAACCCGGCGACCCATCTCGGCGGCATTCTGCGTCAGATTGGCCGGGCCAAAGACGAGCGGTGCGGCCCAAAGCGTTATGCCGAACTCTGCCAAGCGATGTTGGCGGCGGCGTTAGCAGACGCCGACGCCCTGGCGTCGCGCCCCGGCAAGACACTGAAGCGCGAGCAGGAAGCAGTCGCCAAAGGCTTAGAAAACGCCCAAAAAGCCGGGGAAGTGGCCCGCTGCTACGCGGTTTACGAGCGGCTGACGGCGGAGCAGGGCTTTCTCGATTTCAGCGATCTGATACGCCGCACGACCGAGCTTTTAGAAGCGCACCCGGACGTTCTAGCGATTTTGCAAAGCGAATACCCACAGGTGCTGGCCGATGAGTACCAGGATGTCAACCGGGCCTGCGCGTACTTAGTGAAGCTGCTGGCGGGAACACAGGCGCGGGGACTCTGGGCCGTTGGCGACCACCGGCAAAGCATTTACCAGTTTCAAGGCGCATCGCCCGCCAATGTCGCCGCGTTTGAGCGGGATTACCCATCAGGAAAGCGCTTAGAGCTTGGCGTCAATTACCGCTCCCGCCGCCCAATTGTGACCCTATTCGGCGGGGCTGCGTCCGCGTCTGAAAGTAACTTAAATGGCTGGCATTCGCACCGGGGCGACGCCGAAGCAGCGTCGTATCCGGCGGTCACGCTGGCGAGGGCGCCCGACGCCGCCGGGCAGGCGCGGGGGATTGCCGAAGCGGTTCATGCCCTGCGGGATCAAGGCTGGGAGCATCCGCAGCAGGCGATTTTGTGCCGTACCCACAGCCAGGCATCGGAACTCGCCGAACGGCTGACGGCGCTGGATGTTCCGGTGCTGTATCTAGGAGCACTCTTGGAGCGCCCGGAAGTCAAAGACTTGCTGTGCCTGCTGTCTCTGCTGGCGGACGCGGGCGGCTCGGCGCTGGTTCGCGTCGCGTCCTGGCCGGAATACGGCGTCCCATTAGAAAAATCTCTGGCGCTGCTGGCCCAAATCCGGCAGGAAGAAACACGGCTCTTAGACGCGCTGCAAGAGGCATTGCACCCCGGTTTAGTGCGTCTGGGCCGGCATCTGGCGGAACTGGAAACAATGGAAGATGACCCGGCGGCGCTGCTGCGGCATTATCTGTTCGGCCTGTCGGAGTACCTGCGCGGCCTCATCCAGCGCGAAACAAAGCCGTTTGTCCAAACAGGCTGCTGCCTTGCTATCCATCAGCTTTTGGGACTGGCGGCGGGGTTTGACCGGCGGCTGGTTTCGCCGAGTTTTTCAGGCGGGCCGCCGAGCAAAATCCGCGACTTTCTGGCCCACCTGCGCCGGCTGTCGTCTGCCGGAGCAAGCCCGCGCGGCGTCCTGCCGCCGGAAGCCGAGGCGCTGGATGCGGTGCGCCTTCTCACCGCCCACGCCGCCAAAGGCTTAGAGTTCCCGGTTGTATTCGTCCCGAACCTCGGCGCGGGCCAGTTTCCCGCACGGGGCCGGCATGACGGCATTCCGGAGCCGCCGGGCCTGACTGAGTGCGCGGGCGAAGCGCTTGATGAAGTGCTGGACGAGGAGCGGTGCTTGTTCTTTGTCGCCCTGTCCCGCGCCCGCGACCATTTGATTTTATCACGGGCCGAAACCACCGGCAGCGAGAAGGCGATTAAGCCGTCGCCCCTGCTGGCGCACTTGGAGGACGCTTTGGCGGCGCTGGCGATTCCCGAAACGCCCTGGCCCGCAGGCAGTGAGGCGACCCCAGAGGAGGCCGCCGCGCCGGACGCATCCCTTCCCGAATCGCTGCCGGAGTTTTCGCAGTCGGCCTTAGAAACCTACGGACGCTGCCCGCGCCAGTATTACTACGCCCAGGTGCTGAAGCTTTCCGGCGCGTTTCTTGGCGGCGGCTACCCGCAGTTCTTAAGCTGCGTCCGCCAAACATTGAACTGGCAGGAAGACCAAAAAGCGCGGGGCGAAACCGTCACGGACGCCGAATCAGGCGAGAAGCTGGACGCGCTTTGGGCCGAGCATGGTCCGGTGGGCCATCTGCACGAAGCAAAATACAAGGCCAGCGCGGTTTCAATGCTGGCTCAGGCCGCGCTGTTGGGAACAGACACCGAGCGCCGGGCCGACACGCGGACCCTCAAAGCCACCCTGTCCAACTGCCGCGTCTCGGTCCGCCCGGACGTGGTGCGCTTCGACGCCGCCGACGGCGCGGTGGTGGTGGCCCGCCGCATGACCGGTCGGCCCGGCCACGACGACCACACGGACAAAAAGCTGGCCTTGTACCGCCGCGCCGCCGCCGAAACGCATCCCGGCAAACCCGTGCGCGTCGCCCTGCATTACCTCGCCGACGGTGTCCGCGTCCCCGTCGACGCCCCGGAAACCAAGCAGCAATGGGGCTGGGAAGCGGGTCGGATCGCCAAATACGAAAACGCCGCGCGAGGCATCCAACTGGGCCTGTTCCCCGCAGAGACCGGCGACGAATGCGCCCGCTGCCCCTACCACCTCCTCTGCCCCCTGTAAGTTAAGCACCCCGCAGCAAAAACCGCCCGGCCTCAATTGAGGCCGGGCGGTTCTGTTTGCCTATGGCATTCGCTTCAACGCTTCCAGCGCCGCCTTCTTGACGTTCTCATCTTCCGAAGCTGCCGCTTTCGTCAGCGCCGCTTTCGCCTGCACTGCATCTGCCGCTCGTGCCGGGCTGCTGCGGTCAAGCCGCTGCCAGCCATAGCCGTAGTAATAGTTCGTCACTGCCGCGTCCGGCGCAAGCGCTCGTGCCTGAGCGAACTCGCTCATCGCCAGCTCGCGGTCGTTGCCGGTGTCGTTCACCAGCAAGCCAAGTGCGATGTACGCGGCGGCTTGCAGCTCAGTCGGCGTGGGCTGTTCGATGCCGGACAACGGTTTCAAGTCTGGGTGATTCGTGTCTCCTGCCAAATGCACTGCCCCTGAATAAACCGCAAATGCTTCTGCATCCTGCCCGGTCTGACTGAGCAGCAGCGCGTACTTCATCCAGGACACAGCATAAATGGGAAGGTTGCAATTGAGCGGGCTGGGTGTGTCCCTCGCTTGCATGACTGCAAGTGCTTGCGGGTCGATGTTCAGCGGCCAGTAAACCACTCTCTTGTAGACGGCCAGAGCTTCCGCTATTCGGCCCTGTCCTACCAGCGCTTCTGCCAGCCCGTAGTAAGAGTTCGAAATATCTGAGTCTATCTGAACCAGTTCGCGGTAGTCGACTTCAGCGGCGGCGAAGTTTTTGAGATGAAGTGCTTCCGTTCCGGCAGGAGTCAACTCGTTGATGCGGGCAAGTATCGCAGCCGAACGTGCCTTCTCTTGCGGAGTGATGTTGAACCCGCCGCTGCCTCGGCGCAGGCCGATGGCATTCACTCTCGCCAAAATCTTTGCAACTTCCGCCGCAGACAAGGGAGGACGCGGGGCGGCAGCGTCGGGATCAGAGGGCATTTGCGGTTTATTCAGGGGAAGCAAAGCAGAAGGAGGGCAGAGGCGGGGGTCTGCCCCTATGGGGTTTAGAGTTAGTCGTGCTTGGGGCCGATGTCGCCGGCGACGTCTGCGCCGAGGTCGCTGTCGTTGTTCTGGCCTTCGTCAATGGCGTCGCTGTCGGTGACAAGCTGCCGGTCACCGTCGGGCTGGGTGTCCATCGCGTCGCTGTCAATGTGGGCATTGTCGTCTTTGATGCTGTCTGTGAGCGGGTCGTCTGAAGTGTTCATGCTACGCGTTGTACCCGGCAGGGCGCTTGGAGAAACGCGGGGGCATCAGGCCGCCCAGCGAGCCTCGCTGGACGCGCGGCGGGATTGCAGGAAGGCGCGGACGCAGACGGGGTCCCACTGGGTTCCCGCGCCCTGCTCCAAAATCGCCAGCGCTTTGTGCGGGTCCATGCCCTTGCGGTAGGGCCGGTCCATTGTCATTGCCGAGAACGCATCGGCGACGGCCATCAGACGCGCGGACAGCGGCGTTTCTTCCCCAACCAGTCCAAACGGATACCCGTCGCCGTCCCAGCGCTCATGGTGGTGCCGGACGGCGTCCAGCGTTTCCTCAAACCCCGGCACCGCGCCGACTATGACCGAACCCATCATCGGGTGCTGCTTGATGGCCTCGTAATCGTCCTCGGACAGACGGCCCGGCTTCCTGAGAATGGCATCGGGGACGCCGATTTTGCCGACATCATGCAGCAGGGCGGCGGCTTCAATAGTCCGCTGCGTGTCCGGGTCTAGGCCCAGCGCCAGCGCGATTTCCAGGCTGTAGTGCATGACTTCTTCCGAGTGCCGGCGCGTGTAGCGGTCTTTGTTGTCTACTGCCGTCACTAAAGCATCCAGCATTGTGAAGCCGCCGACGGAGCGGGCGAGGGCGCGGCGAACCGACGATGCCGCACTGTCGGCGTCGCCGCCGGACTTTGAGACGCGGAGCCGGGCATCGGCAATTTCCAGCAGGGCCGCCGGAGCCAAAGCTTCTTCCGGGAAACACGCAATTCCGATGGACAGATTAAACGGGATAGAAGTCTCGTAGCCGGGCGGATGATACCCGACCTGACGCACCGCGCCGCGCAGGCGGCCGGCGGCTGCCTGGGCGTCGGCTTCGGACGCGCCGGGCAGGAGCAGGGCGAACTCATCGCCCCCATACCGGGCCAGCGTGTCTTGGGGACGGAGGACATCGCCGAGCGTGTGGGCGATCTGCCGCAGCACATCATCTCCGGCGACGTGTCCGTAGGCGTCGTTGAAGTGCTTGAAGTTGTCTAAATCCACCAGCAGCACCGCCCCACGCTCAGGCCGATTTTGGCCGACTTCTTCTCTTTTTACTTCTTCTCTTTTTACTTCTTCTTTAAGGCGCTTATGGAAAGCTCGATGGTTGAGGAGGCCGGTCAGCGGGTCGTGGTCGGCGCGTTCTAAAGCGTCCTCCAGCAGCGCCTCGGTCTGAGTCAGCAGCTCTTCGCGCTCCTGCTCCATCAGCTTTCGCTCGGAAATGTCGCGCAGGTAGATGGTGTAAAGCGGCTGGCGCTCCAGGTGGAGCGCTGCCGCCGTCAGCTCCGCCTGGAACCGGGTTCCGTCCCGGCGCTGGGCGGGCAGCTCGATCTGCGTGTGAAACGCCGGCCAGTTGCCGTTCTTTAAGTAGTGCATCAGCCCACGCTGATACGAGGGGCGCAGCGGCGGCGGCAGGATCATCTCGGTGATGGGCTGTCCGGCAGCTTCCGTGCGGGAATAGCCGAAGGTGCGCTCCGCCGCCGCGTTCCAGTCCACGACCCGGCCTTCCGAGTTGATGGAAATAATGCAGTCGAGGGCCGCGTCCAGAAGCGCTGCTTTGTGAGCCTCGCTTCGGCGCAGCCGCTCCTGCGCCGCCGCTTCCTGAGTGATGTCGCGGGCCATGGCGGCAATGCCGACGACCTGGCCGTTTTCTGCGATCAGCAGCGTATTGTACCACTCGCACAGAATTATTTCGCCGGACTTTGTTTTGTTGTGGTTGGTGCTGCGCGTCCCGCCGGTGTGGGTCAGAATGCCGACGCGCAGGTCTTTGATATGAGCCTGCTCGGCTTCAGGAACAATCAGGCGCATAATGTTTTGGCCGACCGCTTCCGCAGAGGTGTAGCCAAAAATAGATTCAGCCGCCGGGTTCCACTGGGTGATTGTCAGGTCCGGCTCAACTTCGACAACGGCAAGAGGCGTCTGCTGGACATGCAGGGCCATCTTCTGCTCGGACTCGGCGGAAGCGGTAAGAGTGCGGCGCAGCTCGATTTCGCTGACGATGCTTGCGGCCAGGCTTTCCAGCATCGCCTTCTGATCGGAAGAAAACAAGCGCGGTGCAAAGTCCAGCAGGCAAAGCGTACCGGCTGCCGCGCCATCGGTGAGAATCAGCGGCGCACCGGCATAAAAGCGCAGGGTGAACGGGCCGACAATGAACAGATCATCGGCAAAACGCGGGTCAAGACACGCATCTTCCACAACAAGCACTTCTTTTGAGAAGACTACGGCAGCGCAGGGCGTATTTCTGCGGCTGATTTCCGCAGGCAGAGCGGCACGGCACGCACCCTGGCTCGACTTGAACCAAAGCCTATTTTCATCTACCAGAGTGACGACTGCCAGCGGCACCTCGAACAGATGCGCGGCAAGGGCGGTAATCCGGTCAAACGCGGCCTCCGGCGGCGTATCAAGCAGGGCGCAGCGCCGGAGGCTGGCAAGGCGTTCTTTTTCGTTGGGAGAGGACGGCACGAGTCTTGCTTTCCTGATCCTGGGCTGAATATCAGCGCCCGGAGCATGGCGAACTTTGGGGTTCTTTTCTAGGGTTCTTTCTAAGATGCGAGATTGAGGCGGCATCCAGCGCTTGCAGATGACTTTGATGCCCACACGCGGCGCTCAAAGCCATTTCGCTTGTATCTTACCACAACTTTTGCATATACACCAGAGAAATGTAGCCCAAGATACCGGCTTTTGCTGCTGGAATACCGCTCTAGTTTCTGATGCAGGACGCCAAAAATAAAAGGGAGTTCATTCCTTTTATGAAAAATCTTCCAAAGCCTGCACAGTGCTACCTGATCTCCATTTACCTGCTGGGCCTTGTCGCCGCTGGGGTCGCCCTGCTCGCTCCGGCAGTGAAAGCGGACACAAGCCCGTGGGAGTTCGGCGCGTACCTGGTGCTGGCGGCGCTGATCAGCCGGGCCAAAATCCGGCTATTGCAGCGCCTTAATAAAGACAATGAAAAAGACAACGTGACCATGTCGGCGGCGTATGTGCTGACATTCGCCGCCATGCTGCGGTTTGGGCCGTCCGGCGCACTGGTGGTCGGCGCGGTCGGCAGCCTCTCCGGCTGCCTTTACCCGAAGCGCCACCCAGTGCATCAAATGGCCTTCAATGTCGCGCTGGTCATGGTGGAGGCCCTCGCCGCCGCCTGGGTGTTCGTGGGCCTGAACAACGGGTCGCTGGCCCTGCGGAACCCCGGCAGCTATCCCGCCGTCCTAGCCGCAAGCCTGGTCTTCTTTCTCATCAACACTGTCGGCGTTTCTATCGTTATCGGCCTTTGCTCCGGGCAGAACTGCTTTCAGGTCTGGCGCACGACGTTTCTTTGGACTGCCCCGTCGTTCTTTGCCGGCGCGAGCGTTTCCACGCTGGGCCTGCTGCTCTTAAACGGCCACTCCGCCTACATTCTGCTGCTGCTGTCGCCACTTGGCTGGATGCTGTACCAGCACTATGCAACCACGACGGCCCGCACGGAAGAAAAACAGCAGCACATTGAAGAGCTTCAGTTGTCTCAGGAGCATCTGGCCGATCTTTATCTCGCGACGATTAAAAGCCTGGCGCTGGCGATTGACGCCAAAGACCAGTACACCCACCAGCACATTCTGCGGGTGCAGCGCTACGCGGTCGCCGCCGCAAAGCATCTGGGGCTGACCGGCAGCGAGCTGGAGGCCATCAACACCGGCGCTCTCCTGCATGACATCGGCAAGCTGGGCGTCCCTGAGTATGTCCTGCTCAAACCCGGACGGCTGACCGACGAAGAGTTCGCCAAAATCAAGCAGCACCCGGAAATCGGCGCGGCGATTTTAGACCCGGTCGAGTTCCCCTGGCCGGTCCTGCCGGTGGTGCGCTCCCATCACGAGAAATGGGACGGCACCGGCTACCCCGACGGCCTTAAAGGGGAAGACATTCCTCGGACCGCACGGATCCTGGCGGTCGCCGATGTTTACGATGCCCTCACTTCCTCGCGCTCCTACCGCAATGCCTGGACCCATGAGCGGGCCTGCGAAGTGATCCGAAAAGACCGCGGCACCCACTTTGACCCGGTCATCGCCGATGCGTTTTTAGAGATCATCACGGTCGTTGTGGAAGAAATGGCCCAGGAAGGCGACGGGCCGCTGTTTGCCGCGCCGCGTGCGGCGGAAGCCTCGGCAAGCCCCGCCGATCAGGCGGCGCGGGCGATCCACCGGGCATCGTCTGAGCTGTGGGCCTTGTACGAGGTCGTGCAGACCTTGTCGTCGAGCGTCGGCCTGGAAGAAACGCTGGAAATTCTAGGCCGCAAGCTGGAAGCCCTGCTGCCGGGAACAACGGCGCTGTTTCTGCTGCGCCGAACCGACGGCGCAGGAACGGACGCGGAAGAAACAAACTTGGAAGAAATGGTCGTGCGGTCGGCGGTCGGGGTCAACCGGGAGTTCTTCAGCGGGGCCAAGACCCTGGGCCGGACCTCGGTTGCCGTGGCGCGGGACCGGGCCACCTATTTGGGCGGGTATGACGCCGACGACCTGCTGCTGATTTCGTCGCAGACTACCCAGTGGACCCCGCTGCAAACCGCGCTGATTGTTCCCATTGTCCATCAAGGCGAAGTGCTTGGCACGATCAACTTGTACCATCCAAGCGCAGATGCCTTCAGCGCCCATGACCGGCAGCTTCTGGAAACAATCGCCGACCGGGCGGCGACCGCCTTATTTAACGGCCTTTTGTTTGACCGGACCCGCTCCCATGCGTTCACCGATCCGCTGACCGGCCTGTACAATATCCGCCACATCACTCAGCATGTTGAGGAATGCTGCCGGGAAGACGCGCCGTTTGCCCTGCTGTGTTTGGATCTCGACTCGTTCAAGCCGATTAACGACAACTTCGGCCACCAAAAAGGCGACCAGGTGCTGCGAGACTTGTCCGCGCTGTTCTCGGCCGCGCTGCGCCCCGGCGATGTCGCGGCCCGCTACGGCGGGGATGAGTTTTTAGTGTCCGTTCAGGGCGGCAGCGCCGAGGATGCCGAAGCGCTGGCGGAGCGCCTTCAGGCAGCGGTGGAGTCTTATGAGCCGGGCCTGATCCATCCCCGCCTCGGTGCGCTGCATCTGGGCGTCTCTATCGGCTACGGCTGCTTTCCGGCGGACGGCACCGATTTTACCTCGCTGATTGCCGCCGCCGATGCCCACATGTACCGCGAAAAGACCGAGCGCAAGCTGGGCCGCCTAGCCGGCGAGGGCCGCGCTTCCACAAGCCAGCACACGCAGGATCTGCATTCCAGCGATCTTCACACCAGCGACCTGCATTCGCTCGGCGCAGAGTTCAGCCTGCCCCGCGCGGCATAGGAACCCCTCCCGCTCGTCCCTATGCCTTCGGAAAGCCTGGAGCAATTCGTGCGCGTTCTTGCCTTTGGCCTTGTTCTTATTGCCCTTCCCTAACAGGGGAAGGAGCAGATAAGAAGTAATGCCGAAGGCATAGGGACGAGCGGGAGGGGGTCCTGCTTTCCCGTATTCCGCACAGTGAGCCGCGCCCTCTCGAACGGCATAATCGGAAATGGTTCTTCTCGCTCCGACAAAGGCAAACCGGCTGCAAAGCCGGGACGCAAAGCCGATGGGTCTCCGCAAATCAAACCCTGCGGAGATAGCCAGGCCGCCGAAGGGCGAACTCCTCAGTAAGAGTTTTGGGCGGACGGGCAGACACCAAGCGAAGTCCTTCGCATTCGACAAACGCAAACCGTGGGAAACTGCGGGACGCAAAGCCACGGGCCTTCCACTGTTTCCATTGTGTGGGCAGAAATGGCAGCCGGGCCGCCGAAGCGCGACGATTACGAGGGAAAGTAAAACCATGCAAGACCACTCGCAACAAGACCATCTAAGACGAACTCGAAGCTTCCGCTCAGGCCGTGCCTGGCGGAAGCCGGCGGCTGTTGCCGCCTTCACACTGCCGCTTGCGGCCCTGCCGCTCTTTGCTTTAGCCGCGCCGACCGGCCAAGCGCCCCTGCCGAAAACCGACGCGCCTCTCGCTCAGGCGCTGGCTGCGAAAGCGCAGACGGGCTGGGTTTCCGTGATTTTCAAAACAGCCGCGCCCCTGACTGCCGCACAGGAAGCGCAGATGACCGCCCTCGGCGCGTCCATTGTCCGGCGGCTGCCGATTATTCAATCCGTCACCGTGCGGCTGCCGGAGCGTAATCTCGCAAAGCTTGCGGCCCTGCCGTTCGCCGCGCACCTGTCGCTGGACGGCGTCGTCAAAAAAAGCGATGAGTTCACGGTCGGCTCCAGCGAGGCGAGCCAAGCTTACGGGACGATCATGACGCCCGGCAAGAAAGGCGCGACGCTCACGCAAACCTATCAGCTCACGGGATCTGGCGTCACGGTCGCCGTTCTGGACAGCGGCATCACGCCAGTAGCCGATCTCAGCAGCCAAAGCGGCGATGTTTTCGACAAAGCGCCTTCGCGCCTCCTTGCCAGCGTCAACTTTTCCACCCCGCTGACGGGAGCCGGCGTCGTCAACATGAGCAGCAGCGGCCAGCCCTTGCCGCCGGCTCCGCCCCCGCCACCGCCCACGCCCGGCGCTCCGCCCCCGCCACCGCCCGCGCCCGGTGCTCCGCCCCCGCCACCCCCCAGCAAGACCTTTACGACGCTTCTTAACGGCAGCAGCAGCAACATCTATGATCCTTGCGGCCACGGCACGCATGTTTCCGGCATCATTGCCGGGAACGCAAACCGCTCACCGGCAGGATACGGCGCACCGCATACGTTCCTGGGCATCGCGCCGCAGGCAAACCTCGTCAGCATCCGCGTTCTGGACCAGGATGGATGCAGCACGGTCAGCACGGTTCTGGCTGGATTGCAGTATGTGCAGACCTATAACAGCAGTCCGGCGGGCAAAGTCCATCCGATCCGCGTTGTGAACCTGTCGCTGGGTCATCCTGTGGGTGAAAGCTACACCACCGACCCCATCTGCCAGGCGGTCGAAGCCCTCTACCAATCCGGCATTGTGGTGGTCTGCGCGGCAGGCAACGAAGGCCGGATCAACGGCACCCTCAACACGCCGGGCCTCGACAACGAAGGCTGGGGAACCAGCTACGGCTCGATCCAGTCCCCCGGCAACGACCCCTATGTCATCACCGTCGGAGCCACCAAAAGCATGGACGGCATCCGGGCCGATGACCGCATCGCCACGTATTCCAGCCGGGGGCCGTCGCGCCTCGACCTTGTGATGAAGCCAGACATCATCGCGCCCGGCAACAAAGTTATTTCTCTAGATGCCCAGGGCAGCACGCTGGACACGTTCATGGGCGGGATCAATCAAGTTCCCTATTCCTACTACCTGAGTGCCACCGAGCAGATGATGTTCAACCTCAACGGCTCTTCCGCCGACTACTTCCAGTTGTCGGGGACATCCATGGCGTCTCCGGTGGTCGCTGGGGCCGTTGCCCTGATGCTGCAAGCAAACCCCAGCCTCACCCCCGACACCATCAAGGCACGCCTCCTGCTGTCCGCCGACAAGTGGTACGCCGCTGACGGAACCGCGGATCCGCTCACCTACGGCGCGGGCTACCTCAACATCCCGTCCGCCCTCGCCTCTACGGCTGTCGCCCAGGGACCCGCCGCCAGCCCGGCACTTCTCGTCAACAGCGACGGCAGCCTGACGGTGGACCTGAGCCGGGCCATGTGGGGCAGCAGCTTGTGGGGAACCGGCGTGGTTGACTTGCGAGCCATGTGGGGCAGCCGGGCCATGTGGGGATGCACTTCCGTAGACATGACCCGCGCCATGTGGGGCAGCAACGCCGTGTTTGCGGCCAGCCAGTCGGGGATCAGCGGCACCACGGTCAGCGCCAGCCGGGCGATGTGGGGATGCAGCGTCTGGGGCGACCGGGCCATGTGGGGATGTTCTTCCACCGCCGTTGATTTGAACTCGGCAGCGCTTACCGGAGAATAATCCGCAGAACAAGAGAATAATCCGCAGAATAACCATTCGCGGACAGTTACCGCCTCAGAGGCAAGAAAGACAAAAACCCATGCCCGCGCCAAGCACGGACGGAACACAGCATCCCTGCGGGACAGAAACCCCGCCGCGCCGCCTCATCTTCTGGGAAGGATGACGGCTTAAACTCAGAAAAAGAGGAAGAAGCAGTGCTTCTTCCTCTTTTTTTGCTTCTGAACTTTTTGCTTCTGGGTTAGAAGGCGAACGGCAGGGGCAGGCCGAAGAAGCCGCCGACGAGGGCGGCGGCCCCGGCGAGGCCGGCGGCGAGGCTGAACACCCAGACCCGGCGGCTGCGGGTCAGGGCGGCAATGGCGGCAAGCGCAATGGCGATTTGGCATAGCGACACGGAAAGCGCAAAGATATGGTGCTGGTCCATGTCGTGTTCCGAGGATTTGTCTTTGGCGTCGGCGTCTTTTTCCATGCTCTCGGCTTTGGCTTGGATATCCGTCTGCTGATGGGCATAGCGGGCGGCTTCGGCTTGGCTTTTGGCGAGCAGCGGCGAGCCGGGCGGCAGAAGCTGAGATGTCGTCGCGTACACGACGCCTTTGATGCTTTTAGACTGGTAGTAATTCCACTGGTCGGTGGCCTGGGTCCGCAGGCTGATTTCGTCGTTTTTACTGAGCAGGGCTTCGTTGACTAACAGGCCCGCCCGGAGCGAGCCGATGGCGGCGATGACCGCCAGCAGGGCCGTGAACACGGCAATAAACCGGGTCCAGCCGGCATGTTCGTCTTCCTTGCCGCTTTTCTCACCGCCGCTTTTTTCTTTGACATTTTTTTCGCCGCCCCGCGCTTCTTCATGGGCGTCCGCAATCTGCTCGTGCAGGTGTTCCAGCGGCACTTCAATTTCGTCCGGCATGACATGGCTCCTAACTCAGCGTGTTGATGGCACGGGCGGCGAGAACGGCGATGACAGTCAGCGAGATGAGGGCCTGAATCATCATCAGCAGTTTGGCCCAGCGGGACAGCGCGGCGGTGTCGGCGGGCGACAGGGCGGTGCTGGTGTTGAACGCCAAAAATAAGTAATCCATGAACTCCGGTGACCAGTGAGCAAATCCGGCTTCAGCCAGCTTGTCGGCGGTCATTGTCATTTGCGGGAACAAAAAAGCGTCCACCGCGTAGCCGGGCGTGTTGTCCCGCTGATGCGGCCCGCCGCCGTCGAGGTGCCAGAACCACAAGGCGAATACCAGCACATTGGTCAGCCACAGGGCCCCGGCAGACAGCAGCAGGCGAACCGGAGACTCCGCGACCCCATGATGCGGGTGCAGCAGTGAATACACGAGTTTGACCAAAGAAGCGATTAAAAAGAAAGTCTCGACACCCGCCACCACCATGCCCAGCACGCGGTTCAGACGGTGCAGGCCGCGCAGGCGCGAGACCAGGGTTGGCACCAGCAGCACCGAAACAATCACCGCCGGCAGCCAGCGCGGGCCGAACGACAGGTATTTCGGCAGGACACCGAACAGACCGACCCCAGCCAGAAGGCCGATAATAGCCGGGATACGCGACTCGTCATCGCCGTCCCACGTTTTGTCCAGGCTGTCCTGAGCCGGCGAGATGTTTGGTGCTTGGGTTTCTGAAGGCATGAAGCGTCTCCGAAGTGAGAATGTTATCCGTGGTGAAGCTGGCCGTAGAGCGTGTACGCACCAAAGAAGATGCCGATGGCAATCACAAAGCGGCGGACATTGGCCTGCCCGACGCGCTTTGCCAGGCCTGCCCCGCCGAAGCCACCGGCAATCGCCATCGCCATCATCAGGAGCGCCAGCGGCCAGTCAACCCGGCGATAAATAATAAACGTAATGGCCCCCACCCCGTTAATGCAGACCGCCGCAAAGTTCTTCAGCCCGTTCATCCGGTAGATGTTGGTTTGGCCGAGAAACCCCAGCGCCGCCAGCATCAAAATGCCGATGCCCGCGCCGAAGAAGCCGCCGTAAACCGCGACAAAGAACTGGAATATCATGCCGCCGATACCCAGCGGCTTCGGCTCCGCCGCCGGTGCGTCCGTTGTTCCACGGTTGATCCAGCGGCGCACGGGGTCTTGGATCAGAAACAAAAACGTCGCGCCAAAAATCAGCCAGGGAACCAGGCGGCTGAACAAAGCGGGATTGGCGTTGGCTCCCAGGTAAGCCCCAAGCCCTCCACCAACAAGGCTCGGCACGGCCATCTCCCAGAGGCTGCGCTTCTGGCCGGCGACTTCTCCTTTGTAGCCCCAAAAGGCGCTGAAAGACCCCGGAACCAGCGCGACGGTGCTGGTGCCGTTGGCGATGACCGAGCCGTTCGGTCCTCCCAGCACGGACAGCAGCACCGGAAATGTCAGCAGTGTCCCGCCCCCGGCGACGGAATTGATTGCGCCAGCGGCGAGGGCCGCCAGCAGCAGAAGCGCGAGATGCAGCGGCGGCACGGAAAGATGAAAAGGCATAAAAATTGTTTCTGGAACCTACTCCCCCTCGGACCCGCTTGTGCCTTCGGCATCATAGGGTGTCCCGCCTTCTTTGGGGCCGGGCCGGTCGTCGTTCTCACTGCTGCCGGCGATGCTGGGATCCCGGCTGCCGACAAGCTGGCCGGGGTCGCCTGAGACATCCAAGCCGCCAAACATGCCGGGGTCGCTTTGGGCACTCTCGGTTGGGCTGGTGTCTGGGAACGCCGTATCCAGAGCGCCGATCGTGGCCGGCGCGGGGCCGTCTTCGTGCATTTTGAGCGGCTCCAGCTCGCCGGCAATTTCGGCGTCAGCGGAGTCATCGCCAATTGTATTGGGGGCCATCGGGTCGGTTTGGCTTTCCATCAGTAATTTTCCCTTGCGTCGCAGAAGATAAAGAAGGTTTACCCCATTTTCGCGGGTTTCACAATCGCGCAGGGTTTGGCCTCGGTGAAAAGCGCGGTATTCTGTTGAATAGAGGTCTGCAAAAGGCAGGCTGTCACCAGGAGATATTACCCATGCCAGACGAAGCCAGTCCACAAAGCGAAGCCGTTGCGCCGGACGAAGTCATCCACATTCCTGAAGACGAGGAGCATATCCCAGGCTTCGGTGAAATCCAAACGGTTGCCGGCGGCGGCATCACGGAAGGCGACGCCGTGCCGGAAATGCCCCCCGGCAGCGACATGGCCGACTACCGAGGCGGCGGCCTCGACGCTACCGACACCGCCCAGCCGACTTCAGCCGCCGACACCACCGGCGACCGCGCCACCGGCCTGACAGGGCTGCGCGGAGGATAGCACAGGCGCGTTTTTTCTGTGTCCAGCCCACTTTTTCTGCCTCACGCACCGGCACTTCTACTTGGCATGGTTTGTGCAGCATGTAACCCTTGTGGACCAGCTTTGACCACAAACTTAGAAGGGTTTCATTGATGCACTTACCACGTCGTTTTTGGGCTTTTGCGTTTTTCGAGGCTGCGTTCTTCGGGGCGGCATGCTTTGCGTCGCCGGCCACCGCCCAGCCGACGGCAGAAAAAGCCGGACCCGCCAAGCCGGCGGCGAGATTGTCCCGGCCCGCTGCTTCTCCCCATGTTCTGCCGCACACCTTTGTCAGCCCCACCGCCGCCACCGACACACCGTTCTTTGTCGGTACCGGCATAAGCGGTGGCATTGGTGACATCACCGAATACACAGCCAGCGGTCAAGAAGTTCGCTCTATTCCGTTCCCCGCTAATACCGGCACTTATGCCCAGAATGGTACCGAGTACTTGCGTGGCATTGCGGCAACGGATGCGGGAACAATCGTGGGCTTCAACGGCACATTTAGCCCGGAGCTGACAACTTACAACCCACAGACAAACTCTTTTTCCAATCTGACTGCTCCCGGATGGGAGATCTCTAACAATGTCAGCAGCGGTTCTATTGGTGTTTACCAAGGCTACTCGTTTGTGGTTAATGAAGGACCAAACCTCGGCGGGGGACAAACGGCCATGATCCGGTTTAACCCGGATGGAACCAGCCAGCAGTTCGCGGTCAATACCAGCAGCAGCAATAATGGTTATGTCAATCTGACGGTCGGCATGGACGGCGATCTGTACGTGCTCTACTTAAGCTTTATCCAGGGAACTCCTCCCACTTGGTCACTGGATGTTTATGATCCAGTCAGTCTGCAATTACTGCGAACGGTCAATCTTCAAGTTCCGTCCGGCGCAGACCTGCGTGATCTGGCGGTCAACGCTCAAGGCGGCATCTACGCCATTGATCTTTATAACATTGTGTACCACTGCGACGGAAGCGGAAACCTGCTTCAGAGTGCTTCCACTCATCAAGGCGGGTACACGCAGGACATTAAGATCGACCCGAACAGCGGTCGCATCTTAATCAGCGTTGAGAACTCTGTCGGTGTGATCTTGCAAGCAGACTCTACACTGTCTTCTTTCCAGGTCATCGCTTATCCTGCTGCTTATCAGACCGGCGATGGATATTTCCTTACGTTTGCCAACCCAGCGGTCACGGCGGCGCTGGACGGCAGCTCACATATTCTGTGGTCCAAGACCGACGGGACCATGTCCCTCTGGACCGTCACCCCGCAGCTCAGCTTCCAGCATCAGGAATATGGCCCCTACCCCGGCTGGAAGGCTGTGGCTCTGGCGCAAGGGCCGAACGGCGACGCGCACATTCTCTGGAACCATGCAGGCGATGGTCAGGCTTCGGTTTGGGATGTCGCTCAGAACGGCGCGTTCACTTATCAGAACTACGGGCCTTATACGGGCTGGTACGCAACCGGCATCAGCCTCGGACCCGACAACAAAGTTCATTTGCTTTGGAGCCAGTCGCAAGCAAACTTTTCCTTGTGGACATTCAATAACGACCCCTTCGGCACCTTCTCCGCGCCGATCTATGCCCCGTTCCAGGGCTTGTCTGCACAGTCAATCGCCACCGGTGCGGATGACTTCACGGGGATGCTTTGGGAGAACTCCAGTGGCGCGGCCTCGCTTTGGCGCGTCAATCCCGCCGACGGCACTTACGTTCACCATGAGTTTGGGCCTTACAATGGATGGACCGCGACTTCCTTGTCCATTGGGCCGGACAATCTAGGGCATCTGCTGTGGAGCTACACGGACGGCACCGCAAGCCTTTGGACGGCGGACCTGAATGCAGGAACCTTTAGTTTCCTGAACTACGGCCCCTATCCCGGCTGGACGGCGACTCAGGTAGCGACGGGGCTGGACGGCATCACGCACCTGTTGTGGAACCATGCATCGGACGGCCAGGCATCAATCTGGCGCTTAGATGCCGCCGGCAACTTCACAGACGCAAACTTCGGCCCCTATCCCGGCTGGACCGCGATTGCCGTCAGCGCAGGCCCGTAAGACAAAACCAAGACGGCCCTCGGCAGTTATGCTGCCGAGGGCCGCTTTTGTTTCTGCCGCCCTACTGTTTCTACTGCGGCACGGCTCCGGCGATGACTAGGACGCCGGCGCTTTTAAAGACTGCCGCGTGTGCTTGGCGCAATGCTCAGGCTCAGTCCAAGCGAGCTTAAGACCCGTGCGAGCGGCTTGATGCCGGGGTTGCCCTTCTCAGACAATGCGCGGTACAGCGACTCGCGCGGCAGCTCGCTGCTTTCGGCAACCCGGCTCATCCCATGCACCCTTGCCACCTTTTGCAATGCGTACAGAAAGCCTTCCACGCCGTCTTCTTCCAGGGCGATGTTCAGGTAGCCCGCCGCGTAAGCAGGATCGCGCAGGTCAGCGGCGAACAGTTCGTTTGTATCTTTGAGTGTCATTCCGGTTGTCTTTCCAAAGCGTCTGCGCCGTCAGGATGTCTTTGTCCTGTGTGCTTTTGTTGCCCCCGACAAGCAGAACAATGAGCGTTGTTCCCACGACAGCGTTGTTCCCACGACAGCGTAGTAGATGCGGTAGCCCGCGCCAAAGTCCATCCGAAGCTCGAAAATTCCTTGTCCGACTGGCTTGCAGTCGCCCAGGTTGCCACGCTCGACCCTGTCGAGGCGAAGCTGAACGCGCTGCTCTGTCGCCATATCCTTGATACTGTTCAGCCAGTCCTCAATCGGGCAAGCATTGTTCTCTAAAACAAGGGCTTTAAGAACATACTGCTGCCCGGCAACTAGAGGCGCGTTTACGCTTTGTATGGCAGGGGCCAAGAACTTCCTTGTTACTTTCTTCGGCATTCTCTATTGTAACATATATATCACACTTTTGAGCCCTTATTTGAATACGCGCAAAAACCCTCTCCTTTCGGAAGGAGAGGGTCGGCGTGAAGCGACGGAATGAGGTTCTACTGCGGCACGGCTCCGGCGATGACTAGGACGCCGGCGCTGGGGCGGAGGTACTTTTTGGCGGCGGCGTTGACCTGGTCGACGGTGACGGCGTTGCAGAGGGCGACACAAGAATAAAAGTGTAGTTTTATCTGTTGACACTGCATTGACAATAACCTGTGTCAATACAGTGTCAATACAGTGTCAATGCGAGCTAAGACTATACTGCCGTTGCCGATTTTCTCCGTGAGGCGTGAGCAGCCCTTTTTGCACAAGCCGCTGTATCAAGTAGCGCGTGTGCCGGCGTGTCATCTGGAACTCAGTCATACATTCACTGACTGTGAACCCGGTGCGACCTACGGCCCATTCCAGAATTTCCCGTTCTTCCTTTGTCGGAGTAGGCGCTGGGGGAGGCTGCGGCAGGCCGCTTTTTCTCAACGTGACGATAAACTCATTGGGACGCGCTTCAAATTCTGGGTCCGGTGCCCCTTCCGCACGGCAGGCATTTCGCATTCGTATCGTGCCGGTTCCCCATTTCTCAATAAGCTGGGTGTAGTAGATCGTCTGGGCGATGGCCGGGTTTCGCGGGAACGAGTTATGTTCTTTCAACAAATCACTGACAGTCAGCGCTTCCGGCAAACTGCCGGGGTTGCTGATGACAAGCCGGTCGTTATAAACACGGATTTGAATGCGTCCAACACTGGTGTAGTCCCGGTGTACCAGAGCGTTCAAGACGGCTTCGCGCACGGCATCATAGGGAAATTCCCAAACCTCGTGCCGCTGCAAATCTTCCAAAGGGGAGCGGCCTGCCGCCATTCTTGGAATGTCATAGCGGACAAAAACATATCCCCGAATAGCCTGCATGGTTTGTTCCAGTTGAATGAAGAGGTTGCTGGTGGTTGTTTTCTCGTCTAGGATTGTCGCTTCATCTCCAAACCGGCCGATTTGCACATAGGCGGTTCGGACGAGCCGCTGCGGGTTCTGGCCAAAAAGCAACAGGCCTGCACGGTTCAAGCAGTTTTCAGGAAGCGTCAGTTGAAGTTTCGACAAAACAAGGGCTGTCGTATCCGAAGGCGATAAGTCCGGTAGCCGTTCGCGGGCTAAAACGCGAAAGTCGGCGACAGTTCGTTCCGAAACGGCTTCCAATCCGAAGTCGGTCGGAAGTTCATCCCAGTTCTGGCCGGTTCGCTCTAAAAGAAACCGAGGCAGTTCGCCGTCTGGGATTTCACGGGTGGAGTTTCCTACCCGACGATAGTAACGACCGCGCACAGCAACAGGAGAGGCGGCACGGGCCATTCGAATGACCATTACGGGAAGATCGTCACGGGTCTGAACTGTCATCGCAATAGGAAGGCATTGCAACGTGTTGGAAATCTGGTTGGATATCGTTTCCTGGTCGTGTCCGTCCCCATGCCAGCCAATTGTTTTGCCGCCGTCGGTAATACCGATCCAGAGTGTTCCACCGCGTGTGTTGGCAAAGGCGGCTAAAGCCTTCAGCCCTTCTTCATTCCAAGACTGCTTGCGCTCCGCTGTTTCCGACTCCGGCTCTAAATCGCCTACAGCAAACAAGGAAAGATTCTCGGTGGTCTCCATATTTCTTATTCTACCAGAGTTTCTATTCTCCCGGAACCGGACGAAGCAATGCCCGACCTTTTTGCAAAGGCCGGGCATTCGTCAAGCAGTTAGTGTCTACCTTACTGCGGCACGGCTCCGGCGATGACTAGGACGCCGGCGCTGGGGCGGAGGTACTTTTTGGCGGCGGCGTTGACCTGGTCGACGGTGACGGCGTTGTAGATGGCGTTGCGGCGCTCCGGGAAGTCTAACCCTAAGCCATAGTCTTCGGCCAATGCTAAAACCCCGGCGACGCCGGCGTTGGTTTCCAAACGCAGGGGGTAGGAGCCGGTGATATAAAGCTTGGCTTGGCGCACTTCATCGGGCGTGACCCCGTACTTCTGCTCTTGGGTGATGATCTGGCGCATCAGCGTGATGGCGCGGGTGGCGTTTTTCGGGTTCGCGCCGATAAATACCTGGAACGGGCCGGAGCCGTGCGAGGCGGAGAAGCCGGAGGAGACCGAGTAGGCGAGGCCGTTCTGGTCGCGGATGGTCTTGCCGAGGCGGGAGCCGAACGTGTCCCCGCCAAGCGTGTAGTTCATAATCTGGGCGGCGTAGTAGTCCGGGCTGTTTTGGGTCAGGCCGCCGTTGTAGCCGAACAGGATGGAAGTCTGCGGAGAGTCGGCCAGCGGAATGACGATTGGCGCGGGGGCTTTGTCGGGTGTCCCGACATCGGCGATTTCAAGCGACGGCTCAGGACCGGCAGGCTTCACCCAGCCGCCGAAGGTGTCCGTCACCTGCCGCACGACATCGGGCGTATTGACATCCCCGACAACCACCAGCACGGTCGTATCAGGCCGGTAATAGGTTCGGTAGAAGCCAAGCAGGTCCTCGCGGGTGAGGAATTTAATCGCCGCCGCGCTCTGATCGAGCGTCGGGGTCCAGAACGGATGGCCTTTGGGGTAAAGGGCCTGGCTGAAGGCGATCTCCGCCTGCGCCCCCGCGCCGCCCGTGCCGCCGGTGTCTTGGCGGGCGTCTTCAATGCCCGACAAGACCTGCGCCCGCAGGCGCTCTAATTGATCCGGCGGGAACGACGGCTGACGCAGCTCGTCGGCCAGCGTCGACAGCGTCAGGCCGAAGTCCTGGGACAGACTTGCGCCGGAAATGCCCGTCTGCTCGGTGCTTGCCCCAATGCCGACATTTGCGCCGACTGACTCCAGTGCCAGGGCCAAATCCAAAGCGCTTTTCGTGGTCGTGCCTCGGTCCAGCATGGCGGCGGTCATCACCGCCGTGCCGTACTTGCCTTCGGGATCATACATCGAGCCGGCTCGGACATAGCCGTCCATCGCGACAGTCTTGTTGGCGTGGTTTTCCTGGACAATCAGTGTCATGCCGTTCGGCAGGACAACGCGGGTGGGCTTCGGCGCGGCGGGAAGCTTCGTGGGCGTGATAGCCGAGTTGAACTTCTTATCCAATGCCGTCAGCAGGGCTTTTTGCTTCGGATCGGTGACCGGCTGGGCCGCGCCGAAGTTGTCCGTGACCGGCGGCGGGGGCGGAGTCTGGCCCGGCGGCAGCGGCTGCGGGTCAAAGTAGGCGACAGTGCGGTTGTCGGCAATTAAATACTGCTTGGCGACCCGCTGAATGTCGGCAGGCGTCACTTTTCGAATTTGGTCCAAATAATTGTCTCGGTAATGCGGCAGATCAATGGCTGCGTAGGTTCCAATCTGGTCGGCCTGCTCCGAAACGCTGTCGTTCTGGTAGATAAAGCCCGCTTCGGTTTGCTTGATGGCACGGGACAGTTCGTCTTGAGTCACCGGCGTCGTTTGCAGCCTCGTGATCTCGGCTTCCAGCCCGGTTTCCACGGCGGCATTGGTAACGCCCGCACTCGGCGTGCCGTCAAAAGTCATCAAATACGGATCGCGCTGGTCCGCGTTGCCCGCGCTGGCCGACTGGGCGATTCCCTTTTCCACCAGGTCTTGATACAGCCGGGCGCTGCGGCCTCCGGTCAGTATTTGAGACATGACATCCAGCACATAATGGTCGGGCTGGCCGGTTTCCGGGACATGGTAGCCGATAGCGACTTCGCCGGTGGTGCCGGGGCGCTGAAGCACGGTGCGCCGCTCGCCGCGCTGGGGCGGCTCCGGGGTGATATGGTGCTGCTCCAGATGCCCGGCAGGATACACGCCGAAGTATTTTTGGACCAGTCCGACAGCCTTTTTGGTGTCAAAGTCGCCGACCATCACAACCACGGCATTGTTCGGCATGTAATGGTTCTTGTAGTAAGCATAAATGACGTCCCGGCGGCTGGCAACCGCTTCGACATCGGTGCGCCAGCCGATGACCGGCCAGTGGTAGGGGTGTGATTCAAACGCCTGCGGCAGGAACGTATTGGTGTAAAGATCATAGCCGGGAGAGTTGTTGTCGCCTTCCAGCTCGGAGCGCACGACAGTCATTTCATGGGACAGCTCGGTGGGGTTAAACGCCGAGTTTTCCATGCGGTCGGCTTCAATCCGCGCGGCCAGTTCTAGTCTGTCGGCGGCAATCAGCTCATGGTACTCGGTGCGGTCTTCGGCCGTAGACGCATTGATTTCGCCGCCGTTGGTAAGAAACAAATGGTCAATCGCGCCGGGCGGCAGGTCATTGGTTCCTTTGAACATCATGTGTTCCAAAATGTGCGACAGGCCGGTCTGGCCGCTGATTTCGTTGCGCGAGCCGACTTTGTACCAGACGCTGAAGTAAACCACCGGCGCGGCGTGGCTTTCTTTAGACAAAATCGTGAGGCCGTTCGCCAGATGCGTCTCGGTGACGTTCTGCGCCTTGTCGAAGCTCTGCGAAACGATCTTCCCATAAGCCGCCGGGGAAGAAGCAGCCGGCACGGGCGCGGCCTGCGCGGAAGCTGCCGGGCCGAGCGCCGCCGGGAGCAGCACGGCGGCCGCCAGACAATTGAAATAGCGAGACGCTCTAAGGTTACAAATCACGGTCTAGGGGTTCTCTTTTCTCGGTAATCTTGTCAATAATCTTGTCTTGAAAATCCTGCAAAACTTGGCTTGTACTACGCGAAAAACCACAAGCGCGGTTCCAATCCAGAGGACGAAGACGGTGGGCTGACGCAAAAGAGTCCTGTTTTCTCCAGCTTTTTTGCTGCCGCCTTGCAATTTACCGGCTCGCTTGGTACACTACGGCATGAGCATGGAACCGCAACCCAAACCGGAAACGCCGCGCACCGGAAAATACTGCCCGCGCTGCCACGCGATGGCCCCGCGTGACCAGGCCCAGTGCCGCCAGTGCGGGCATCAGTTCCGCACCGGCGCGGACAGCATGGAACAGGCGCAGAGCGCGGCCTCGAACCCGCTGCACCGGACCATGCAGTTTGTCCTGCCGCCGCTCAGTCCGCGTTCCGCCGCCCCGGCATCCCCGGCACCGCGTGAGGGCTTAACCGCCTCTGTGCGCTTGGGAGTTCTTGCCGCCGTGGCCCTGCTGTGCCTCGCGGCTCTCGGCGGACTGGCCTGGAAACGCCTGACGCCGACGCGCCCTACCCCAGCCGGTGTTTGGGAAACGACCCTGCACGGGAGGGCTTCGGCAAACGCCCATTTGGAGTTTGCACTCCAAGACGGCGGGGCCGGTCGGTTTTCCTGGCGCGAGTCCGGCCCGGCGGCTTTGTCGGGACAGACGCCGCTGCGCTGGCGTTTGCAGCCGGACGGCAAGCTGGCGCTGGCCTTGACCCCGCCTTCCAGCCGCGACTCCATTTCTCAGGCCCTCACCGGCATCTTCAGCAGCCATGCCTGGACCTGGCATGTGGAGCAGTCGCCGCGCCGCCTTGTTCTCGGCACGCTTGTTTTCACGGAGAAGCCATGACCCAGCCCAAAAGCCCCACTTGTTTTTTTCTGACGCCCCCATTATTGGGGGTTGGGGGGCTTCTCGCCTTGTTCCTTTTCGCGCCAATTGCCGCGTCTGCCGACGACGCGCCCCCAAAATCGCCGGCGTCCACAGCCGACGCAACGGCGGCCACGGCAGCCGACGCTGTGACGCCGGACCGGCCCGGCTTCACCAACGGCAGCGACGTTGTCCCAGTCGGACGCATTCAAGTGGAAGGCGGCGTCACGCGCAACGTCTATTCTGCCGACAGCGGCGCGGGCCATGCCACCGACGGCCCGGAGACTTTGATTCGCACCGGGTTAAACGACAAAACCGAGCTGCGCGTCACCCTGCCGAATTATATTTGGCCGTCCGGCACCAGCGGCTTCAGCGACGGGGCTGTCGGCCTTCGCTACAAGTTTTACCAAAGCAAGGACGGCAACACGAAGTTTGCGTTCACTCCTACCCTGTCTGTCCCGCTCAAAACAGCAGTCACAAGCAGCGGCCATGTGGACCCGACATTTCTCCTCAGCGGCCAGACGACGTCCGGCGCACGCTGGGGCATTTCGTCTAATCTTATCCTGTCGTATCCCACCGTCAGCGGCAGCCGCCTGGCGAACTACACGGCGACGGCGCAGGTGACATACGCCCTGAGCGGCCCATTAGCCGTCTTCGGCGACGTATACGACAACGGTGTATCCGGCAGCCTGCCGGCACCGATTGCCGATGCCGGGTTCACTTACAAAGTCGCAAACAATGCCCAGCTCGACATTGAAACCGGGCGCGGCCTCGGCGGCACGGCCCCAACCCAATTCTACGGCGGCGGCGTCGCCGTCCGGTTCTAGCCATCGCGGTTCCAAGCAGATACGACAGGCTGGCAGAAAAGTCCTGCATTCCCCAGAACCATGCATTAAAACGCACGGCTACACGGCGCGGACGCCACAAAACACCCGCTTCGCGGGGTTCGGATAATCTGCCTGTAGGGCGTAGGGCTTGCCCCTACCCTCTTGTTCCCAGTGCCGCGCCCTCCGGGTCTGCCATTGCAGCCTTCCAGGTCTGCCAATGCAGAAGCGGTACTTCGTGGCGTCTGCGCCGTATAGCCGTGTCCTTCAGGACAGGGTTCCCAACAGAAGCCTGCACAGCTTATGAACACTAACGCCGACAAAGACCCAACAAACGATGTTTGGCCCCCGCCACCCACGTTCCAGCCAGATATTGACAAATCCACCCATCATATTCCGTCAGTGCGGGCCTCGCTGCTGATTGGCGCGGTAGCGAGCATATCCGAAAGCGGTTACCGAGCCTGGAATTCATGGTGGGCACATCAAAAGATAAATTGGCTGGGCGATGTCGCCTTCCAGGGGTTTATAGTCTTCACTATGGTGGCTGCCGCTCATCATTGGGTCTTGCCGTGGATTGGGCGCAAGACAGAAAATTGGTTCTCGCGAGGCAAGCATTAAAGGAGAAACGTCGTTGATTATTGTGGCAAGTGCGAATGGGGATGTGGGCATGGCGGCAGGCATGGAAGTCCTGCAAAGCGGCGGCTCGGCGATTGACGCCGTGGAAGCGGCCTGCCGGATGGTGGAAGATAACTTGGAAGACCATTCGGTGGGAACCGGCGGGTATCCCAACTCGAACGGCGAAGTGGAGCTGGACGCATCGCTCATGGAAGGCACGACGCGGCGGGCGGGGGCAGTGGCGGCACTCAAAAACTACCCAAACCCAATCTCGATTGCCCGCGCGGTCATGGAGCGGCTGCCCCGGCACGTTCTCTTAGCGGGAGACGGCGCGGCGCTGTTTGCGGCGGAGATGGGCTTTACGACGCGGGAGCTGCTGACCGAGCCGGCGGCGGAAGCGTTTCGCCAAAGAAAGTTCACGCTGTTTGGGGAAGAATATGCGTTTGACGGCAATGCGGTCAGCCGGGTCACACAAAGCGGAATTATGGGGCCGGAAAAAAACTTGGGAACAGTCAACTTTCTGGCGCTCGACGGCGACAGCAAAATGGCGTCGGCAGTGAGTACGTCCGGCTGGGCCTTCAAGCATCCGGGCCGGGTCGGGGATTCGCCCCTCATTGGCGCGGGCAACTACTGCGACGACCGCTACGGGGCGTGCGCCTGCACGGGGCTTGGCGAATGGGCGATCCGGGCAGGAACGGCGCGGACAGTCGTGCTGGCGATGCAGATGGGCCTGAGTTTGAGCGCCGCCTGCGAGCTGGCCTTTTTAGACTTGGCTGCCATTCCAGTCGCGCCGCCGGTGGACCCGGCCATGAGCCTGGTCGCGCTGGGGCGGGACGGCGCTCACGCAGGCTATTCCACCATGCCGGGCCGGACGTATGTCTGGCAGACCGGCGACATGACGCGGTTTGAGACGCAGGAGCGTACTCGAATCCCGGCTCAGAGCCCCTAGAAATCGTGCGGAAAGTCTGCCGGGCGGCTGAAGCCACGGCAACACAAGCACGAAACCTGCCTTCGCAGGTTAATACAGATATTGGCTCTGAACCTGCGAAGGCAGGTTCTGCGAACTTGTTGCCGTGGTTTCAGCCGCCTGTTCCCGCTTTCCATGCAGTTTCTTAGAAAGCCTTTAAAGAGCCTCGATGAATACCCGCCCAATTGCCGCTGCGTTCTTTGTCGCTTTTTGCCTGCTGCTGTGCGGGCTGATTCTGCGGCGTCAAATCATCGCCCATCCGCTGCCGCCGGTGCCGCCGGATGCAGGGCGACAGAGCGATGGGCAGGGTCTGTGGGCGGGGCAGAACTGGCGGCCTGCGCCTTCGGCTGTCGCTAAACAGGTGCAGGAAGTAGTCGGGGCGGAGATTGCGGCCCTGCGCGGCGGTGAAGGGGCAAAAGCGATGTCGTATGGCAGCCAGGACCGGCGG
The DNA here is from genome assembly GCA_964243345.1 of uncultured Armatimonadales bacterium. GTDB lineage: Bacteria > Armatimonadota > Armatimonadia > Armatimonadales > Capsulimonadaceae > JANXMY01. The sequence goes on from CAXTER010000012.1 coordinate 27,216, forward strand.
GATCGGTTTCCAGACCCAAGCCAATATTCGCAGCTTATGCAGGAGCATCATCCCGAAATGGACGGAAGCGGCGCAGTGCGGTATGGTCCGGTTGGAGTCGATCCAAGCGGGCAGAATGCCTGGGCGGTTGTGCTGCTCACGAACCGGAGCGGGCAGCTGACGCGCGATGATTTCCTGCTGGCTCGTGAACACGAGGGGTTTAGGATCAGCCGCATTCAGTCGCAGGCGCTGTCGAGTCAAAATCGGCCGAATTAAAATGAGCTGACCAATTTTTCCTGTTGATAATACGAACATCTGTTCTTTAATTTGTGGTACTGTGAGAACGGGAGGGCGGAAAGCAGGCGGAGAATGTGGCGGACAAAACAGGAGCGCCGGGCGAGCGCGTTGGGACGGCTGGAACAAGCGAAGCGGTGGTGGGACTGGCAGCCGCATGAGGCGCAGCGGCGATTGTTCTGTTCGGCGGCGTCGGTGCGGATTGCCGCCTGCGGGCGGCGCTGGGGCAAAACGGAGAGCCTCAGCGTAGATATTGCGTCGCTGGCGCTGACGGAGCGTGGGTCACGGCAGCTTGTGGTCGCGCCGACGGAGGTGCAGGCCCGGCTTTTAGGCGAGGCGGTCTGGGAGCGCTTGGAAAAGGCGTTTGCGTCTTCCGACCCGTTTTTAGAGGACCGCAGGCTGCATGTCCGCTCGCGCCCGCACTTAATTTTAACGCTGAATGCCATTGTCCCCGATCAAGAGCCGTCACAGATTGCGTGCCGGACGGCGGGGCGGGACGGGCGCAATCTGCGCGGGCTGTGGGCGCACCGGATTATCGTAGACGAGGCCGCGCAGGTTCCCGACCGGGTGCTGCGCGAAGTGCTGCCGCCGATGCTGGCGGATAAAGGCGGCGAATATGTGCTGGCGTCGTCGCCGAACGGGCGTCGGTCGGCATTTTATGCCCTGTTTGCGCGGGGCATGACGGCAGGCAAAATTGTTGGCGGCGTCACCTATCAAGCGTTCCAATGCCCGACGACGGATAACAAGGCGCACTTAGATTCGGCCTGGCTGGCGTCGCAGCGCGAAGAAATGGGCGAAGCGCTTTTCGCTCAGGAGTTTGAGGCTCAGTTTTTAGACGACTTCGGCATGGTCTTTCGCGAAGATGAGATTTGCGCGGCCATCACCGACATTCCCGGAGTTCGGATCGAGCGCACCGAAGTTCTCTCAGACCCCGTGCCGGGCCGCTATTATGTCGCCGGCATTGACTGGGGCCGCAAGTGGGACTACACCGTGGTAACAGTGCTGGATGCCGAGACTTCTCCCGCCAAAGTGGTGCATCTGAGCCGGTGGCGCGGCACAAGCTGGGATCAGCAGGCGGCAGACACGGCGGCGATTTTGGCCCGGTTCCTGCCCCGGCGGGTGCTGGCCGACGGCAACTCCATCGGCGACCCGATTGCCGAGATGCTGGAAGCCCGGCTCCGCACGCTTATCCCCCGCGCGTCGTACCGCCCGCACGTCGAGCGGTTCACATTCAGCGCCGAAAGCAAGCAGCAGTTGATTGATCGCCTGCAAGTGGGCTTTGCCGCCCGCGCGTTGCAGTTTCCGCCTCATAAAGCGCTCTTGAACGAGCTGCGCTGCTTTGAGTACGCGCCGGGCGGTCCGGGACGCCTGAAAATGGCCGCGCAATCGGGCGGCCATGACGACTGCGTGATTTCCCTGGCGCTGGCGTATTATGCCGCGCCCGACCCCGGTGCAACGCCTCGTGTCGGGCATGGAATTTTGCTGGGGTCGTCGGGCGGGATGGCGCGGCGGGAGTAGGGGGTGCGGACAAGAGAGGCAGAAACAGGGCGAACAGAGAAACAGGGCGAACACAAGGTTCGCCCCTACTACAGGATGAGGCAAGAAGGTAGGGCGCGAACCTTGTGTTCGCCCGATTTTGTCTCCCCGCCTAACCCGCCGCAGCAGCTTTCCTGTGCTTGGCCGCCACGATCATGCCGCCCAGGCCCAGCGTCAGCAGCAGGCCGAACGAGACGGTGATGGCGCCCCCGGTGATGGTCAGGGGGCTGCTGCCGCCGTCGATGAGCAGCCCACTGCCGTTGATGAAGCTGCTGGTGAGGGCGCCACCCGCCGCGAGCGTGAAGGCGGCGGTTCCGTTGGTCCCGACGGCGTAGACGGTGTTCGCGGTGATGGTCGTCATGGCGTTGGGCGGAGTGTAGACGGTGGTGCCGATGTTTCCGGCGGTCCCCAGGCCGCTGACGGTGATGGCGTCGCCGCTGTTGAGGGTCAGCGACTAGGCGCGGGCGGCCTGCGGGAGCAGGAGCGGCACGGTGGCTAGGCCGAGCAGGAGGGCGGCCTGGCTGAAGAGCTTGGGCGTGCGGATTGCATGATAAGATTGGAGCGCATGATGAGATTGGAGTGCATAATAAGATTGGAGCGCATGATAGGAAATGGACCTTTCTTACGATGGAAAACAATGAGCAGAGAAAGCACCTCACCCGGTCGCTCCGCGCCCGCCCTCTCCTTAAACAAGGAGAAGGTATCCTTCGGATTATTGCATATCGGAACGCAGTTCCGGGGTGAGGTTCCTCGTGCGCGGTGACGGACGGCAAAGACGTTCAGCAAGCACGTTCCTTGCTCCGAAGCAAGTGTAATGCAAGATTCATGCCAAACGCCGTAGTTCTGCCAGGGCACGAAGATATTTTTGTACGCAAACAAGATTTTTCGGGACTTGAGTGGGCCTTGACAGGGCCTTTCGCAAATGGCATAATCACCGCATGGCGACGACAGAAAAAGAGCGCGAGAAAAGCCGGGCATCGCAGGTGGTGAAAGTCACGGGCATGTCGGAGGAGCTGCTGCGGCTGCTGGATGCACGGGTCAAGCAGCAGCAGGCGACAGGCCGGGCGGAGTATATTCGCGAGCTGATCCGCCGGGACGCGCTGGCGGCGCAGCCACATACGCCGAAGCGGCGCAAAGCGCGGCGGCGTGCCGGCACGGCGGCATCGGAACAAAGCCTGCTGGCGGAGTACCATGCGCTGGTGGATGCGGAGATGGCGGGGACGCTGTCACCGGCGCAGCAGCAGCGATTAGGAGAAGTCGAAGAAGTGCTGGACCGGACCGAAGCGCAGTCGCCGGACACGCGGCGGATGACGGCGCGGCTGGACGAGACAGCCGCCAAACTCGATGCGCTTCTGGCGGCCGTGCAGGCGCTGCCGAAGTCCGGCGCATGAGTGTCCGGCGCTCCCAAGACGTTCCCGCGTTAAGCACCTACGAAACCTACCGGCCGTTCCTGCGCCGGGACTTTGACTTTCGCTGCGCCTACTGCCTCCGGCACGAGTTCTTCTTCGGCGGCGGCGAGGCAGGCGAGATTGATCACTTCCGCCCGCGTCACCTTTTTCCCGAACTTCTCACGGTCTACGGCAATCTGTACTGGTCCTGCCGCAAATGCAACGCGGTCAAAGGCGGTGTCTGGCCGAGCGCAGTGCAAACCGAGCGCGGCCTGCGGTTTCTGGACCCGTATGCCGACGACCCAGCCGATCACTGGCAGACAGACGCCGCCGGGACGCTGACGGCCCTGACACCGCCGGGCCGGTACACCATCCGGCACATTCGCCTGAACCGGTCGACACTGGTGCAGTTCCGCCGCTTTTTGTTCGGCCTGCAGGCACGGGTCAGCGCGATTGAAACCGCATTGGCAGAAGCCGATTTACCACCGACCCAGCGAGCAACCCTGCAAGCCGAGCTGACGGCAGCATCCACGCTGCTTTCCCCACCGGTCTTCGCCCTCTAAGCGCCTCATCGGCCCGCAGCACTGGCTACCCGGAGAGCAGGCTGTCCCCCTCTGCTTGTGAAGGAGAGGGTCGCGTCTTGACGCGGAGTGAGGTCCCTACACCGTACCGGCTTTCTTCTTCGGGGCCGCAACCACCATGCCGCCCAAGCCCAGCGCCAGCAGCAGGCCGAAGCTGACAGTCGTGGAGGCTTCGGGCACGGCAGCGGGCAGCGTCAGCGAGAACACATTGCCGTCCCCATTGGCACCGCCAAATTCTGTGGTTCCGTAAAGGGTGCTGCCGTCGGCACTCAGCGTCAAGCCGGCAAAAGGATCTTGCCCGTTGCCGCCGCTGAAGCTGGCAAGCGTGGCGAGGGTGTAGCCCTGAGCGTGGGCGGCGGGCGCAGAAGCAACGCCGAGCAAAGCAAGCGCGGCCAGTCCGAGGCCGGGGGCTGCCAGACGTGCGAGGGTCCGGCGAGATGGGGTCAGGAAACGTGCGGATTGCATGATAAGAAACGTACCTTTCTGAGAGCAAAAGATAATCTAAGAGCAAAAGATAATCCGAGAACAAAAGACAAGGGCAGACAGAAGAGAACAACCGGGCAAAGAACAGCCAGGCAAAGACGAGCAGCAGGCAGGTTCCTTGCTCCAAAGTTGGTATGCTGCAGGATTCATACCAAAAGCCGTAGTTCTGCCGGGGCGCGAGAAGTTCTTTGAGGACGCAGGAAAACTTCTTGTGTCTCACGAAAGCAGACCGCATGAGAAGAAATGGGGTCAGCCGGGTGCGGTTTATTGAGATCCGCACGACGACGGCGTGGATGGTGGACGGAGAGCTGTGGCGCTTTCGGGACGGCACGGAGATTGCTGTCGGCGATGCCAACGATTTAGAGGCGAGCGAGCCGATGGTAACGGCGGCAGTGGCGCTCGGTCTGATTAATGCCGGGAAGGCGGAAGCGATGGCCGTGTCCGAGCTGGACAGCCCGGATGACTTTGATGAAGGAGAGGAAACGCCTTTTTAGCGGCAAGCATTGAGATTTTTTTGCGAGTTGTGAATTATTTCTGAAATTTTACGTTCTTTGCGTTTCATTTTGTCATTCTTGGGATTTTTCGGTGTATAATGGCGGCAGACCGCTTGATAAGGGTTATTTGTTACGCATGATTTGATACACTTTATTTGGGATGAGCATGATAAATTGAGCACTCGCGCGGAACCACTCCCGCAGCGAGGCCACGCAAAACAGACCGGCAGGATAAGGAAACCACATCGCATGAAATCATCACGCCGCATCAATTTTATCGGCTCAGTCGCCGCGCTTTTTCTGGCCGGCGGCCTTTCGGTCGGGTTGTCGACCTCCGCTTCGGCACAGGCTGCCCCGTTTCTGGACACGCCTACGAACCACTGGGCGTATGAAGCCGTGCAGGACCTCGCCAAAAAAGGCATTGTCATCGGCTACCCCGACGGCACCTACGGCGGCAAGCGCCCGATGACCCGCTACGAGTTCGCTGTCGCTTTAGACCGCGCCCTCCGCACAGTCTCCGACATGATCGCCGCCAACCCGCCCGCCGGGACTCCCGCGGTCAGCACCGTCACCCAGGATGATATCAACCGCCTGCAAGCCTTGATTGACAAGTTCCGCCCGGAGCTTGACACCATCCAAACGAACCTTACCGCCGCCCAGGACAACATTGATGCCCTTCGCGCCGATGTCCTCGACGCGAAAGCGCTGGCGAACAAAGCACAGGATACCGCCAACAATTCTTACGGCGTCGGCGCAGACCGTAAGTTCCAGATTTCCGGCTACATCCAGGCCCGCTTCCAGAGCGCCGACGGCTATGGTCAGGGATCGCTGAACCGCTTCCCGCAGGGCGTTTCCAGCAAGGCCGGCTCCTACAACGGCAACTACGCTCAGGGCGGCAACGTCGACTCTGCCGAGCTGCGCCGCTCCCGCCTGAAGTTCACCGGCCAGGTGACCGGCAATGCCCGCTACGCCGTTCAAATTGATGCGTCCGGCGCGGTGACTGCCGGCGCAAGCCCCAATCAGCAGGTGACGGTGCGCGAAGGCTACGTCGCCTACACGTTCGGCAACGGCGACGCGGCAAAGAACCTGACACTGACCGCCGGCGAGTTTGCCAACCCCTTCGGCTACGCCCTGCCGGTGTCCATGTCAAACTTCCTGACCCCGGAGCGGCCGCTTGCGTTCAGCGAAGGCAACTACGGCCTATTCAACTCGCAGGACTACGACAAGGGTGTCCAGCTCGGCTACAACACGCCTCAGCAGCTTCTGTTCCTGCCCGCCGGCCTCAAGCTTTCGGTCTCCGCGGTCAACGGCGCAGGCCGCACCGGTGAGGACTCCGACCGCTACCTAGACACCATCTACCGCGTGGGCTACCAGTCGGCGAACAAAGTTTTGGCGCTTGGTGCGTCCTATTACTTGGGGCAGATCAATGACCCGAATACGGGCATTGCCGCCACATCGCTGCTGAACAGCACCGGTTCCACTTATACCGGCGCACGGAAGCAGCTTCTGGGCTTTGACGGTCAGCTTGCAGTTCCCACCGGCAAAAACCAGGTCTTCCTGAACGGCGAGTATGTCGGCGGCCTGTACGAAGAGCGGACATTCTTCACCGGCACCACCAACTCCCTGACCAACGGCTCGGCGCTGCAAACGGTCTACGCCAAAGACAACCGGGTGGACGGCTACTACGTCCAGGGCGGCTACACATTCGGCGCAGCCGGCAGCCACGGCCTGACGTTCGCCGCGAACTATGACGTGCTGAAGCGCGGCGAAGGCAAGGCAAACGCTTTCAACACCGGCGGCAGCTCGGCGTATAAAGACGAGAACTTCGGCTACGGCGCTTTGTACAACTTAGACCGTGCGACCCGCGTGCGCTTCTGGTATGTTCGCCCAACGACCATCGCGCATCAGCCCGGCTTTGCCTCCCCGCCCAAGCTCGGCCTGTTCACCGGCGAAATCCAGATCAAGTTCTAAGCATCCGTTAATTCAATTACGAACCTCACTCCGGAACTCCGTTCCGACCCTCTCTTTAACAAGGAGAGGGTGCCAGCTTGCTGGCGGGTGAGGTTTTCTTTGCGTGGGGCCTTTTTGGGTAAATAGCGCTTTGGAGAACAAAACTATGAGCCAAGATTACACTGAGGAAGTCAAAGAGCGGCTCCTGCACGAGCTGACGGATGCGCCCCAGGGCATCAACGACAGCGATATGCCGATGCCGGGCAACCCAAACCCGACCGGCGAAACCGGCCCCAGCCCCGGCCCGAACATTATTCCCGACAGCCTCGCTGCGCTTGACGGCGAGTTCACGCCGGATGAGACCGGCGAAGAAGAAGACCCCGGCGATGCCGATGCCGGCGGCGTCAACGCCAACAACACCGACGGCGCGATCCGCCTGCCTGGCGAAAGAAAAATAGACATGGAACAGGAGGCCAATCATGCCGGATAACGAAGCAAGTAAGATTGGTGATATGGCCGCTGCGGGCGGCAGCCGGCCTTCGGAAACCGGCCCCGGCGCGACCGGCGGCAGCCCGATGAGCGGCGGTCAGGCCGTTCCCAGCACGGAAACGCTGATGGGCGGCGACAGCGCACTTGGCGACACCGGCAGCCTGGATGACGGCGCTCTGAACAGCGGCGACAGCGTCAAAGACGAAAGCAAAGCGGTTCCAACACCGAAGATGTCCCCGAATGACACGGATAAATCGCCCGAAAACGCCGATGCGCCGACCGGCGGACTTGGCGGCGTCAGCAGCGTTGGGGGCGGGTAAACCCCTCCCGTCAAACAAGTTTGCCACCCTCCCCTGTTAGGGAAGGGCATCAAGATTGCACTCTTGGCATTGTGCCTAATGTCAAGCGGTGCAGAGACTACAATTGCTTCTAAAGCCCTTCCCTAACAGGGGAGGGTGGCAAACTTGTTTGACGGGAGGGGTATTTTATCGTGTATAATACCTTGTCATGTCCGCTTCCTCCCCCACTCCTGCATCACCTCACTTAACCGAAGAACAGCAGGCGATTGTCACCCATGATTATGGGCCGGCGCTCGTGTTCGCCGTTGCCGGAGCCGGCAAAACAACCGCCATGACCCACCGGATTGAGCGGCTGGTGCGGGAAAACGTGTTTCCAGCGGCGTCCATTTTGGCAACCTCGTTCAGCAAAGCATCCGTTAAAGACATCAAGACCGCGCTTTCACAGTGGCCCCACTGCGGAAAAGTGCAGGTGCAGACGCTCCATGCTGTCGGCTACGGCATCCTGAAAATGGCCCGTTCTCATGGCTTTGGGCAGGGCTTCAACTTGAGTCAGGAAGAGGACACGAGCGACTCGCAGCTTTTGGGGCGGGTGCTGGGCCAAGCTTGGCGCGAGAAGGTGCCGTTTGCGGCAGAGCTGGACGCGCTGGACCGGCCTGACTTTCTGACCTATGTGGGTGTGATGAAGGCGAATTTGCTGTATCCTGACGTGTCGAGGCTGGACCTGCCTCCGGCGGCACTAGCACAGGTGAGTCAAGCCCCTGCGCCGGCGGGGTTCGCCTGGTATCCGGCGCTGTATGCCCTGTATGAGCGGGTGCGGGTGCAGGAAGAGGTGCTGACGTTTGACGACATGCTGCTGTCGGCGTGGGAGTGCCTGCATCGCTTTCCTGGCGTGCTGGCTGAAGCCCGTCAGCGGTTCGGCTGCATTCTGGTCGATGAGTTTCAGGACGTCAACCGGGTGCAGTCCGAGATTTTAGATTTGCTGACATTCCCAAATCGGCATTACATGGCAATCGGGGATGACGACCAGACAATCTACGAATGGCGCGGGGCGGACCCCGGCTTTATCTTAAACTTTGCGGCCCGCTACGGTGCGTCGAAGTATTTGATCCGTGACAACTTCCGCTCTCATGCCGCCCCGCTGGCGCTGGCGAATAAAGTGATTGCCCGGAACCAAAAGCGTGAGCCGAAGCGGCTGTCTCTGACGCGCGGCTTTGGCGGGCGGCTGGAAGTGCATGAAGAAACCTCGCCGGAGACGCAGGGGCGGCATTTAGCCGAGTTAGTCCAAGAAGCGCTGGATAATGGGCGCTCGCCGGACGAAATTGCTGTTTTGGTGCGTCTCTACGCGCAGACGCCGCCGCTGGAACAGGGGCTTTTAGAAGCCAGCATCCCCTACCGCGTGGTCGGCAGTTCTCCGTTTTATGCCCGGCCGGAAGTCAAGACCCTGCTGGATTATGTGCGCCTGGCCCGGATGGACGACGGCTGGGAGGTGCGCTGGGCGCAGATCGCCAACAAGCCGGCCCGCTACCTGTCGCGGGTCTTCTGCGACGAAGTGGTCCGCTCAGTTCGGCGCGGCATCTCGCTCCCGAATGTCTTGATGGCGGCAGCGGCGGACGCTCCGGCGCATCAGGCGGCCCGTCTCGGCGACCTCGCCGAAACTCTGCACTGGCTCCGGGGCGCATTGGATACGCTGCCGGCAGGAACAGCGCTGACTCAGCTTGACAAGAAGATCGGCTACCTGGACTTCCTGCGCCGAAGCAGCGGCTTTCCTGAAACGGGCCTGGCGCGGGCGGCGAACGTCGAAGCGTTCCTGCGCTACGCCCACAGCGCCCCGACACTGACCGCCCTTTTGTCTCATTTGGAGGCGCTGGCGGCGGCAGGCGTCGGCATGAACAAAGACCGGGGCGTCGCACTCTTGACCGTGTTCCGGGCCAAAGGCTTGCAGTGGCCGACGGTCTTTGTCCCCGACTGCAACCAGGGCATTTTTCCTTACGGCGGCCCGGACGAATTGGAAGAAGAGCGGCGCTTGTTTTATGTGGCTCTTACCCGCACTCAGTCCGACCTGCACCTGCATTTCGTGAAGACCGAGCTGCCGTCACAGTTCTTAATAGAAGCCGACTGGAAGAACACACTGGCCGATGTCGAGGCGCTCCGCGCGGCGCTGTCGCGCCCGCCCGCCGAGTGGCAGGCAGCGGAAACGCTGGCCGTCGCCCGCAGCGCGTTCCGCTTAGAGTTAAGCCGCTACTTTTTGAGTTGGCACGCGCCGGGCATCAGCGCCGCCGCCGGAGTGCGAGTGCATGAACTATTCGCCGCCGCCCGTGCGCGTGGCATGGACACCGCCCTTGGCCTGTCCGACACCCATCTTGCCCCGTGGCCGCCTCCTTCTGCTGCTTGTGATCCCGACGCCTTTCCCGGTCTGGCTGACCTCGTCCCGCCAGCACCTCCGCCTGCCGCGCCGCTGAACCCGAAGACACTCAAAATCGGCGGACGGGTCCAGCACTCCCAGCACGGCATCGGCACCATCCTTGCCATTCGCGGCGACCGCCTCAGCCCACGCCTGGAAATCCAGTTCTCACGCGGCAAACCCGTCGTTCTTCCCGCCAAATTTGTCGAGTTGTCGGCGTTTTAAGCGGCCTGCATTTTTCTCTGCACCCGCGCTGCGCCAAGCTGATCCAGCCGGTCGGCGCTGCTCAGGTAGGGAGCGATGACCGGCAGGATTTTGGCCTTTTGTGCGGGCGTCATCGGGCGAATGTCAGCCAGGGTGTTAAAGAAACGTGCGCGGGCGATAGAATTGTTTTGCGTGTTCAGGTGTGCCACTGTCCAGTCAAGGTCGGCATCTGAAATTGCGTGTGTTTGGGAAACCTGGCTTACCAGTCCACGAATTTTGATGTAGTCACTCTGAGACATGATGCCTTCTTGCTCCATTTTAGCTCCACTGACCTGCATCTCGGCGGCGGTAGGAACTGTGCTGGTACTTGGCTGGCTGTTGTTGGTGCATCCAGCCAAGCCAGCAGCCAGCAGAAAAGCCAATCCAAGCCATAGCCCTGCGCGTCGTGTCGTGTTCATGCTTCGTAATCCTCCAACTACTTTGACCCGCAGGATGCAGGAAAGTTGCAGACCACTTGACATAGCGCTGCCTATGTGTTATATTGTTACATAGATAACTAGTTATCTATGTAACACAAAGGAGAAAAAAATGCTTGAAGAACCGCAAGTTGCCGTGGAGCGTGTCCAGCTTGGCGTTCGCATGGAAAAACGTATGGTGCAAGTTCTAAAAGGCTTGGCAGAGTTCAAAGACATGACGCTGGGCCAGTTGTTAGAGGAGATTATCCTGCACTCGTTTGAGCCTGCCCCCGGCCATGAAGGCGAGATGTGTGCCAGCCCGCACGGCAAGAAATCGCTCGCGGCCATTACCGACCTCAAGCGCATCTACGGCATGGACTACGACGCCCATGCCGGCTACGGCTTTTACGATAAGAAAGAAGATATGTGATTAATATCGTGCGAATGCCCCACTGTTCACGGCGGGGCATTCATAGCGAGACTTATACCGCTGCCCCGCCTCAAGCTTTATCCCGTGGCCCGCGTCCTAACAGCCTTTGGTTCAGCTCCCACAGTGCTGTTCTGTTGCTGTCATAGGTGAAACGTGCGGCCGCTTCGGCGTAGGACAGCCATTCCATAGCATCATGCTCAGGGGATAAAATAAGCGCTTGATTAGTGCAGTCCGCGCCGAAACTGTGTTGGGGGATAACATAAAGCGCAGGGTCCCAACTGCCGCTGTCTTGGAACTCCGTTACGGGAACGGTGCAAAGCGATTGCAGCGGCGTAAACTTACATGCGCCTGTGATGCCGGCCTCCTCGAACGCCTCTCGTTTGGCCGCTTCCAGCGGGGTTTCGCCGTCTTCCCCGCCTCCGGCGATGCCCTGCCAGCAGAAGTAGTCGCTGCGGCGAAGCACAGCAAATTCCAGCGCGTTTTCCGTTTTGCGATACGGAAGGACAAGGATTTGAAAAGGCGCTCTTGACATAGTGGGTTTCTCTGTTTCGTGAGGATCAAATTGTTATGGACATCGAAAGCCACGGAATGCAGACGCCACGGAATAAATTCCGAGGCTCAGAAGTTCCCAGTGTCGCGGCGACACAAGAAACAGAGCAAGACAACCTCTTACCCTCTTAACGTCGCCGCGACGGTGGACACTTTCCAGCCTCGGAATTTATTCCGTGGCGTCTGCATTCCGTGGCTCTTGCTCTGAAGTCAATCACGCCCGTAATACGGCTTCTCCTGCTCCGCTGATTTTGGCTTTCTAGGTTCTTTGTCGAGCCACAGTTGCAGGCCAAGCAGGCAGGGTCCCACAATTCCAAAGCCGATAATAATCTGAGTACGCAAAGAGGTTTGATGCGGCGGGTCATAAGCTTGAGAGTAGTTTTCCGCGACGAGCTGGCCTAAGACAGCAAAATAGACAGCAGCAGCCCAGCGCAGGTTGGCACGGTTTTTCTTGAGCGTAGCGGGATCGTCTGCACGTCGGCGGCGATTAAAGACGCCAATGGTGCAGCAGATGACCCATAGCGCAACAGTGAAAACGGCCAATCCTAAAGCATGATGAGCGTAGAATGGCTGGTACATTACCATAGCAGACTCTCCCAGGAAGTGCGGTTTACTGTGCCTTCAGCACCAGCACTGTCAGCGAGTAGGGCGGGAAGACATGGCGGAACTGCGGGCCGACGCCGGACAATTTGGACTGGATAGGGCGGACTTTGCTGGGGTCTGCCAGCGTGTTGGTGTCGCCGAGATTGGCGGACGATAACACAGTCGCGGTTCCGGTGGGCGCGATTATCTTGGCCCCGGACAGCGTGAGCGTGGCTGTCTGCGCGGAGCCGAGGGCGTTGACGACTTTGATGTAAACAGCTCCCAAACGGCTTTTGCTGACGCAGTAGGCCAGGCCGCTGCCGCCGGTGAGGGTGGCAGGAACTACGGTGTCGCCGTGGTACAGGCTGAACAATTGCTGGGTGTAGTAGGCGGGCGAGACGTAGCTTTGGAGGGCGTTGAAGCCGATCAGATTGGTGGGCCACTGGGACGCGCCGGGGTTGATGTTGACAAGAAGCGGTGCGTAGGAGGCCAGCACAACCACGTCGGCATTGCGCTCAAAACCCGTCATAAACGCGGCGTCGCCGAGGGCGGCGCTGAGGTTCGGTGTCGGACGGCCTTCCTGGGACGCATATTCGCCGACAAAGATTTTCGGCCCGGAGCGGTCGTAAGTGTCGTAATGGTGGGTATCGCCCTCAAAGTCCGCCGCCGATCGGTAGAAATGGTCGTCTAAAACATCAGGCCGGCGGCTCTTAACCGCCGTAGTGGCGATGATTTGGATGTGGGGGTACTTGGCACGGATGGCGTCGTAAAACTGGGCAAAGCGCCCGTCATAACTACCGGATTTATCGAAAAAGTCTTCGTTGCCGACTTCCACATACGGCACGGCAAACGGAGCGGGATGGCCGTCTTGAACTCGTTTTGCACCCCATTTTGTATTGGGGCCACCGGTGGCATACTCAATTTCATCTAAAGCGTCCTGCACATACGGGGTCAAATTTGGCCCGGCGTCCACATGCTCGCCGCCGAGCGCGTAGCCGGCAAAGACTGCCAGGACAGTCTGCATGTGCAGGTCTTCGCACCACTCCAAATACTCCAAGAGGCCATAGCCGTCGCTGGAGCGGTAGCCCCACGGGTCGGGGTGGCCGGGCCGCTGAGCGCTATCGCCGATTGTCTGCTTCCAGTTGAAGCGCTCGTCAAGCCTATTGCCTTCCAAGTAGTTGCCGCCGGGCATTCTTAAAAACTTGGGGTGCAGCGCCGCCAGCTTCTGCATGAGATCAATGCGGGAGCCGTTGGGCCGGTTGTGATAGGTAGGCGGCATCAGCGACACTTGGGTCAGCCAGACCGTGCCGAGACCATGTCCCGTCAGGACAAAGCGGTTTTCCAAACTCAGCCCGCCCTGTCTGGTCGTCAGCGCCAGCGTGTACTTTTTCCAATGCGGCGTCAGCGCGGGAACAGTCGCCGACGCCCAGGTTTTCGTGCTGTCTGCGCTTTGGAGCGAGGCCGTCAGCGGGCCGGCGTAGCCTGCGCTTGCTTTAGCGTAGAACGAAGTGTGGTAGACAGCATGGGGCCGAACGGGAATGCCCCAGTAGCCGACATTGGCGACGCCGACATTCTGCCCTGCCGCCGTAATGTCGAGCCGCAGGCTATGGGTCAGTGCTGTGTTTGGAACGGGATTGACTGTATCCAGCGAGAGCGTCCCTGCGCCGGGGCTGCCGACTAAAGACCAGCGGGCCGGCGTCTTAGGATCGTCATTGAGGGAGCGGTTTTGGATCAGCTCGGCATACAGGCCGCCGTCAATGGAGTGGCTGATGTCTTCGATCATTAAGCCGTACAGCAAGGGGCTGATGCGCGGGCCAGGTTTAGATAAATCTATGGCGAGTGCCGAGTCCAGCGCATGAGTTTGAGCCGCAATCGCCGCAAGCTGCGGCTTATCTACTTGCGCGGTTTGGCTGAACTGCACATCGTCCACTTCGCCGCTGACATAATCGACGGGGTTGCCGTTATATTTGCCGCGCCCGATTTCGGTATGGCCGGACGCAAGCCACGGGGTCTGAAATGGGACCGTCTGCTGCAAGACACCGTTGACGTACAGCGAGACCGTCTGCGCGGCGGCGTCATGGACACCCACCAAGTTGTACCAGACGCCAATTTGGGCCGGCGCAGCCGAGGATGCAACAGACGATGGCCCGGTCGTCCGGTCGGCGGAAAGCAGCGTGAACGCGAACGTGCCGGACGCTCGAAGCTGCAAAAAGAAGCCGCTGACCTGGCTGCCGTCTTGGCTTACGAAAGTCTGGTAGCCGCCCAGTTTGTTCATTTTGACCCAGGCACCGACCGTGAAGCTTTGGCGCGTGTCTACCACTGCCTCCGGCACGTCCAGACTGCCGTGGCCGGACAGCGCCAGCGCATTCGCCCCGTATTTTGCAGTGTTTGCCCAGACTGCATCTCCGGTCAGCGTCCCTGCCTTCGGCGTGAACTGCCAGGGCGCGGCATGCGCCGAGGCTGCAGTAAGAGCCAGCGCCAAAGGAGCAAGAACAGCAATAATCGCAAGTAGCCTTCGCATTGTAACCCTCTCCAGCGAGATCATTCAAAAACAAAAAAGCGCCAGCCTTTCAGGCTGCCGCAGTACGTTTCGTGATAAGAGTTCTTGCTCTAATTTTCGCAACGTGAATATAGTATTGCATACGCGCGGCGCAAAGTCAAGTACAGTTTGTTTTGCTTCCAGCCTGGTTCAGCAGGAATATCTCGCGTGGATGCTGATGAAAGAGGCTTATTTAGCTTATAGAGAGGCAGCTCATGCCACTTTGCCAACTGCCTGCGTTTCTCATTTGTCGCAGAGAAATGAGCAGAAAGAACAGGCGGCAGGAATTGGCGGGGCGGCGGCGAATGAGATGCTATCATGGAAATTGTTTTCCGTCCCCTCACTCACGCCGAAGCGGTGCGGCTGCATCAAGCCCTCAAAGACACGCCGAACATTCTCGGCTACACAGTCCGGGAGCTGGAACGCTTCTCGAATGTTTACGTCGCCGAGGAAGAGGACAACGAGAAGAAGTTCGCGGGCGCGTGTTTGAGCGTAGACTTAAAGCAGGAATGGACCGAGATCGCCGCGCTGTGCGTCCTGCCCGAATCGCGGGGGCGCGGCCTCGGCAAAGCGCTCTTTGAGGCGGCCTGGGCGCGGGCGCAGGAACGCCGGCGTCATGTGTATGTTCTCAGCCGCAACCCGCAGGTCATTCAGTGGATGCGAGCTTTAGGGATGCAGGTGGACGGTAATCATCTGCGTGCGCCGGCGGCGGTGCAGTGGTACATGGTCCGGCACATGGCAAGCTGGTACCGCAGCCGGGAAGGGTTTCGCAAGCGCCGGGCCATCCGCCGGTGTCCGCCGCTTTTGCAGGGGATGAAGAGGTACGGCGAGGAGACCTCATGACGTAAGGAGACCTCACCCCAGGGCAAGCACTGATACGCAGTAATGCTTGCACTGGGGTGAGGTCTCCTAGTACCCGTGGTTTCTAGTACCCGTGGTCATGATGGTAGCCGTCGCCCTCATCCATCATGCGGCCATGCTCCATCATGCGGCGGACGCGGACATGATGGCGGATAGCCTGCGCCCGCAGATGGGCGCGTTCTGCCGCACCGTAGTGGCCTGTTGCCACAGCATGGGCGTAAGCCGCCTTCTGCCGCAGGACAGCTACGCGGGCATGGTGCATCGGCCCGTGATGGTAAGGGCCATGATCGCCATCGCCGTATCCCTGCGCGGAGGCCGCGCTTCCAAGACCAGCCAGCAGCAGACCCACACCGGCCAGCGCCAGGCTTTTTGTAATTGAGAGTGTCATTTCGTTGCTCCTTCGCCTTCAGTTCGTCAAGCAGGCATCAATTTCCTGCCTGCACTGCTTCCCTTGACGCCGCAGACTTTCCAGATGTTCCCGGCGGCTCAAGCGGGAACCGTAAAGAAGCTTGCCATGTCCGTAAAGCCGTAGACGCCGGCAGAACTCAGCGTGAGGGTCTGTCCCTGCATCCGCTCTTGAAACGCTGCGTTCCACGCCGGCAAGTGGGCCGAAGCCAGCAGAGCGCCTTCCCAGTTAGCGAAATAACTGAGCGAAACGTGCGGCGAATAGTTTTCCGAGGCCCGGATGCCGAAGCGCTCTAGGCAAGCCGCGTTCAGACGGCCGCGCTCTTCCGTGAACTGCGCGAACCGGGCGCGTGAGGCATCCGTCGGCACAAGCCGCGCCACCATGCCGGCCCACACCGAAAGATGGTCAAACTGGAACTCCAGCTGCCAGTCCCGGCGGCACGCCAGCGGCGAGTCCCGCGCCATCTGCACCAGGTCATTCGCTGCTCCAGCGCCGTCCGGGAGGCCCGCCAGATAGGTTTGGAGATGCGGGCGCTGCTCGCCCGTCACCTGGGCGCAGTTGTCGTCGTTGCCGCCGTCCCACGCCGTCACATGATAAGACGAAGACGGCAGCGGGCAAAACAAGTACGCCGCCGTCAGCAGGTCCGGGTTCAGGGCCGCGACGCCGTCCCTTAAGCTGCGGTAAAAGCCAAGCGCCGGGTCCGTGTCAACGTCGCAGGCCAGCTCCCAGCCCATCCTCCGTGTAACCAAGCAGTCGCCAGGATTGTCAAACAGCAGGGAAAAGCCGCGAAACTCCGCCCAGCGCGGCGTAAATCCCGCTACTTTTTTCGTGGTAATGGAGAACATAAGTCACGCCATGCTACCCTGATAGCGCGGGGCTGTCAAGAGGACCATCAGTGTGGTAAAGTGACTTAAAGGAGAAGCCAATGCAAACAAATCAGCTCACGCTGGACGCGCTGCCGGACTTGCCGCAAATGGAGACGCTGAAGCGGGCGGCGGCGCGGCTTTGGGACGCCGAAGAAGTCGTGGCCCTTTGGCTGGGCGGCAGTATCGCTCGCCGGGAAGCCGACGCCCACAGCGATGTTGACCTGCGCGTGGCTGTCCGCCCGGAGGCACTTGCCGGGTGGCAGGACGAGGATTTGGACGCGCTGTCGGCACGGCTTGGCGAAGCTGCCGTGGGAATGCAGACCCTGCGCTGGGAAGGCACCGTGCTGTATCACCTTCTGCTGGCTGAGGGCGTGATCTGGGATTTTCTTGTTCAAAGCACGGAGCGTGACCCGCCGCCGGACTTCACGCTGGTTCTGGGCTGCCGCGAGGACGAGTTCAGGCAGCGTCTTGCATCGGCCAAGCTGCCGCCTACGGAAGAAGCCAAACCTGCCGACCCTGCTGCCATTCAGGAAGCGGTCACCAGCTTTTGGATTAACTCGCACAAGCACATCCGAATGCTGTTCCGTGATCTGGATTTGCTGATTCTGCACGGGTTAAGCATTGAGCAGGCTGTGCTGATGCGGCTTTGGTTTGTGGAGGCGACCGGGCTGGACCAGGGCAGCCAAAGGGCGACGATCCACACGCTGACACCGCAGATGCGGGCGGTTTGGAAATATTTCGGCTCCCACAGCCTAGAGGTGCTTGGATCGGCGCGAACCACTCGCAAAGAAATTCAGCAGGCGATTGAGGCCAATCGGGATGAAGTCGCGGCAATGGGGCGACGCCTGGCAGCGAGGCTTGGCTTTGAGTATCCTGAAGCGCTGGAACATACCGTCCGGCAGTCGTGGGCGCGTTACGCACAGGAAGCCGTGCCGGAGTTTGGGCAGCGTCTTCCAGGCCAGACCTACATGCCGCGTCCCGGCGCGTATGCGCTTTTGTTTGATGCCGAAGGGCGCATCGCAGTCATGGAAACGCCGCATGGGGGGTATCTTCCCGGCGGCGGAACCGAGGACGATGAGACGCCGGAAGACACTCTGCGGCGGGAAGTGCGCGAAGAATGCGGACTTGCGCTTGGCGGCTTGCTGAAAATCGGCGAGGCGGTCCAGTATGTCTACACGCCGGGCAACGCCGCCGGCATTCGTAAAGAGTGCGTCTTCTTCCGCGCCGAAGTCACCGCCGAGGACGGCAAAGCGACCGAACCCGACCATGTTCTGCGCTGGCTGACGCCTGCTGAGGCGGGGCGCAGCCTGGCCCATGAAAGCCAGACCTGGGCGGTTCGCCGGGCTGCCGGCGCAGCAGAAACAGAGGCCGAGCAATGACCCGTCCACGCGCCTGCGGCGCACTGATCCAAAACGGCAGGATTTTAATGGTCCGGCATATCGAGCCGGACCGGGCTTACTGGACCCTGCCCGGCGGCGGAGTAGAAGCGGGAGAAACGCCTGCCGAGGCCGCCGTGCGTGAAGCGTGGGAAGAAACCGGCCTGCGGGTGACTGCCGTGCGCCTGCTGTATGAGGGGATTTACAGAGACGACGGCAGCCCGGATTACTGCTTTCTGCTGGCCGCAGAAAACACGGACGGCATGGCGCTGGGGCTTGATCCCGAAGAAGCGCATCTGCCTCCTGCTGAGCGCCTTCTGCAAGACGCCGCCTGGCTGCCGCTGGAAGAGATGCAGGGCGACCCGCAGGTCTCAGCAGTGCAAAAAGCCCTGTCAGGCACGCGATAGAAACGGGTTACAAATCAGGAGCAAGGATGCCGCGCCGGATGGCAAAGTGGATCAAGTCGGTCTGATTTATCTCTCTTGCAGCAGCTCCCGCTGAATGAGCAGCAAATCCTTCCCGAAATCTTCAACGATAAGTGTGCCGAGCGGCGTCCTCTGCGTACTCTTACTCGCTATTCTTTTCAACCATTCTTTCCAATTGTCCCAAGCCGCAAAAAGAGGAGCACGAAAAACTACCTGTTGTTACCCTATTGTATTTCGCTTTCCCTGGCAATAATCATGGGTGTTGCACCGATTTCAGGCGTCAGTATAGGAGTGACGCTATAAATCCTGCGCGAAGTCCTGCTTCTCGCCTATTTTTATTCGCTGGAGCCAATCTGCGCTATGCGGAACCCGTGTCAGGATCAGCATGGTCTCCCTCCCCGCTGTCATCATCCCGCCGGCCCTGGATCAAGGACAGGTCTTCATCACCATCGGCCTGCTGGGCCGCAAACAGCTTTCGTCGTTTAGGAGAATTACATGAGCGCGTTCTACAACCTCAAAACAGCGCATAAGCTAGCGCTTGGTTTCGGCCTTTGCCTTGGGCTGGCAATTGTCCTGGGAGCCGTTTCCCTGTCCCGCATGGCCGGCATGAACGCCGTCACGCAGACTATGGTCAATCACACAATTCCAAGCGACATTCAGTGCGGCCAGCTGCTTTATCATCTCACCCGCTTTCGCCTGCTTGAGTACCGTCATCTTGTCACGACTGACCCGGAAGGCAGAGCTTCTGTTGAGAGCTTGATGCAGCAGCAGCAGCAAGGCATGGAGGCGACGCTCACCGATTACGGCACAGGCCTTCACAGCGACGCGGACAAGCAGAACTGGCAAAACGTCAATACGTCCTGGGCGGAGTACAAACAATCCCATCAGCAGTTTCTCGCTATCAGCCGATCTTTCCATACTAAGAGCGGTGCCGCGCTGATGAACGGCCCGATGCTGGCTCAGTACAACACGCTGCACGATCAGCTCGATGCAATGGTGGACTACAACAAAAAACACGGTCAGGACCTCAGCCGGCAGTCGGGCGACTTCTACGCTGCCGCTCGTGTCACGGTTCTCGCGCTTCTGCTCGCCTCTTTTACGGTCGGCATCCTAGTCTGTGTGGTCATTAGCCGCTACATGACGCGGACGCTGGCCGAGATTTCGGACCGGATGAAGACGCTCAACGCGGTCTGCATCACCAATCTCGGCAGCGCCGCTGCGGCCATGGAGCAGGGAGACCTGACCGTCAAAATCGTCACCGGCACCGAGCCGGTGACAGGTCAGGCCAAAGACGAGTTCGGCCAGATGTCCCAGACCTTTAACGCCATGCTCGGCCAGATCAAGGCGACTATCGGCTCATTCCATAAATCGCAGGCCAGCTTGAGCAATTTGATCCACGAAATGCAGCAGTCGGCGGCGCAGGTAGACAGCGCGGCACATAGGCTTTCCGGCACGTCCCACCAAATCAGCGCCGCAACTGAAGAGATCAGAGCGACCATGCACGAAGTCGCCCAAGCGTCCGAGCAGTCGGCGCGGGGCGCATCGGAAATTGCTCAGGGCAGCGCCAGCCAGGCGGCCTCCATCGCCACCGGAGCCGAACAGGTCAAAGAACTGACCGTTGCCGTGCTTGGCGTCACCCGCGACACCGAAGCGGCCACGGGATCGATGGAAATCGCAACCCAAACGGCGGAAGAAGGGGCGCGGGCGGTGGCGCAGACGGTTGCCGGGATGGGACGCATCCACAGCGCCGTCAGCGAGTCGGCGGGCGTGATTGCATCGCTCGGCAAAACATCCGCGAAGATCGGCGGGATCGTGCAGACGATTGACGACATTGCGGGCCAGACCAACCTGCTGGCGCTGAATGCCGCGATTGAAGCAGCGCGGGCCGGAGAAGCCGGGCGCGGCTTTGCAGTCGTGGCGGATGAAGTCCGCAAGCTGGCGGAGCGCTGCACGGTAGCGACCAAAGACATCGGCGGCCTCATTGGGGAAATCCAAAGCCAGACGCGGCAGGCAGTCTCCGCAATGGAGCTGGGATCGCGCGAAGCTGGGGCCGGCACAGGACTGGCCGAAGAAGCCGGAGCCGCGCTGTCGCGCATTCAATCGGTTGTTTCGGAGATGTCGGGCCGGGTTCTGAGCATCAGCGCGGCTTCGGAACAGATGGCAGCGTCAGCGCAGGAAGTGTCGGCGACGATCTCGGAAGTGGCGGCGGTGATTGAGGAAAGCTCGGCGGCGGCGGAAGAGATGTCGGCGTCGGCGGGAGAAGTCTCGGCGTCGGTTCAGATTGTGGCGGGAACGACTACCCAGCAGGGTGCGGCAGTGGAAGAATTGGTGGCGTCGGCGAATGAGCTTGCGGGCATCTCCCAATCACTCAGCGAGATGATCGCACGCTTCAAGATTGACGGCTCTTTCCATAAGGCCGCGGCTGAGGAAAAGCCGGTATTGACCCTGCGAAAAGTGGCATAACAGAAATCAGCATTAAGGAGAAAAGTATGGCAGCAGCATTACTGGAAAGACCGGAAACCGCAAGCGCCGGGGCGGAGCGCCAAGTTGTCGCGCTGCATCTCGGCAGCGAGACCTACGGCGTTGACATTGGGTGTGTCAACACGGTTCTGCCCCCCCAAGTGATTACTCCGGTTCCGAATGTGCCGGAGCATGTGCAGGGTGTAATGAACCTGCGGGGACGTATCCTGCCGGTGATTGACTTGCGGACACGCTTTGGCCTGCCGGCATTGGACCCCGAACAGCAGAAATCATCGCGCATTGTCATTATGGATGTAGACGGGGTGACGGCGGGCTTAGTGGTTGACGCTGTGTCTGAAGTCCTGCGTCTGCCGGCGGACTCCATCGAGCCGCCCTCGGCCCTGCTGAATGCCGCCGATCCAAGCTGCCTGACCGGCATTGGCCGTATTCCCGGCGGGCGGCGCAGCGGCGACGGCAAAGAAGATGCCGAGTGGCTGATCCTGCTGCTGGACGCGGCTCAGGTGCTGACACTCAGCCTGATCCACGAATGACGTGCCTAATTATGACATGCCGGCCACTCAGAACAAACACGAAAAATGAACCCACTCAAAGTGCTGGTCGTCGACGACTCAGCGTTCATGCGAAAAATGGTCTGCGAGATTTTGCGCCGCGACCCAGAGCTATGCGTTGTCGGCCCGGCGCGTGACGGCGCGGAAGCGTTGTCCAAGCTGGAAACGCTTCAGCCCGATGTCGTCACGCTGGATGTCGAGATGCCGGTATTGGACGGCTTCGGCACGCTGGAAGAAATCATGCGCCGCCGCCCGACGCCTGTTGTTATGCTGTCTTCGCTGACTCAGCGCGGCGCGGAAGCGACTTTGCGCTGCCTGGAACTTGGCGCAGTAGACTTTGTCGGCAAGCCCTCCGGTTCGATCTCTTTGGACATTGAAAAAGTCGCGGCGGACCTGATTGCCAAAGTCAAATCTGCGGCCAAAGCGCGTCTGCGGCCGGCCTCTCAGCCTCCCGTCCGTCCGATCCCTACTCTCGGCAGCCCCTATAAAGTGAAGGCCCGCAGCGCAGGCACCGGGGTTCTCGTGATTGGGGCCTCGACCGGCGGCCCACGCGCCCTGCAAGCACTGGTTCCGGCGCTGCCCGCCGACCTGCGGCTGCCGGTGGTGATTGTCCAGCACATGCCGGCAGGCTTCACGGCGTCCCTGGCGCAGCGGCTGGACGCGGTTTCTGCGCTGGAAGTTCGTGAAGCCGCCGAAGGTGATCTGCTGCGGGCCGGGCGGATTTTAGTCGCGCCGGGCGGGCGGCATTTAGAGTTTGACAGCAGCGGGGCGGTGCATTTGTCGGATGATCCGCCGGTACATGGGGTCCGCCCTTCGGTGGATGTGACCCTGGCCTCGCTGACTCGCCTGCATGGGGGGCGTGTCGCGGCGGTGCTGCTGACCGGGATGGGCCGGGATGGAGCGCGTGGCCTGAAAGCCGTCCGCGCTTTGGGCGGGGAAACATTCGCCGAAGATGAAACGACCTGCACGGTCTACGGAATGCCGAAAGCGGCGGTGGAGCTTGGAGGCGTCGGCTTCCTGCTGCCTTTGCCGCAGATCGCGCCTGCGCTTGTGCAGTTGTACTGCTGAGTGAAGAGTAAGAGAAACACACCAAGAGAATAACATAATGATGAACTCCGACATGCTGCAATACCTGGACGTTTTCCTGGACGAAGGCCGTGAACAGCTTGTGCTGCTGGAAGCCGGGTTTCTGGACATGGAGCGCGGCGATCATACGCCCGAAACCATACAGGCGCTTTTCCGGGCCGCCCACACGCTCAAAGGCTCCAGCCGAAGCATGGGATTTCTGCCCATTGGCGATCTGACCCATGAAATGGAAAACATTCTTGACGACCTGCGGAACAGCAAGCTTTCGGTCAGCACGCCGATTGTCAATGTCCTGCTGGAATGCCTGGATGCGCTGGGCGCTCTTGTGGACACCGTCGCTGAGACTCAAGGGGACACGGCTTCTGTTGATACCGACATTCCGGGCTTGGTCGCTCGCTTGAATACCCTCCGCCTCGGCGCCTCAGCCTCCCCCAATGGCGTCTCTGCTCCCGCCGCTGCGGGCCAAGCGGCTGGAAACGCGCCGCCGGCCTTCGAGTTCCCGCTCGCTCCCCATGAGCAGGACAGCCTCATGGCGGCGCGAGATTCTGAGCTGACGGCTTTCCATGCCGAGATCACACTGGACCCCCAATGCCTGATGAAGTCGGTTCGAGTTTGGATGGTAATGAGCGCCCTGGAGCCGCTTGGCACGGTGCTGGCTGCCTGCCCGCCCGAAGCAGAGCTGGAGGAGGAAGAGTTCGACACTGTTTTCTCGCTGCTGCTGGTTTCCCACGCCGAAGCGGCTGAAATTGAAGGGGCGCTGGCCGGCGTGTCTGAGCTGGCAAGTGTCCGCGTGCGCCCCTGGCAGTCTGCCGCGCCTGCAAAGCCAATTGCAGAAGAAAAGCCAATTGCAGAAGAAAAGCCAATTGCAGAAGAAAAGCCTGTGGCAGCCGAAAAAGCAGCCTCAGCACCGGAAAAGGCGGCGTCCTCGCCGACCATCCGCGTGGAAGTCGCACGGCTGGACAGCCTGCTGAACCTGGTGGGCGAGCTGGTTATTGAACGCGCCCAAATCAGCCGGGTCGGCGGCGACCTGTGCCGCGATCATCCGCGCGATGAGAACGCCGCGCAGCTTTTGGAAGCGACCCACCGGATTGGGCGCATCACGGCGGAGCTTCAGGACCAGATCATGCGGGCCAGAATGCTGCCGATTGACGGCGTCTTCCAGCGAATGCCGCGCATGGTGCGTGACCTCGCGCAGAAGACCGGCAAAGAACTTAATTTTGTCATGACCGGCGGCGAAACCGAGCTGGACCGGACCGTGCTGGAAGTCATCAGCGACCCGCTGATCCATCTTTTGCGTAACTCGGTGGATCATGGCGTGGAAACGCCGGAAGTTCGTGAAGCCGCCCGCAAGCCCCGGCTGGGGCTGGTCACGCTGTCGGCCCGGCAGGAGGAAAACTATGTCGTGCTGGAAGTGACCGACGACGGCGGCGGTATGGACCCGGAGCGTCTGAAAGCGTCGGCGATCCGCAAAGGCATTCTCACCGAAGCGGCGGCGGCGGCGATGACTGAGCAGGACGCCCTGCATTTGATCTTCGCGTCGGGCTTCTCGACCGCGGCCGCGCTCACGGACATCTCCGGGCGCGGGGTAGGAATGGACATCGTCAAATCCAATTTGGAAAAACTGGGAGGCCGCGTTCAGGTCAGCAGTGTTTTTGGGCAGGGCAGCCGCTTTTTGATCCATTTGCCGCTGACTTTGGCGATTGTCCGCGCCGTGCTGGTTGCGTCCGGGGGCGGCATTTATGTGCTGCCGCTCGGCAATGTTGTGGAGCTGCTGCGGCTGGGGCCGGAGCAGACGGAAGTTTCCCGCTTGACACTGGCCGGCCAGGCGGTCATCAATCTGCGCGGGCGGACAATTCCGCTGGCAAGCCTTTCGGCCCTGCTGGCGGGACGGTCCGACGCAACTCTGCCGGAAGCCATCGCCCCGGATGCGTATGTCGTCGTCGCGGGGTCAGGAGACCGGCAGATTGGCCTTTGCGTGGATGGCCTCGCCGGGGAGCAGGAAGTCGTCATCAAATCGCTGGGGACACTTTTGGGGAACCTGCCGGGGCTTTCCGGGGCGACCATTCTTGGTGACGGCCGCGTCGCGCTGATTGTCGACCTGCCGAAGCTGATCAGCGAGCGGCACTCTTTGGAAAACCGTGCCGGGCGGACATTTGCCCCGGCAGGCAGGCAGGCTGCTTGTGCGTCCTAATTCTTCTGCCGCACCCTGTTCCAGTTTGGAGAAGTTAGAATTGGAAAAGTTCGGGGATGCCGATTATCTCTGGTTCCAGCAGCGCGTGGAAGCTCGCGTGGGCGTCCGCCTCAGCCAGTACAAGCCGGATCAGATGCGGCGGCGGCTGATGTCGCTGGCGCAGAAAAGCGGCTCCGATTCGTTTGCCAGCTTTGCGTCCGCCATCGAGCGCGACCCGGCGCAGCTCCGCGAGTTTTTGGACAAAATGACCATCAATGTCACGGAGCTGCTGCGGAACCCGGAGCGGTTCCACGAGCTTGTTTCGCTGGTCCTGCCCGGCCTGCTGGCGCAGCGCAAAGGGACGCCGCTGTCTGTTTGGAGCGCCGGCTGCTCTTACGGCGCGGAAGCGTTTACGCTGGCTTTTCTGCTGCATGAGCTTCAGCCCGGTGTCGGCCACAAAATCCGCGGCACGGACATCGATTTGCCGGTACTCGCCCGTGCCGAGTGCCCCTGCTTCAGCGCCGCCGACATGGTCAACCTGTCTCCGGCGCGGCGTCAGGCGCATTTCTCAGAGGCAGGCGGGACTTATCAGCCTTTGCCGCATTTAAGAAACTTGGTCCGGTTCGGCCCGCACGACCTGCTTGGGGAAGCGTATCCGAAAGCCGAGCACGATCTTATCTTGTGCCGCAACGTCGTCATTTACTTCAACGACGACGCCAAAGAGCGCATTTTTCGCGGATTTTTTCAAGCGCTTCGTCCCGGCGGCGTCCTGTTTGTCGGCGGCACGGAGCGCCTGTCCAACCACCGCTCTCTCGGCTTCGAGCTTCTGCGTCCCTTTTTCTACCGCAAGCCAGTTTAGAACCCTCCCCGCCGAATACGCAGGGATGCTGGTACAGGAGTACTGGTTTCGCTGCACCCAAGCGCCGGGCAAGACAAAGGCTGTGACCACTTCTCTGATGCACGGCCTGACCCGAACCCTTCTCCTCGCGGCTTCCATGTTCTGGACCGTCTTCTGGGCGCTTGTGCTTGGTTTCACGCGCTCCGCCGTCGTCCGCGTCCTCCTCACCAGAGACCAGGCCCAGAAGAACTTCGGCGGTCAGGGGCTGCGCGAAATCGCTCTGGCGGCCGCCTGGGGCGCAGGCAGCTTCGCGCCCTCCTACGCCGCCGTCGCTATGGCACGAACGCTTTTCAAGAAGGGCAGCTCTTTGCTCTGCGCCCTCGTTTTCCTGTTTGCTTCTACGAACCTCTCCGCCGAGTTTCTGCTGGTCTTGTGGCTCCTGATGGGCTGGCGCGTCGTGCTGCTGGAAATCGTCGGCGGCCTGGCCTTTATCGCCATGCTGTCACTCATTGTCCGGGCCGGCTGGCCCCAAGAGTGGTCGGACAAGGCGCGTGACCATCATGAGAAAGGGCATGGACGGCGCGGGGACCATCCCATTGAGGTGGAAGGGGACACCCTCATGCAAAAGGCTGCCAGCCGCCATAACTGGGCAGCCGTGGCCGATGTCTTTATCGGCAACTGGCGGCGCGTGTGGAAGGAGCTGCTGCTGGGCTTTCTGCTGGCGGCGGCCCTGGCCGTGTTCGTGCCGCATCGCTGGTGGCAGGCTTTCGTGGAAGGGCATACCTCGGAGGCCGGACGGACTGCGGAGCACGCGCTTGTCGGCCCGCTGGTGGCCGCCGTATCGTGTGTCACCTCGCTGGGCAATCTGCCTCTGGCGCGTGTCCTGCGCTCGGAGGGTTTGGGACTAAGCGGAGTGCTGGCGTTCTTGTACGGAGACTTGCTGGCATTGCCGCTGGTGCTGATGTACCGGAGGCATTTCGGGGCGAAGATGGCCGCGTTCATTGCGCTGGCCTTTTGGCTCTCCGCGACCGCAGCAGGGATAGCAGCCAAGGCGTTTTCCGCGGTGGTACATCTGGTGCCGCGAGCGATCCCGCCGCCGGATTTGATCACTTTTATTTCCGGGGACTGGCGGCTGCCGACTCTGCCGAATGCAGCGGCTCTGGCTGTGGCGGGGGCATTAGTGGCAGTGCGATTGAGGTATGGCAGGCGAAAAGGCTGAGGGAAGTGCAGCCGCCGCCGGGCCGCTCGCGGAACTTGACAAGGCTGTAAAATCAAGGTAAAATCACAAGCGTCTGGCAGAGTTCGGAGCCTATGCTCAGAGTGGCTGCCGGCTGCCGTGCGTAGAAGCACGGAAAATCTCATGGCGGCGTAGCTCAGTTGGTTAGAGCGTTCGGTTCATACCCGAAACGTCGGTGGCTCAAACCCCTCGTTTGTTAATTATTGGCGCTTGTCGGCAGGTATTGTTACTAGGTTCTGCCGTCCGCTGGTCATATTTCGTAAAAAGGTGGCTCATGTCTGCACTAAAGCAGGTATGAGCCGCCTTTTTTGGCTTTTCAGGCCGCGTCACTCACTGAAATGAGGACGCTGACCATGCAAGAGCAAGATTCTCAGTCTATTATTGGGGAAACTGTGCCGTTTCCGCCGCTTAGCACAAGCATAGGTATCAGGAGAACCAATATGCTGAAGTTCGCTGAGTGCAAAGAGAAATACATCAACACCCTCCGCCATGGCCAAAATGCGGCGGATACAACTTGCGTGGGCTATCAATCCCACCTCAATCATTACCAGAGGTATCTGGAAGCCGAGGGGCACGAGGACGTGGATGTCGAGTATGCCCTGTCGGTCGATGCCCTTGAAACCTACCAGTTTTCGTTGTCCAAGCGAGGTCTGCGCCCACGGTCAATCAAAGGAAAGTTCGATCCCATTCGCGGCATGATCAAATACCTTATCAGGCGCAAGGTGCTGGTCGAGAGCCCGCTTGACCTGCTGACATTCGGGAATCTCGGGGCGGCTGAACGTTTGACAGTCTCAAAATCGGAGGTGGAGGCGCTTTGGGCTGCATGTCTTAAACAATATGCTCCCCGCGATGTGGCGCTGTCCCGTGCAGTGTTCGCTGCCCTCTGCGGGCTAGGTGTTCGTGCCGCTGAGTGTGCGGCAATGCAAGTGGGTGACATCAACTTCGAGGCGGGAACCGTGCTGATACCGAAAGGCAAAGGTGACAAAGCCCGCGAGCTCACAATGCCGCCTGAGTGCGTAGTGGCCTTCCGTGCCTGGGGAGCAGAGCGGGAGAAGATGAACTGCCAACATGATGGCTTCTGGGCCTACGGCCCGAGACGCGGCATCTCCGCCGACAAGCTTCGAGAACTGCTTGAAAAGATTAAAGCCATTGCTGGCTTTAGGGGGGCGGCAAACATCAAGCCACATTCGTTGCGCCACTACTTCGCGACGAACATGATGCGCAACGGCGCGAGTGTGAAGCAGATACAGGTTGCTTTGGGGCATGCCAATTTGAAACAGACCGCAACCTATTTACATCTGGATGAACAGGACGCTAGGGCGATGGCTGTTTACGCCTCATTCGCACCCGATCCCGAGGAGACCAATGGGGCCATTGCGACAGTAGGGTGTAGGTCGGCAACCAAAGCGGGAAAGCAGTTCTCTGCTGGCGGCATCCTGCCGTTACCGCCGACAAAAAGTGAGCCAGTGCGCCGCTTCCGAAAAGCCTCCCGCTCTAGAATCCTCGTGCGCTAAACTTAATTACTTTGCAGCCACTGCGGGTGGCGCATCGGTCGCCACCCGCTGCAAATCTTGACGCTCATTGACTGACCATGTATGCCGCGTTGAGCAAAGGACGAAGTGTTCAAACCACTTGCATGCCAGACGCCGCAGGAACAGTCTCGGATGAACGGTAAGGAGAAATAAGATGGCGACGACGATATGTCAAGGATGTAAGGAAAGGCCCATTGCTGAAGGTCATTATATGTGCCTTCAGTGCGAAAATCGGATAGCTGGCCGCCCTTCACACGGCCCGAAGTCAGAAGGGGGAAGGTCGAATCAGGGAGCTTCATCGGCCTTGACGAGCTGTGCCCATTACGGTGCCAGCCTGGAGAGCGACGACCAATTCTGCCTTGAGGTCGGTTCGGCCAGACAGCATGGCGCTTCGGGGCGGTCTTCTTCCGCCCAAGCGCCGCCACAAGAGAGGCACACCTACCAGGACCCACTGAACGCCAAAACGCATCGTCCCGAACAATAAAAGTAGCCTGAGTGGGATGGGCCGCCAGTTCAGAACCCTAGAGCGACCGCTCCCGTGGGGACGCCTATGCCGCATCGAAAAGAGGCAACTTTATGGGTGGCTTTGGCAATAGTGGCCTCGTGTGTCCTCGGCGCTCTGGCTACGCACCGCCCTTCACCTCTTCCTATGGCGGTATTGGCGAGGCCCGTGACCGATGGGGCCGCAGCAGACGCGCCTCTTCTAGTCGGGCGGTGGCACACGGATAGCCTATCGACCTTGCCTGCTATCCCTCGTCGGGCATACGCGTTACGAGTGTAGACGCTGGTGGTCCCGCCGCGTGAGCGGGGCTCCAATCGGAGGATGTAATCATGTGAATCGACGGAAGGGTGGCTGTGGGTTTGGACGCCATAAACAGCGCCAAAGCGTTCCACCACGTGGGCGACGTGCTCGCGCTAAAGGTATGGCGGAACGGCTTGGTCTTCGACTGTAATGTCGCTCTGGAGGGATCGCGACGAGTCCCTGCGCACCTCAGTATGCGGAAGACGGGGTGGGACATCTGGAGTTTGACAGAAGGGATACGGGTACTGAGCATTGATCATCTTCCTCTGCCTGCTCGCCATCTTCGCCTGCGTCGCCGTGATCTTTGGCCGAAATACCGCCCAGCGCGGCGTTTTCCTGACGCTGGGAGTCACGGGAGCGCTGGTTCTATCCTTCGTCCAGGCATGTCTTTGGATCGGCCTGATCGTTCTGGCCTTTTTCTTGCCCCTCGTTGGTGTCCCGCTTCTTCTTATCGCTCTACTCGTCAAATACGTACTACCTCTGCTGAAGACGCGAGCTGAGACCACTAAAAGGATGGCGGCACTGAGTGGGGAGCAGGAGGAACAACGAAAGAGGCATTACAGAGACGAGCGCAAGGCAGAGGAACTCCGACAGGCCGCACCGCGCGGTCGTGCAGGTGAAGGGCGGGAAGGTGCAGGTGTGGCTAATCCGCGACTTCGCGCATGTCGTCGTGCGGGAAAAGGCGTCGCTGGGGTTCTTCCTGTGCATGGGGGATGTCACAGAGCCGATCTGCAAAGAAGCGCTCAAAGAGGGCTACTGGACCAGCGCGGGCGGCAAAACTTACCCGAAGCTGCAAATAATCACTCTTGGAGACTTGCTGAACCATACAGAGTTCGCTCGCCTGCCGCCCCAGGACAAGCGGTCTCTGTTGGGGTTCAAGGCGAGGAAGCAAGCCGTAGCAGGATAGTAGGCAGACTTGTTTGAAAAGATTAAAGTTGAAGCAGGCGGCGGGCCGATTTGCTGCCGCTTACCACGGGCCTCAGCTATGATTGTCTGGAGTCGAAACCTGCGGTGTCTGCACAGGTTCTGTTGCAGCAGACACGGGCTGAACTGCCGCAACTGGGGCAGCGACAATTGCTGAATCGCCAGTTGGTGGGTTTTTACCGCCTGCACCCCAGCCTTGACTGGAATTGATCGATTTTGTTTCTCCCATGTAGTGACTGAACTCGCCTTTGCCGCCTCCATGCGACTGGTTCAAGTTTGTGGTGTCACTGGGGGGTGCGGGGTCTGGCTTTACATCGTCTGGCATGATTCTGTTTCCCTTATAAACTCGATTGAACCGATTGTACTTCCTGAAATTAGTATACCTCCTGAATCAGAAATTGGTGTCCAATGCTTCTGATCATCCAGGCTGTAGAGGCATTCGAGATACAGGTCTCTCTCTTTAGCGTCTGATGATGCCACGGAAGAGCCGCCAAAGTAGCCGTAGACCCTACGACCGTCTGATAGGGTCACAATGGCATACGCGTAATTATTTCTGGAAACAAATTTGAACTGTGTGTCCCAAGCCGAAGGTGATAAATGAAGTAAGTCCAGCTTGAGAAATCGGAACACCTTTCGTATCCAATCACGCTCTTCAAATAAGCCAATCAAAACACCGATCAGCGTGGGGGCGACTAATAGAACGGCGACAGCAATGAGCCAGTTGATAAGGGAGTAAGGATGAGTGGGGTAGCTCCTTTTGACGTGAAGCAGGAACGGCGCACAGATGAGAGCATTGACCGTACTAAATGTTAGAAAGCGGAGAGCGAGAAGCTGTGTTTCGTCCTGACGGCGGGGAGTAATCGCCGAGATGACGCTGTGAATGATATAGCCTGGGACCAAGAAGACAAGTGCCAACCCGACAGCGATTAAGTTGAGTACCTGCATTCAAGCCCTTCATTCGACGCGAAATCTCAAAAATGGCGACTGACCAAATTGTACCCTGTTTCTTGAAGAAGGAAAAGCCCCGTTCTCGTACTCGCCCGCATCCCTGACGCTGGCGACCGCTCCGTCATTACAATTGGCGCTGATATACAGATAACCGTCATTGCAGTTAGCGGCGACTCCATGCGGATCGGAATTTCCGCGCCCGCTGATGTCATTGTTGATCGCAAGGAAATCTGGGAAGAAAAGCGGCAGCAGGCGGCCTAAAGCGCGTCTTCCGCGATCTTCACTGTGCCACCTAGGCCCTTGATCCACTTCCTCGCCGCAGCAAAGCGCTCTTCCACGGCGCCGCGCAATGTTGTTTCAGCTTCAGACTCAACCCAGCAGATTAACACGATCATCGCTTCCTGCGCCGAGGGAAACTGGGCCGACATCGTCGCGCATCCCATGGTGACTGTGAGGCGGCACTGATCACTCATGGGACCAACTCGGGATTTTCAAGCGCGTCCAGGTCGACAGTTTCATCCTGAAGCGTAGTACAGGTTTCGCGCATTCTGCAATACGTGCAGCAATCGCCTTGAATGGGAGGGTATTCTGTCGCCTGGAAGACACGCAACGCTTTGCGGAGCAGAATCACAGACTGTCCCCGCACGTCTTCCCAATCGACCACTTCGCGCACAACTCGAAATTCAGAGTCCAGGAAATTATATTCGATGGCCCAGCTTGTGAAATTGAGCCTAGGATACATCTTGCGAAAAACCCAAAGCTGCAGGAACGCTTCTTGAAGCGAGATGCGCTGTTTGGTTGTCTTAGTTTCAGCGCAAATTCCGCGTTCTGGCTCCGACGCTCGGACTAACGTCCGATCCAGTTTAGCACTCGCGACAAACAAACCCGCCCCCGTCCGCCGATCCTCAACCAGAAACTGCCCTTGGCGCTCCAGATCAATCGTGCCTTGAATCGATTCTTCGTCGTCCGCATCAACAAAGGCGCGTACGCTTTGAACCACACGCGCGACTGCTTCGGAACGGTCGTTGTTGGCGGGATAAGCTGTACCCCAAACCGCGTCTCGCGCCTGGGCTTCCAAGCGCGTCATATCAAGCTCGTAGCCGCGACGATTCAAATAAATGCTGCGAAGAACTTTATGGACTGCTGTGCCATGAGACACAGCTAAAATCGGACCACGGCTGGTGTCCCAGTTTCGCTCAATTCTTGTGTCCTTGAACTTTTTTGGGCAGTCCAAATCTGAAAGTGACGAAACCGTGAGTCGAGGCACAGTCGTTTTGACAACTTCTCTGGCGTTCAGTACGGGCATCTGTACGGGCACGGAGTTTCTCCTTACATGTCGCGCACGCCGTTACCGCTGGCCTGCTAAAGCCATTTTACCAGAAAATTATACGAAAACGTAGCATTTAACGACAGTTTTTTGTAGATTTCTGCCTGAAATTTGACCTCTGGCATTAAAATCGTTATGATAATTTTGTGGAAGATGCGGAAAAAGATTTAGCAGAACAATTTGTCAGTATGAAGCAGGCTGCTGATCTGCTCAAAGTCGCGGATGCCACGGTGCGAAAAGCTGTCATCTCGGGCACCCTGCCGCACATGATCCTATTTGGGAGGAAACTGATCCGCGTTACAGACCTTGAGGAATATCAGGCGCGTACGCAGCCAGAAGGGAAAAAGCGGGTAGGAAGACCACGGAAAAAACCTTGATCGTCTTCGTCGTATAGAAACAAAAGCGCCCTTGCCGCTATTTCGGCAAGGGCGCTTTGTCACGTCTTAGTTCAGTGGCAGTTTGGCTAGAAAACTAGGGCTTCTCCGATTTTTGTGCTGTATAGGTCTCTTCGACTTTCGCGACGACGGATTTCGCGGTCTGTACAGCATCAAGGATAATTTGCTGTGCATACTCTGGCAGTCGGTCGTACTCTTCCGCGATCTCTGAAGCGATGGGGCTTACGGCTTCAGGCACTTCGGGAAAGCGGCCAATAATCGTGTGCATCCGCGCGAGAGGCATATCAATCGCCTTTGAGATTCGTTCCAACAGCTCATCGGAAGGGACAACATAACCACGTTTCGGGTGGACATAGGCATTTTCGATCTGGGAGAGGAACTGAGTTGAGATGCCTGTCTTCTCTTTCATCTGCCGCAGAGTTTTGATACCTTGATCAATCCTTCTGCGTCGAATTGCCGCCCCCAGCACCCGAAGCTGTTCGATGTCGCTCATAGCCAGATTATGAGACCCGAGCGCGAAGAAATCATCGAAGGTTGCGACGTATAGTACCATATTAGTACGGAATTGCGGTATAATTGTTGCGTTAGGTCTACAGCCAAGCACAAACTCTTTGAGCTTGAAGCCTTACAGTTGTGGTGATCAACGTGCGGAAGAACTCAACAAACCTTAGCAAATAACGTAGGGAATAGGATAGGGACAAGAATGGTGACAACAATTTGTCAAGGCTGCAAAGATAAGCCCGTGGCGGCTGGTCACTATATGTGCGGGGCGTGCGAAGACCGAATGGCAGGGCGGCCTCCGAAGGCTAACACGGCTTCCTCATCTCCCCCCTTGCTCTGCAAAAAGTGCGGAACCGTACTCGCGAAGGACGACGCGTTTTGTGCAGGCTGCGGTTCTGCACGTCCGCACGGCACCACGGGACGAGCTTCCTCTGCCCGCACTTCTTCTGAAGGCCCGACCTATCAAGACCCTCTCTTCGTCGATAGTTTTTACCGTTGCCCGAAGTGCAACGCCGTCCTGGAAGCTGGGTTGAAGCGCTGCGGTGCGTGCGGCGTAATGTTTATGCACCCTGTTCCGCAGGCGAGCCGTTCCTCATCGGGCGGTCCCCCGCCGAAAAGTGGCTCCCCTCGACCGAAGTCATCCTGCCGTAATTGTGGTAAGGACCTGAATTCTGATGACGCCTTCTGTGCGTCCTGCGGGACTGGACAGGGTTCTTCCGATACGCGCGGGTCATCGTCAGGAAATCAACGTGGGTCAGGTGACGGCGTTAATGAACAAGGCAGGTCACATGACGCCGCGAGCGGCACAGGTCTACCGCCATCGGCGGGTGGACATGCTGCGCCACGTCCGCCGCAAGGCCGCGCCGCTTCCGCCGTCCAGAGCGGGAGACCTGTGCCTGCCAGGAATGGTCTCAGAATGATGCGGAACATTGCCCTGACCATTCTGGCCCTATGCGGAGTTTGGATTGTCATCGGTGCTGCTGTTCACCATTTTCAGGGCGGGGGGCTGAACGGCGTTTATGTAGCCGAGGACGGTGCGGGGGACATGACCTTCTGGCCGAATGGCACCTACCTGATGAATGCCTTTGGGATCAACCTGCCAGGCAGGTACAGAATACGGGACAACGGCACCGTGGATATGACGGCCCAGGGGGATACCGCGTCGAACGGCAGTCAGCAGAGCCAGCAGGCCGACCCAATCGTTTCCATGATGGCGCGGGGGATGGACGGCGAGGTGTCGTCCGACCGAAACACGTTCCGCTGGCAGGGCCATATCTACTCATTCGATCACAAGCCCACGACGGGGCCACCTGCTGTTCCTGACCCGAGTACGGCTGAAACGACCGCTCCGTCAAGTGCGGATGCGCCCTCTCCGATGCACACCCCGACTTCTCAAGAGATCAACCAGTCTCAGGCTAAGCCTGGTGATGAGTTTCATGCCAACACGGAGCCTGACCCAAACGTGACGGACCCTAATCAAATCAGCCAGCAGCAGATGCAGCAGTATAACGCCGCGCACCCTGGGATGGCTCCAGCGCAGCCAGCAGCTAGCATAGCCCAGCCCGAACCTGTTGATACCTCGGCTCCGCAGGGAGTGGTCATGCCCGATGACAATTTGCAGCAGAAGCTGAAAAATATCGAGGGACAAGGTGGTCAATGAAGAGCGTCCCCTGCTGGGACCAAGAACAACCGCTGAGAAAAACAACCACTGAAAGGACAAGATATGCCTGACCTCTGTTCGCGATGTCACTCTTCTCTCAAAGGCGGGGATCAGTTCGGCAACAAGTGCGAGCCGCTTTCGCCGCTGCTAGGCCGAGCGCCGCACCGAGACTGCGTACTGCTCCAAGTATGGGGTGAGCGTTACTCAAGCAGTTCGGGCGCGGCTCATCTTTTGCATCCTGCGGTAAGCCTGTTTTGTAACCATTTTAACGTGGTTTGAGAGATGAAAGATCGATAAATGAAAGATCAATGCGCCCAGTGCAGTGCTCCCCGTCCAGCGGGGCGCTATCTCTGTGCAGCCTGTGAAAACAAAATGCTGGGCGTCAAACCCCAGCCATCACGACCCGTAACGTCATCACGACCCGCAACAGCGGAAAACATAACCGCCCCAGCAAGCCAGAACACCCCGAAGCCGAAGCGGGCCGCACGGGATATGTCTATGCTGGTCGTTTCCCCGCACGGCGACGGAGACTATACCACAATCAGCGCCGCCGTGAAAGCGATCACTTCGGGCGGGTGCGTGATGATCCGTCCTGGAGTCTACACGGAAGACGTGGAAGTCAACAAGCCAATGAACCTTCTGGGCGTCGGTCTCGCAAACACCAGCCCTGTCGATGCTGCTCAGGTAATACTTCAGGGGCATCTGCACCTTCATGGGGCGGCGGAGGTTCAAGTAAGCCATGTCACCGTGCGGCAAGGCGGTATAGAAGTTTCCCGCAGTCGTGCAACACTAAGATTGTGCCGCCTGTTGGAGGAGCCAGCAGAAGACAGGGTAATAGTGCTGGATGTGAACAGCCAGTCGCAGGTGACGGTGGAGAAATGCCTGATACGCGGCGGCAACACTGGTATCGTTGTCTTCAATGGCTCGCAACTCCTGGTCGAGGACACGGAGATTGCGGACAGCCCGACTTCTGGGGTGTGGCATGGGGACGGCGGTCAACTTCACCTGCGGAACTGCCATATCCACCACTGCGGGGTCGGGGTGAGGCTAGAGGATGGGGTGATCGAAAACTGCCAGATACACGACTGCGAAAGCGGCATCGAAATTGGGATGATGGGTCACTACCAGATCAGAGGATGCGGCATTTACCAGAGCAAGCATTACGGCATCAGTCAGAGCACTTCTGGTACGAGCGGCGATTTGGAGGCCGTCATCGAAGGCTGCACTATCGCAGGCAGCACAGGAGCAGCGTTGTGGCTGGAAGTAGGAAACTTCGTCGTCCGTCACTGCGATCTACGCAGGAACAAGGTAGGGATTGAGTGCCAGGCACGGGTGGTGGCGACTATAGAGTATTGCGATCTGACCGAGGCAGATTTGTTTTCTTACTTGTTCAACAAAGGCGCAGAAGTCCATTTGGCCCACAACAAAGAAAAGCGCAGGAGCCTGACAGAGCGTGCCTTGATCTCCACCTTTGACTTCTTCAACCTCGGCGGCGACTGATGCGGTCGGCGGCGACTGACGAAGTGATCCTGCCCATGTTGAAAGGACAAGCTATGCCTGATCTCTGTTCGCGATGTCACTCTTCCCTCAAAGACCAAGCCCAGTTTTGCAGCAAATGCGGGACGCCAGTCTCCGTCACTACCGCGTCAGCAAAAGCTGGCCCCACTGGATCAGCGACCACTGCCGCAACTGGCCCCACCACCAATGCAGGCAGGAATTCTCCATCGTTTACACAGCCTCCGCGACAGACAGAACTCTGCGACGACACGAGGCTGCACGGCTGGACCTGGGGCGGCTTTTTCCTAAGCTGGATTTGGCTGTTCGCCCACAATCTGAAAAGGCAGGGCATGGGCTTTCTGGCGTTGCTCCTAGTGGTGTTGAGCCTTGTTGACCGCTCGGCGACAGTTCAGAACTTTGTCTGGAGATTAGACCAGCATTTTCCAGCGGCAGCGCAGCCCTCCCTTCTGAACGCCTACATCTCAAACCTGCCTGTGACTGTCATCTTGATGGCGCTTTGCATACCCGTCGGACTGCGCGGCAACGATTGGGTATCGAAATACGGCAAGTTTGAGAACTACGGGTGGTTTGTCGCGTCGCAACGACAGTGGGCTACATGGGGGGCTGCCGCGTTCCTGGTGACGCCCTTCGCGTGCTATACCTGGAGCCTGCTTTGGATGGACGTATTCCACATCTTGATGTGATGATTTCTTCAGGCTTTTTGTGGTGGTACGAAGTGGTTCTTCTCGAAGTGAAAGGCAACCAGGATTGGTATTAAATGGAAAGCGCAAGCGGACGTGCCGGCGTGTGGAACGGCTACGAGGGGTGTTCCTCTAAGAAAGCGCCTGTTCAAGTCGAAGTTTCGCTGCTTGCCAGTCTGGCAAGACCCGCGTCAGCAGCGCGTAAAACTGAGGCGAGTGGTTGGGGTAGCGCAGGTGGCAGAGTTCATGCAGGATTATGTAATCAATGCAGGCCCGAGGCGCGCGAATGAGATCAACATTGAGCGTGAGTATACCGGAAGTTGAGATGCCGGAGGGGCGGCAGCTTCCCCAGCGCTTCGCCATGGACCGAATCTGAAGTTGTGGTGTTTCCGTGTCTCTGCCGACTGAACTTTGCATACAAACTGTCAGCCTTTCAGGAAAACGCTGTCGGGCATGCGCGGCATACCAAGTGTACAGTGAGCGCTGTACTTGCACTGCATTCTCCGGCTGCGGCGTGAAGACGTAGAGGTAGCCGCCCTGGAGTTTTACCTCCGCCTGCTCCGAGAATCTGACTCGGAGTCGGTACTTGCGGCCTAGGTAGAGATGCGTTTCGCCGCTGACGTAGGAGCGGGGAGGCGTCTTCGGCAAAAACTGCTCGAAAAACTTCTGCTGGCGAATGATCCAGGCGGACCGCCTTCGAACGATCTTGTCAATGGCGGCGGTGTCTGCATCAAGAGGGGCACGAACAATGACATTCTTGCTCGGCTCAACCGTAATTCCGACTGTCTTCCGCGCCGACCGCAGGACAGAATAAGGTGGAATATCGTTCATGATAGGCGGCTCTTTGCGACTCGCGCCGCTTCCGATGCAAGCTCGTCAAGCACGCCCCAGTTGAGGTTGATCCTGCCGACCTGGGCGAATTCAAAGAACCCGTCGTCAATGTTTGCCCGCATCCGGTTTTTCACATCTTCTTTCCCCTGCCAGTCTACGACGACTTCGTCGCTGATCGCTTTCTCAATCATTAAAGCCAGATCGGCGGCGACGCTGCTGTCACCAGGTTTAATGATCTCTTCCTGCTTTTCTTGAATGAGGCGGTAATAGGCTTGGGCGACATCTCGCCCTTGGAGCTGGGGCGGAATGTCGTCGCCTGCCTGAGCGACCACTTGGTCTCGAAGGGCGCGTATGTTTCGGAGGTATTCCAGTTCTGACATAAGCTGGTCGCGGAACGCTTGAATTGTCTCTCGAAGCATTTCGGAGAACTTTCGGAACAAGACCGGGTCCTCGTCCATCCGCTCTGTCAGTGTGCGTGCGGTCGCCGACGCAATGGTGTCCGCTTGGGCTGCGGGTGTCCCTAAGACCTCTATCGCACGCTCCATGGCGGCGGTGTCAAAGATGTTGATCGGCTCAGGCGTCAGAACCTCGACGGCGTCCGAGCTGACATAGGTGTCCAGAAGCTTTGCAATTTGGGGTTCGAGGCTTTTCATATCCACGACTTCGGCGTAGCGCTGCTGGACGGCGGCGCGGAGCTTCTGGAACCGCAGAAGGTCTTCTTTGTAGCGTCCAATGGTTCGGGCAGACGTTTCCTCGTAAAAGATTTCCGTCGAAAGGGCAATTTTGAGGCAGCGTGCAAACTCGTTCAGCACGGAGTAGAAGTCGGCTCGAATTGCTTCGTCCGCCAGAAACCGCTCGTATTCTTCGGCGTCGCTCTTGTTGCGGATGGTCTTGAAGACATCCAGCAGAGCGGCGTGCTTTTGCGGCAGCACGGCAACCTGCTCCCTGATCGAATGGAGAACGCCTTCCACATCTTCCGGGTCGTAGCCGGCCAGCGCCTTGTATTCGGTCAGCGCCCGGTCCAGTTCGCCCAGAACTCCCCGGTAGTCTATGATATAACCGAAGTCTTTGCCCTCATAAAGCCGGTTGACGCGGGCGATGGCTTGCAGCAGGGTGTGGCTGGTCAGCAGGCGGGCCAAATACAGGACCGTGTTGCGCGGAACGTCGAAGCCAGTGATCAGTTTGTCTACAACGATCAAAATCTCTGGGGCTTCCGGGCCTTTGAAGGCCGAAATGATGGCTTCGTTGTAGCGCTCTTCCGTGCCATGTTTGGCGAGAACCGCCGACCAGAACTGCTTGATGATCGTTTCTGCATGGGTATCGTCGTCGCCGCTCTCGCCTTCACGCTCATCAGGGGCAGAAATTACGACAGCGGAGGTCACATGGCCGGCGTCCTCTAAGAAACGGTGCAGCAGAATGGCGGATTTCTTGTCCGGCGCAACAAGCTGGGCTTTGTAGTAGCCGTCCTGCTGCCAGTTTGTCCGGTAGTGCTCGGAAACATCGTAGGCGATGGCCTTAAGCCTTTGCTCTGTCTTCGAGAGGGCTTCGGAGCGGCTGTATTTCTGTTTCAAGTCGCGCTTCTGCTCGCCCGTCAGTCCCTGGCAGATGCGCTCAAACCAGGTGTCTATCGCCTGCTGATTGACTTCCTGCGGGACGTGACGCCGCTCGTAAAGCAGCGGCACCACAGCTTTGTCGGTCACAGCCTGGTCCATGGAATAGGTGTCAATCAGGCCGCCGAACTTCGCAATCGAGCTTTTATCGGACTTTAACAGGGGAGTTCCGGTGAACGCGATGTAGCAGGCATTCGGAAACACGAGGCGCATTTTGGCCTGGAACGTCCCGCTTTGCGTCCGGTGTCCTTCGTCTACCAGCACAAAGATGTCGGTAGAATCGTCGACGAACTCACCTTTGGAAAGCGCCGCATCGAACTTGTGGATGAGAGTTGTGATGACACTGGCCTGTCCCCGTTCAATCAGCCGCCGCAGATCGGCCCCGCTTGATGCTTGATGGGGTTCCAAGCCGCAGCGCTGAAAGGTATCGCGAATTTGCTTGTCCAGGTCAACCCGGTCCGTGACAAGGATGATGCGTGGGTTCACAATGCGCGGCGAAAGCGCGATGGCATTTGCCAGCATGACCATGGTGAGCGATTTGCCGCTGCCCTGAGTATGCCAAATCAATCCGCCTTGACGCCCGCCGGTCCGGGTGGGATGCAGCAGACGAGCCATGGCATCCTCGACCGCATAATACTGCTGGTAGCGGGCAATCTTCTTGGTCCCGCCATCGTAGAGGATGAACTCACGGCAGAGCGAGAGAAGCTGCTCCGGGCGGCAGAGAGCGTACAAGGTCCGGTCCTGCTCGGTCGCCAGCCGGCCAGCCGCCTCGACCGCGTAGAACTGGCGGCGTTCGCGCACAAAGCTCGACAGCAGGGTGTCCCGTGTGTCGTCCGGCAGCGGCAGGTGCAGGAGGCGGTCAATCTCAGTTTCATCCGTCGTGCCCCGGCCCTGCCAGACGGCCCAGAACTTTGCTTCTGTTCCCGCAGTGGCGTACTTTGCTTCCTGCGTGTTGACCGCCAGCACAAGCTGGACGTACTTAAACAGCTCAGGGACATACTCGGTGCTCTGGTATGCCTGCATGTCGGTAATCGCTTCGCCCAGGTCCACGGTCGGCGCTTTGCATTCGATGACCCCAAAGGGGATGCCGTTGACAAACAGCACGACATCCAGGCGGCACGTCTTTTGGCTGCCGGCCCGCTGGACCGTAAATTCCGTGGTCACATGGAAAACGTTATTTTCCGGGTGTTCCCAGTCCACATAGCGCAGGGTGAAGCTTTTGGTGTCGCCGTCAATCGTCTGCTCCAAGCTCTTGCCGAGCCGCAGAAGATCGTAGACTAGCCGCCCGGCGTTCTGGAAGCCTTCGGCCAGCGGCACATTCTCTAATGCCTGCATGCCCCGCCGAATGTTAGCCCCGGAGAACGGGTGAGAGCGGCCCTTGAACTGGATGACGTTGATGTGCTGGAGCTGGGAGCGCAGAATATCTTCCAGCAGAATGCGTGCGGTTCGGCCTCCGCGCAGTGCCAGGCACTCTTCGGGGGTCAGGTACGTCCAGCCCATCTTTTGCAGGAGTGCGACAGCGGCAATCTGTGACTGTTCTTTCTCGCCGAGAGTCCAAAGGGCCTCGTCCGTGCCCGCCGCGTCATTGTTTGGCTTTTCGTTCATAGTGATTGCCTTTCAGAACCCATCCGCTCGGAACCCACGCCGGCGCAAGCGCCTTCCCGATGCGGGAAGGCGAGGAGGTGCTTTTGCTGGGCCTCTCCAAAACTCTTCACCTTCCCGTTTCGGGAGGGTCGCCGCTCGCGCCGAGGTGGGTTCTCACTTCCCCGGTCAGCAGCTTCTGCATCAGCCCCTGCTTCTGTGCCTTGAACGCCGCAAGCTGCCGCCGGAGCAGCCTAAGTTCCTCGTCCATCAAAGAAAGCACCTCCGCGATCTTCCGCTGCTCCGGCAGAGCGGGAAGCGATACTGCAATTCTAAGAAAGTCGGCTGCGGTCGCTTTCTTGCGCCGCGTGTTCGTGCCTTGCGAGATGGTCTTGTAGACATGACGCAGGGCATGGCTGTCAAACAAGTAATGGAAGAAACGCGGGTCGGCGTCCGCTGCGACAAACTGCAAAGTCGAATACGCTGGGGAAACAACGCCGGTTCGGGTCGAGAAGTTGATGGACGCATCCCACAGCAGCATCGGGTCAAATACAAGGTCGCCCGGCTCGACGAACTTGTACCGGCCTAAATCTTTGGACGCCAAGACACGCGAAAACAAATCGGTTTGCGGCACGATGCCGTGGATTTTGGAGCAGGACAGCACTAGCGGCGGCATCTCGCCTTTGTACCGGACGTTCCGGTCCCGGAAGAACTCGCCCAAATGGCGCGTCTGCCATGCCTCTCCCGCAAACTCCGAGAACCGCACCCGT
The DNA here is from genome assembly GCA_964243345.1 of uncultured Armatimonadales bacterium. Taxonomy (GTDB): domain Bacteria; phylum Armatimonadota; class Armatimonadia; order Armatimonadales; family Capsulimonadaceae; genus JANXMY01. Next base: position 69,242 of record CAXTER010000012.1, read on the forward strand.
CCCGTCAGCAGCCGTTCGGCCCAGGCGTGTTTGAGCTTCCGCTTGGCGGTAATCAGCGCGTCGGTAGTCCGCACGGCGGCGTCCGCTTCGTCCAGGATTTCGACGATACGGCGCTGTTCGGGGAGAGGGGGGAGCAGCACTTTGATTGGTGCAATGTCTTCTCTGTTCACTTTAGGCATTCCGCTTCTCATGGAAGCAGCCACGGCCTGTTTAACGAAGGCATCAGAGCGCATGAAATGAGCAAGATAGCCCTTTGTGACCACATCTTTCTTAGCCCAAATTGGGTATGCGTCTGCGCTGCAAACTCCGACAAACCCTGGCGTGCATACCTTGTTCAAGTTAGGCCGGATTTTTGAGTAAACAATGGCATCAGCATCAAATAAGTATTTGCCGGAAATCAGGCCGAGTTCAAGGGAAGTTTTCAACCCTATAATTGCACCTGATTCGGCTTCAATGTTTTCAGGACCCACATAAGGATAAGAGCGATATGGCTCAACTAATGGCGAGACTTGTCCTGTTCCAATAATTGTTATGGCATCGAAGCGCAAAGTGCGCCAATGGCTAGAGGTTATGCCTGTATCAGCCGCCAACGCGATATATTGCGTGGAAGGCTGAACTGGCTGAGTTTCCTGAGCAGCTACGGTGTCGAAAAGGGATAGGTTCATTCGTCTACCCCTATTTGAGTAATTGGCGGGTCGAAGACAGGAGAAAACTTGTGTGACGCGCTGTACAGTAGACTGATCAAAGCGAGGGCACTTTTAATCTCATCTGTCTGCTGATCAGATGGCAGGTTCGCGCCATTATCAGGGCTTGTCAGCCAGAAATCGCCCTCAAAGTAAAAGTCATGGATTGCTTTGTCAGGTTCCTCTTGCCGCGAACGGCAGGCAGCAGTAATAGGTTCGCAAAGTTCCTTGATTTCCTTGGTGATCCGCTGATCGCTCGGTAAGTTGTTGCGCCGATACTGCCACTCCTGTCTTTCGAGTTTACAACTGCGTAAGTCATCGGTGTACTGAGTGTGGTTATTATGTGCTTTGAGACGAGCCTCAACGCTGTCTTCCTCCTCGAGAAGTCCCTCTTCTTCCTCTATGCTTGTTTCCCAGCCCCGAAGCGCCTTCTTAGATTTGGCCAGCCGATTTCGGTAAGTTTGATAATCCATGTGAGTTTCCTTTTTATTCCACCACTAGCTCATCCACGGGTCGAAACCCAATGTGGCCCATGCTGGACGCCGGCGGGTCATCAGTTGGCGGATGGCGTTGAAGATGTCGGCGAACTGACGGTCGGACTGCTCGAAGCCGGTCTTGACCGACAACTCCAGCTCGCCGAGACGCAGGGCCAGGTCTTTGTTGTCGGCCAGCAGGTAGCGCAGGCGGACGAGGACGCGCATGATCTCGATGTTGACGGCGACGGCGCGGGGGGAGCGCAGGACGCTGGACAGCATGGCGACGCCCTGCTCGGTGAAGGCGTAGGGGGTTGCCCGCGTTCCAACGCCACTCCAAATCACAGTTTGTGATTTGAAGTCCTCAGACTCGGTGTCAGCCTCGTTTGAGATCACAAACTGTGATCTCAAACTCTCGGCCTCCTCTTTGGTTAGTTTGAACATAAAGTCAGCGGGGAAGCGTTCTGGATTGCGCTTCACGGCCTGAATCAGACGGCGGACTTCGACGCCGTAGAGCGGCGCGAGATGCGGGCTGAGAAGGACCCGCTGGCTGCACAGGGTGAGGACTAGGCTTTCAAGCTGCTCCGGCAGGAGCGGGGCGGAGAGATCGTCAGGAGTGGGCATGGGGAAGGACCTCCAAGTCGCGTAGGTGCGTGTCGAGCCGGGCACGGACGGTCGTAAGCGCGGCTTCCAGAGCGGCGATCTCCGTGTTCAGACCGGCAATGTCCACCACGTTCTGGGCCTCAAACGTGTCAATATAGCGGGCAATGTTCAGGTTGTAGTCATTGGCGGCAATCTCGGTAACCGGGACGGCGCGGCTGAAGCGGGAAATCTCGGCACGGGAATGGTAAGCGTCTGCGAGCGCGGCAATGTCTTCGGTACGCAGGACATTGCCGTTCTTTCCGGCCTGAAAATCACGGCTGCCGTCTACAAACTGCACGTCGGCGCGGTCCGCATTGACGCCGCCCGGTTCACGGGAACGGTCAAAGACAAGAATCGCGGCAGGGATGCCGGTGCCGAAAAAGAGGTTCGCCGGCAGGCCGATCACCGCGTCGAGCAGGTTCTCGTCAATGAGGCTTTGGCGGATTTTGCCTTCGCCCGCGCCACGGAATAGGACGCCGTGCGGGACAATGACCGCGACCCGGCCTTCCAGCGGCAGGGCGGTCTCGACCATGTGGCTGATAAACCCATAGTCCGCCTTGCTTTTCGGCGGAACGCCGCGAAAGAACCGCTTGTGCTTATCTCCCGAGGCGTGTTCCGCGCCCCATTTGTCGAGTGAAAAGGGCGGATTAGCCGTCACGATGTTGAATTTCAGCAGCCGGTCGTTTTCGATCAGCAACGGGTTATTCAGCGTGTCACCCCATTTGATGAGTGCCGAGTCCTCGTTATGCAGAATCATGTTCATGCGGCAGAGCGCCCAAGTGCTGCCGTTCGATTCCTGACCAAACAGCGAATAATTGTGACGCTCATGCTCCGGGATTTCGCCTGCGATGCAGAGTAGAAGCGACCCGGAGCCGCAGGTCGGATCACAAATTCGGTCCCCAGACTTTGGCCGTAGCAGCTTGGCCAGCAGGACGGAAACGCCGGTCGGCGTATAAAACTCGCCGCCCTTTTTGCCGCTGTCGCCGGCGAAGTTTGCGATCAGGTACATATACGCATTGCCGACAATGTCCCCGCTGACCGAAGATGGGCGCAGATCAAGCCGGGGATCAGCAAATGTTTCTAGCAGATTTTTGATTCGGCGGTTGCGGTCTTTGGTTTCGCCTAAATTGTCGGAGTTGAACGAGATATTGCGGAAGACGCCTTCCAACTTGCTGCGGTTCTGGTCCTCAATCTGTTCCAGAGCGATGTCAATGATCTCGCCGATGTTGTCCGCGCCGCGCTGCCGGAACAGGTCGTCAAAGGTCGCGCCCGGCGGCAGAAGGAAGCGCTCACGAGCAAGCTGCCGCTCGACCATCTCCCTGTTGCCGCCGTACTTTTGGTCCAGCTCTTCCCGGCGTGCCGACCAAACATCACTGATATATTTGACGAACAGCATGACCAGCAGATAATTTTTGTAGTCCGACGGGTCAATAACCCCACGGAACGTATCGCAAGCCCGCCACAAAATGGCGTTGATTTCATTTTGTTTCGTCTCAGTCTGTGTCTTCATCATTGCGTGTCTCCTAAAATTGCCTCTTGAGCCGCCTGGACGAGCTGCCCGCGCCGCTTCATGTACTTCGCGTCCAAATCCTTTTCCTGCTGGAACAAGTCTTCCATCTCCAAAATCCGGTGCTGCTCGTTCCTGCTCGGCAAAACAATCGGTAGGTCCGAAAATGCTTCGAGGCTGACTGTGGCGATATGAGTTCCGCTTGCGCGTGCTTCCAGCGCAGACTGAGTGCCGGGGCGGTTGATATACCAGGCCACAAACTCCGGCCTCAATCCAGGCACGAGGCGCAGCACATACAGCGGGGCGGCGGCCAGCGTCTCGGCAGGGCAGGAGGCGACAACGGCGGCTCCGTAAGAAGCCCCCCGGCTACGGAGTAGAATATCGCCCGCTTCAAGCATGTCTTTCGGGCGAGCGCGATCAAGGTCCATGCGGATAACGCGATCAAAGTTGACAGCACCATCACGAACATCGCCAAGCTGGATCACGGTCTGTCTTCCGTCAGGCTGTGCTTCCGCCGGCCCACGCAGATGAAATCCGCTTCGCAAAGTCCCCAAATCGGAGAGTTTCGGCATTTTGCACGTCCTTTCTTCATTGCAATAGGGTATTATAGCATAACTATCGTTTCAACAGAGCATGAAGTAAAAATATATTTTGTCTGAAACGGTTTTCTCACTTGACAAGCGAGTAACGATAGTTTATAATGCACTTGCTGAGAAAACAAACGTAGAAATATCAGATGAAAGGTGAAGGAGACCGCCTATGAAAATGGCCCGCCGAGAAAAGTGTTAGCGCACTCCTCCAACAGGCCATCGTGAACATTGCGAACCAGCCACTAATTTCGATTGCAGCCAGCAACAGACATCCGGGCGGTCACGCGTTGATTCTGCTTCTATTCTACCCGATTCCGGTGTAGAAAATCAAGCCTTCTCAGCGCGTCTGCCCTACGCCACGCCTGCCCTTTTGGAGGGGCACAACGTATGGACAACGTGAAATTTCCGAACCTCACGCCGACGCGCGTGTCATCATTGACCTGCCTGAAGCGTTTTCACGACGAACACATCGCGAAGCGTCTGCCGCCGCAGGCGTTTTCCCTGCCGCTTGCGTATGGAAGCGCGGTGCATGAGACGTTGAAGAACATCTTTGACCCGGTCGGGGATGTGCCGGTCCCGGACCGCGACATCGCCAGCCTCGCACGTCAGGCCGTTTTTCAGCAGAACTATCCCGACGCGGCAGTCCACGATCAAGATGTAGTACGCTGCACTGCAACCGCGACAGCCTATATGGGTCAGATTAGTTACATGGACGAAACCGTCGGCGTCGAGATTTTCGACTCCCTGCCAGTGAGCGGCTCCACCCGGCACCGCCTGACTCTGGGCGCAAAGTACGACCGTCTGATGGTCCGGTCTGGTGAGCCGCGACATCTCACGATTGTAGACTACAAAACCGGCGCACCGGGTCACGTCGACATCAAGGGTGCCTGCATCATGCTGGCAATTGCGAGCCGCCGCTTCAAGGATTTCGAGACATTCACCGTCGAGTACGACTTCCTTAGTGTCACTGGTCTTGCCTCGCGCCAGGTCGTGACTTTCGCCGAGGCGAAAGAAGTCTGGCCGACACTCAAGACGCGTGCCCTGCGCGTCTATAACGCTGGCGAGTACCCAGCCGAACTGGGGGAACACTGCGCTTTCTGCCCGTTCCACTCGGAGTGCTGGCCGGAGATCGAGACGGACTTCGACGATCTGGATGACTTGTTCGCCTAATAAACTTCTGCCGCCGACGGTCGCTATTTTGACCGTCGGCGGCCCTATCCGGGCGCTGAACGAGCTTTAAAGTTATTGGGATTTGATCAGGCTCCAGGGAGTAAGGGATGCGTTCGGCGGGGGTGTCTTGACGCTCACCCAGTAATAGAGAAAAGTGAGGCCAGAGCTAATAGTGCCGAAACGGCTAACGATCACCACTTTCTTTAAAGAAAAACCCAATTCCACTTGACAAATCGCAAACACAAGGATATACTTGTGTTAATAATTTACTATTGTGAGCGTATTTCTGAAAATTGAAACGACTTCAGTTGAGGTGCTGACTAATGATACCACCGTTTGATGAAGAGGGCCGGCTGCCTCCCGGCGTCCATCCCGCCGAATGGGATGAGTTCTGCCAACGCTTCGGCGCGACACCTTACCGACGCGTCCTAGCGATAGGGTTAAAGCGGGCGCTCGACGCCCTGCGCATCGCGCAGTGTCGAACGGCATTCGTTGACGGCAGTTTCGTGACGGCGGCCCTGCTCCCCGGCGACTTCGACGCCTGCTGGGCAACGGAGGGCGTGGTGCCGGAACTGCTCGACCCCGTGCTGCTGGATTTCAGCAACGTGCGCGCCGCCCAGAAGGCGAGGTTCTACGGCGAACTCTTTCCGGCAGACCTCCGCGAGGCGGTCAGCGGCCTCACATTTTACGAGTTCTTCCAGGTGGACAAGGAAACAGGCAAGCCGAAGGGGATAGTTTCTCTGGATTTGAGGAGAATGCCATGATAAAGAACGAGCGGCAATACCGAATCACGAAGGCGCAGGCGGAAAAGTTCAGCGCCTCCCTCTCGCAACTAACGGTTTCCCCACCCGGGGAGACGCACCCGATGTTGCGGAAGGCACAGGAGGATGCCCTACGCAGTCAGCTTGAGGAACTGCGGGGCCAACTTACCGAGTATGAGACGCTGCAATCCGGGCAGCACAACGTTTTAGAGGCGGCATCATTTGATGACCTACCCCGCGCCCTGATCCGAGCACGCATCGCAGCGGGCCTCAGCCAGAAGCAACTCGCGGACCGACTCGGTCTCAAGGAGCAACAGATTCAGCAGTATGAGGCGACGGAGTATTCCTCCGCGAGCCTGGCGCGAGTCCGTGAGGTCATTCAGGCATTGGGCGTGCTCGTCCGTGAGGACGTGTTCCTACCGGGCGCAGACATCTCCAGGAGCAGACTGTTCCAGAGGTTGCAGAGCGTCGGCGTCAGCCGCGATCTCGTCCTCAAGCGCATCCTGCCCCGCCCCCTGGCCGCACGGATGGAAATGGAGATGGCGGCGGCCCGCGACACTCTCGGCAGTGCCGTCCTTGAGGCGGCCTCGGTCGTGGGCCACGTCTTCGATCTGAGGCCGGCGGCGATATTCGACACGTCCCCGCTCCGGCTGAACACGAGCGCCCTGGGCGCGGCCCGCTTCAAGTTGCCGGCCCAGGTGGACGAGCGGAAGATGAGTGCGTACACGGTCTACGCGCACTACCTCGCGTTGCTGGCCTTGCAGGCGACACCACACCTTGAGAAGAAAGCCGTTCCTACAGACCCCTACGTCGTCCGTGAGGCGATTATCTCAGGCTACGGGGCGGTGACTTTCGAGAACGCCCTCCGCTACATTTGGAGCTTGGGCGTTGCGGTGCTGCCCCTTACCGATTCGGGCAGCTTCCACGGGGCCTGTTGGCGCGTGGGTGGGCGCAACGTGATCGTGCTCAAGCAGCAGACGCGATACCCTGCACGATGGCTCAACGACGGCCTCCACGAACTCCGCCACGCCGGTCAGGAGCCGTCACAGGAGGAGAGGACCGTCATCGAGACGGAAGACATCTTGCGCGGGCGGCAGGACTCAGAGGAGGAAGAGGAGGCACGGTACTTCGCCGAGGACGTGATTTTCGGCGGACGGGCGGAGGATGTCGCGCAACTGTGCGCCCGGAGTGCCGGTAAGCGCATGGACAGGATGAGCGGCGTGGTTCCGCAAGTGGCGGCCAGCGAGGGCGTCCCGGCGGATGCGCTGGCGTATTACATCGCGTACAGCGTCTCGCTTGACGGCGGGGACTGGTGGGGAGCGGCAACAAATCTTCAAGACAAGACCACGGACTCCTGGAAGATCGCGCGTGACCTGTTTGTGGAACAGGCGGACCTGAGCGCCGTCAACGAGGCGGACCGGAGACTTCTGCTGCAAGCCTTGAACGAAGAGGAGGAATGAGGCATGGCGGGGGAAGAAGCCGGAACGGGTGTGAGGCCGAGGCGGGAACGGAAGTCCCTAGGGCTAGAGTGTAAGAAGACGCAGTGCGACCAAAACCTGCACTGCTTCCTCCCACCGCCAAAGATGCCCAATATGCGTCAGGCCATGTCCAGCCCGGTGCCGCCCGGCTCCCCAGGACGGCCCGCAGATCAGCAGCCCGCAGGGCAGACCGAGCAGCCGGAGGGCCGGTGCTGGAACTGCGGGGTTGATCTGGTGGACTGGAACCGCGTCCACCGGCAGTCACTTGACGACGTGGGATACACATTCCACTGCCTGAAACATGAAGTGGTTCGGCATAAGTTCTGGCATAAGGAGCTTGATCCGTGGGCCGTCAACAACGCCAAGCGGCGTGGCCGCCGCGCCATGCCGGAGTACGCGGAGAAACGCATCCGGCAGGCGGTCGGCCCGGCCCAGCCCTTCAACGACGGGCACCAGACTCCTGGCGAGGGGGACGTTCTGTTCTACGCCCAACACGCCACGGCGACTTGCTGCCGCCCGTGCATTGAAGCGTGGCACGGCATCCCGCAGGGGCGTGAGTTGACGGATGAGGAAGTCGCCTACTGCGCCAAACTGCTGACACTCTATGTGGATGATCGGATGCCTGATCTTAAAGCCGAGAAGCAGAAGGTCCCGAACATACGCCAAAAGAGCAGCGACTCCGGGGAGACACAAGGGGGCCAGAAAAGATGACTACATCACTCCACACTATCAACGCGAACAAAATTATTGATACGGGCAAAACCATCAACACGGAGGCGGCGTCATCCCACCTGCGTGGGCGCTCGGTTGATTTAGTCAACGGGCGGTTGCTGATGACCAAGTTCGCCGGAACGAAACAGGAGAAGGACCTGACGGAGCCAGCCAACTGCGCCGGGTTCGGGCGCATCCGCCACTTCCGGCGGGACGCCGGGGCGGGCTGGCCCCCGAACCCACTGCCCATTGAACCGGCTTGCAAGGCGCTGGCGCTGCCCCCGGCGGATATGATCCGCGCCCAGGTGTTCCAGAACGCGGCCTGCAACTGGCGGTGCTGGTACTGCTACGTCCCATTCAACATGCTCTCGGCGAACCCACGCTTCTCAGACTGGATTACCCCCGCTGATCTAGTGGACCTTTATCTGGACCAGCCGGAGCCGCCCCCCATGATTGATCTGACAGGCGGGCAGCCAGACCTGGTGCCGGAGTGGGTGCCGTGGACGATGCAAGCACTGAGGGAGCGGGGCCTCGACCAGCGGGTTTACCTCTGGTCTGACGACAACCTAAGCAACGACTACTTCTGGCGCTACCTCACCGACTCGGACAGGGAACTGGTGGCGAGCTACCCGAACTACGGGCGGGTCTGCTGCTTCAAGGGCTTCAACCGCGAGTCGTTTGCGTTCAACACGCGTGCCGAGCCGGAACTATTCGACCAGCAGTTCACCCTAATGGCGCGTCTGCTCTCACTGGGCCTTGACCTGTATGGCTACGCGACGTTCACCACACCCTCGCCGCACGGCATCCGGGACGACATGGTACGCTTCGTGGACCGGCTTCAAGCTCTCGATGTCAACCTGCCGCTGCGGACGGTGCCGCTACAAATACGGGTTTACACCCCCGTGGAGCCGCGCATCGGCGGCAGTCACGAGGAAGCGATGCGTTTCCAACACATTGCCATTGCGGCGTGGCAGTCGGAGCTTGCCCACCGGTTCACAGCCCAGGAGCTTCGGAAGAACGTCGCCGATGTCCGTCTGGATCGTCGAAGGGGGGAGCCGCCTTGCCAGCAGCCGAGATGATACTAGAAGCTCAGGTGTCACTGCCGGCCTTAGAAGGGTTATTCGAGGACCAGGTGGACCAGTGGGTGCTTGACGCCGCAATTGGAGGACGGACGACGTTCGGCGACATCCTCCGAGCTTTGCCAAGCGTATATCCAACCGTGGCGCTTCATGCCATCGAGAGACTGGCAAAACGTGGAAGGCTGCCTGCCTCCATCGCCGAGGGGATCGACGCCTCCACAGGACAATTCTTCGAACCGAGGGGGTACAATAATGCGGCGGGGCTTCCGGTCCCACACCCGCTGGACTTCGAGTGGCGCTTCGCCGCAGATAGCCTAGAACTGCTGTGGGAGAATGTCCTGAAACTCTCTCAGGGCAGCGACATTATAGCACTCCTGGGTACTCCAAGCCTGTTCCAGTGGGCAAACTGGCGGCAAGGAGATCAGCGCCGTTGCGTTCTTGTGGACGCCAGCCGGCCCACGGTCGCCTCGCTCTTACGCCCGGTGTTTTCCGCGTCAGCCAATTTGGGATCGGCCATCTGCTGCGACATCCCGCACGGACAGTTGCCAGCCTTGACCGCCCAGGTCGTAGTGGTTGACCCGCCGTGGTATCCAGTTCACACTCATGCTTTTCTCTGGACAGCTTCGCGAATGTGCGCGTCAGGCGGGTATGTAATTCTGAGCGTACCGCCCGTCGGCACCCGGCCCGGTATCAAGGAGGAGTGGACGGAGACGCTGGAACTAGCAGAGGGGATGGGTCTCCGCTTAGAGCGTTGGCAGCCGGCGGCGCTGCCTTACGTCTCGCCCCCGTTCGAGCGAAACGCGCTGCGAGCGGCTGGGGTCAGCAGCTACCCTGCCGAGTGGCGGAGGGGGGACCTGGCAGTTTTCCTGCGCTCCGGTCAAGTCGGTCATCATAGCCCCTTGTCTTCACTCCCCCCCTGTCCTGATTGGATTGAGGAGAGCATAGAGGGCGTAAGGATCAGGATGCGCCAGCAGGAGCATTTCTCCGGTGATCCGAGACTGGTTAGCATCGTCTCAGAGGATGTTCTTCCTTCAGTCAGCCGCCGCGACGAGCGCCGCCGACTGGCTGAGGTGTGGACCTCTGGGAATCGGGTTTTCCGGTGCGCCGATACAGCGACCTTGTGGCAGGTCTGCCGTGCCGTCGCGTGTGGAGAGGCAGTGACCACTTATGTCGCAGGCGTGCTCCGCCGCACGTTGACGCCAGGGCAGGCACAAATGGTGGCAGATGCGGGAGAACAACTGCGACAACTTATCAACCTGGAGCGGGGTGAACTTGATAGATATGGATGGTGAGGAGGAAGTCACATGGGAAGCAAAACTCGTCCGGGAGGTTACACATCAGGTCGCAGGCTACGACTACTGGGGGGGACGGCTTGCCGGCTTGGGGGATGTGGACACATTAACTAAAACAGACAATTTAGGTGCGGTTGTTCACCTGGCAATACTCGTAGAGCCGTACCTCAGCTACATTCTGGATGGACAAAAAACGGTCGAGTCGCGTTTCAGCGTCAACGGCTGTGCTCCTTATAGACGAGTCCAGAAGGGCGACATTATCATTCTGAAAAGAGCAGGAGGGCCTGTGGTCGGTCTGTGCGAGGTGGCGCAGTTCTGGGACTACGCGCTCGAACCGCATTCTTGGCAGGAGATCAGGCAGCAGTTTACGCGGGCACTCTGCGCCCAGGACCCAGAGTTTTGGAATGATCGTCAGGCCGCCGCATTCGCAACACTCATACGGATTACGCACGTCACAGAACTTGCTGGGGTGAAATGTGCAAAACGGGACAGGCGAGGATGGGTTGTACTGACGCCGAGGATTGAGCCGGCGTCAGTGGAGGTAGCAAAAATATGAACACATATGCCAACACATACGTTCTGGGCTTCTCCGGTCGCATCGCCAGCGGCAAGTCTACGCTCTCCGCCGCCGTGGCGGACGCGCTGGAAGTGCCGAGAGTGAGCTTCGGCGACTATGTGCGTCACTTGGCCGGTTACATGGGGCTTGACGCGGATGAGCGGGTTGTGCTCCAAGGCATCGGGCGGCTACTAGCGGAGCATCCGAGGGAGTTTTGCGCGAAGGTCTTGGCCCAAGGGGGCTACCAGGCAGGGCAGCCCTTAGTCATTGACGGCATCCGCCACATGGAGATCGCCGAAGAGATTCGCGTTCAAGTCGCCCCGGCAGAATTGAAGCTGATCTACGTCGAGGCCGAGGAGACGACAATCAAGGCGCGGCTGTCTCAGGGAGGTAAGCACCGTGGCGACATCCGCCGCCTTGAACTCGATCCGACTGAGGTTCAGGTAAGAACCACTGTGCGCGGCCAGGCCGACATCAACATCCGCACGGACGAGGGCCATACCCTAGAAGATATGGTAGACGAGGTAGTGCGTTGGCTGAGGGACTTGCCTGGTGTAGGTTAAGCGGGTAAGGATACCAAGCGGGCTTGCAACATATCGGATGCCTATATGCTGGGACTTAGGCATCAGGCTAATCAACAAAGTTCCGGCAACTTATATAGCAAGGTAACGATTGCTGTTGTCCCGCGCCCGACTTGACTCTGGAAAGTCAGAGTGCCGCCGTGCGCCTCGGCAATGCCCTGGCAGATGGCAAGGCCGAGGCCCGTGCCGCCGCCCTGGCGGGTGCGGGCGGAGTCAGGGCGGTAGAAACGCTCGCCCAGATGCGCTAGATACTCCGGCGCAATACCGGTTCCAGTGTCTGTCACTGTAACGACGATTTTGGCACCATCGCGCCGAGCGGACACCGTGATCTTCCCTGTCGGCGGTGTGGCCTGGGCCGCGTTTTGCAGCAAGTTTGCAAACAAGCGGATCAGCTCGTCTTCGTTGCCACAAAATGCAAGGCTTTCTTCTGCCATTTGCAGGCAGATCGGGGAACCGGTGCGAGCCGTGCGGGTGACGGCTTGCTCCAAAACTTCGTGTGCCAGCACGGTGATCTGGTTTTGGCCGAGCCGCCCTTCGTCGGCGCGGGCCAGCAGCAGTAGGTCCTGCACTAAACGCGCCATGCTAGTCGCCGCGCCCGCGATTTCACCGGCGGCCTGCTGGACTTCCGCTTCCGAGAAGCCACCGTAGGAAAGCTGGTTCGCGGTTCCTTGAATGACCGTCAGCGGCGACTTTAGCTCATGTGACGCATCGGCGGTGAACCGCCTTTGCTGTTCCAGTACCTGCGCTTGACGCCGAAAACTCGCATCCAGGCGCTCCAAAAGTCTGTTGAATGTCGTCGCCATCAGTGCAAACTCGTCTTCGCCCTGAGCCGGAAGACGCGCTTCCGGGGTATTTCCCATCGCTGCCGCCGCCCCTGTAATTTGCTTAACAGGCCGCAGGACACGCGCCGTCAGAGCCGCGCCGCCCAGGCCCGCTGCGAACAGGGCCACCGGAATAAGCAGTAGCAAGGCACGGTCCAGTCCTGCGATGGCTCGGTTGACTTCTGTCAGCGGATAAGCCGCCTGCACATAGCCGTCCGGCAGGGCAGGGTGTGTCAGGACACGCAGTTCGACACCGTCCGCCGTCACCGTGGTGAAGACCGTTTGGCCGTGCCGCGCCGAACCCAAACGAATGGAGCTAAGGGCGTCTGGGTCCCACGGCGCACGACGTTGCCCCGGCCCGCGTGGCTGCCCTTCTGTGGTAAAGAAGCGAGGCTCCAGCCCATTGCCCGGCTCATCCGGCGGCGGTCCTTCCGGCGGCGGTCCGTGCGGTGGTGCTCCATGCAGCGATGATCCATGCAATGGTGGGCCTCCCAGTGAATGCAGACTGTGCGGCGGCTGAGTTCGCGCCGTAAGCTGCTGATCCACTGAACCTAAAATCGCTTCCCCTGCGGCAAAGCGCGTCACGAACCCCAGTACTGCCAGCAGAGCTGTCAGCGTCAGCGCGTTCCACAAGACCAGTTGCAGGCGCAACGAGCGAAAGCGAATCAAGACGGCTCCTCTGTCTCTTCTACCCTTGTCTCTTCGGCCCCCATTCTCATGTCTGGAACCATGTCTGGAACACGGAGTGTATATCCTGCACCGCGCACAGTCTGGATGAGCTTCACAGGGAACGGGTCGTCCACTTTTCGGCGTAGCATCCCGATATACACGTCCACCGTGTTCGAGAAGCTGTCTTCGTCCTGCCAGATGCGTTCTTGGATCGTCTGCCGAGACAGCACGCGGGACTCGTTGGAGGCTAAGGCTTCCAGCAGGTCGTACTCGCGCTGGCTCAGGCCGATCTCCTGCCCCGCGCGGGAAACTTTGTGCTGGGCGGTGTCAATGATAAGGTCGCTGACACGGATCAGTCGGCTTCGATGAACGCGATCCCGGCGGAGCAGCGCTCGGACCCGCGCCAGAAGCTCGCCGAAGTCGAACGGCTTCGGCAGGTAATCATCCGCTCCGAGGTCAAGGCCCCGGATGCGGTCTCCAAACCCGTCGCGGGCGGTCAGCATCAAAATGGGGACGCGGTTGCCGCTGGCCCGGAGTTCTTCGCAGACCTGCCAGCCGTCCCGCTTTGGCAGCATGACATCCAAGATGACCAGTGCGTAAAGCGACTCCTGCGCGAGAATCAGCCCTTGCGTCCCGTCTTCCGCCCAGTCCACCTGATACTCCGCTTGGGTCAGCCCCCGCTTCAGCATCCGGGCAATCGCCGGGTCATCCTCGACAATTAAAATCTTCATGTTTATGAGTGTAGCCCTGCAACATGAAACGCAGGTGAAAAATCACCGCCTTTCAGCAATGTAACTTTGCCCTCTTTAGCGTAACGGAAGAAACTTCTATGAAAAATGTTTTGCCCGTTGAATTTTTCATCTTTGTTTCATGTTCGGGGCTTAAAGTGTACCTGTCCGCAGCACAAACCCGATTCACTCAAGGAGAAAAAACTCATGCACGTCCGAATGTTAGTGCAGGCATCGTCCGCCTGTGTCCTGCTTCTCGCCGGCAGCGCCGTTCTTGCCGCGCCGCCTAGCAGCCTCGCCCGCCGTGGGCCGAGCGCAACGACCACCACCGGCACGACCACAACAACCGGCACTACAACGACCACGACAACCGGCACAGGAACGACAACCGGAACAACTGGTACGCCCGGCAACTGCCCTCCCGGCGGCGGACCCGGTGGGCCGAACGGGCAGGGTGGCCCCGGCGGAAACCACGGACAGATGATCATGGGAACGATCACCGCGATTGACACCACCGCCGGGACAATCACCGTCGCGCCGACAAGTGGGACAGCAACCACAATCGCGCTCACGACCGCGACTGTTCTGGTCGGCCACGAAACCATTAGCGCGTCGTCCATCGCCCTCGGCGACACGCTGGAAGTCTCCGGCATCCCACTGTCCCTGCAAGTCGCCAGCATCGCCGACGACCATGTGAACACGGCGTCTTCTACCAGCACGACTACAACCACGACGACAGCGCCTACGGGAACGACAACCACCACAAGCCATGTTCCCGGAAGCCTGCGCGTCCGGGGCGTCGTGACGGCCTTAACTCCGCCGACGATCACCGTCAACGACTCGTTTGCACTGACACTTTCCGTGT
>CAXTER010000013.1:0-74462 GCA_964243345.1 uncultured Armatimonadales bacterium
ATCAGCGCCCCGGTTGCCGATTGCCCGCCTTCGGTCAGCCAGAAGCCGGGAACCATTGCGCCGAAGTACGGCCCCCAGACGCCCGGAATGAAGCGCGGCTCCCGCGAGGCCGCCATGTGGCAGGTGGAAGTGCCGCCGATGAGGGCCAAGGCGCTGTTCCAGTTGCCGCCGCCTGCGCCCAGGACGCCGAGACCGCCCGCGTGGGCGTCAATAATTCCGACCCCAACGACTGTCCGCGGTGTCAGCCCCAAATGTGCGGCGGCTTCGGCGGTTAGCGGTCCAATCGGCTCGCCCATCGGGCGAATGTCGGTTCCGACCCGCCCGCCGTCCAGCAGATCGCCAAGTCCAACGGCCTCTAAAAAGTCGGTGTCCCAGTGGCCTTCCTGGCCCAAGTAGGTCCATTTGCAGACGTTCGTGCAGAGCGAGCGCACGTCCTGCCCGGTGCTTTGATAAGTCAGAAAGTCCGCCAAATCTAGGAACTTCCCGGCATTGGTCCATGTCTGCGGCAGGTGAGACTTGAGCCATGCCAGCTTCGGGATTTCCATTTCCGGCGACAGCCTGCCCCCGACATAGCGCAGCACGTCATAACCACCGGCGTTGATTGCTTCGGCTTCGGCCACCGCCCGGTGGTCCATCCAGACAATCACGTTCTGGGCATTGTCGCCGCTTTCCGAAACCGTCAGCGCGTTGCCGTCTTTGCCTAGTACCACCAAAGAACACGTTGCATCGAACCCCAGCCCAACGACCTGCTCCGGGCCGACGCCGCTGTCTTGAACCACCTGCCGAGCGACTTTGCCGACGGCGTTCCAGATGCCGTCCGACGACTGCTCCGCCCAGTCCGCCTTCGGCTGCCACATCTGAATTGGCTCCGACGCGACAGCTCTCCGACGCCCATGCAGGTCAAACAGCCCCGCCCGCACGCTCCCCGTCCCGACATCAACGCCCACAACAAATTGTTCGGTTTGACTCATGCCGCACTCATTCGCCGCCTACGGCGCGGCTTCCTGCTTCGGGAACGCTTTAACGTGTCCATCCATGAACAGCACAATATGAGCGCAGGGCAAATCCATTGTCGCCTCCACCGTGTTCGCCGGGTCATCAACAGAGGCCAGGGCCTCATTGGAAACGCCATGATATACCCAGCGTGTGCTGCCGACGCTGAACACGTCATTCGTTTTGAGGTACGGGTAAATCGTTTGCTCAATGTCTTTCGTCGGTGGGAAACGCTCGTCAAAGTCCTGGGTATATTGGATCAATGCCAACCCAATTTGCTTGAGGTTAGACATTGCCAATTGCCGCTCTTCATCACAAGACAGCTTGAGTCCCACCGCCATTTTCTCATGCGGCAGCAGGTCAGTCGCTGCCGCAAGATTGGAGACGCACAAGTCGCCGTTGGCGATAAATGCCACTTGCTTGCCGGTCGGCGACCAAGCCGCCTTCGGGTCATTTTCCGACGTCACATTGACTTGGGGGCTTGGCATGACTCCGGCAGCGGCAGAGCCTAATGGGATTTTGCCGAACGGCGTCCGCCGTATCCAGACAATGCACGACGGGGCGTGTCCATAATCCTTCAGATCATCTAAGTCCCGCTGCTCCGTATCCAGCGACAAGTCAGGATATTGTTTAGATGCCGCCGGCGGATTTAGCTGCGTGTCCTCTGGAAGCGGACTGATCTGGCCGGTTAGGACATCAAATTGCTTTTGACCGTCTTCCTGCCTAAATCTGAAATGCTCTTTGTCGCTCCAAGAATAAACATTTGTGTTTGGCGGCAGGGTCAGAGGCTTGAACGTATCCCTTTCCGGGTCATAAAGAAAGTAAGCTTCTTTCACCGCGTCCGTCTTTCCTTCGGAGTCAAGCGTGTGATACACTTGCCGAAACTCGACCCAGCGGCCATCAGGCGATGCGGAAGCGCTCTCAGCATCTGTGTTGTCTATTACAGCGTCCGCCGGCAGGGAGGAACGTGGATTGATGACTTGGGCAACAGTTGGGGCGGCGCTGAGGTCCCAGCACACATACTCGGTGCGGGACGTGTTTGGGCTGTCCGCGTCTGCCAGCGTTTCCTGAAGCAGCAGATACTTTCCGCTTGGACTAAAGCCAAGCAGATAAAAATTTGTGTTCTTGCCGTCCGCCGGGCTTGTGAGCGTGAGGCGGCTGATCTCATGCCCGGTGTGAGCATCTATCGTTTTGACGAAGTGAACCGTGTCCTCGCCCGACGGCTCGGAGCCGACATAGGCGATTTCCAGGCCCTGCGGGTCATATTGGAACTGCTCAACGTGGGCGTTCAGCGTCAAAGGGCGCATGGGGCTGACTTGGACAAATTCGCCTTTATGCGTGTAGAGAATGTCCGGGCGCAGGCTGGACGTGCGGGGCGGCGGAGCAGGGGCCGAGTCGGCAGACGCAGGCAATGTCAAAATTGACAGCAGGCAGAAAGCAGGCAGGAACAGGCGCATGGAAGTCTCCTCAGCAGAATGGGCTTGCAGACTATAACGCAGGAACAGGCGGTTTGGGTTCGGTGAAGAGTCCCCCCAGCCCCCAATAATGGGGAGCAATACAGAGTCAAGATGTGGCGTTTGCGCTCTAATCTTGCTCCCCCATTATTGGGGGCTGGGGGGACTCCTAAAGCACAGTATAAGGGGTCGCTGCAATGACGCCGCCGACGGCGTTTAGTTTGAGCAGCAGAGCAGCAAGTGTCGGCGCGTCGGTGTCAAATGTGATGAGGACATGACCGGGGCCGGTAACGATGTCAAGTGAGACGTCTTCCGCCGCGCAGACAGCGGACAGGGCGGCGACCAGGCCCGCACGTTCATCAGTTTCCAGCAGGACTACCCGGCGCAGGGCGGCGGGGGGCGCTTTGGGAAGCATCGGTAATACCTTTCGAGTCAGATTGGTAGAGGCGGGAATGGCTATAAAAGTAGAAGCCGGTCACAAGCGCGATAATTAAAAGGCCGGCATAAAGCGTCGCAAAGACTTCCTCGCGCTTCAGCCGAAAGTACCGAAAATTAGCAATCAGCACGGCAAGCCCCATCGGAACCAATGCGGCAATGTTGAACCCCCACGGCGACAGCACAAAC
Organism: uncultured Armatimonadales bacterium; assembly: GCA_964243345.1. Lineage (GTDB taxonomy): Bacteria > Armatimonadota > Armatimonadia > Armatimonadales > Capsulimonadaceae > JANXMY01. The sequence goes on from CAXTER010000013.1 coordinate 3,072, forward strand.
AGCATGGTCAGGGTCAGCAGGCCATAAATTCCCCAAAATGTCCCGCGCAAGTTAAGGTTCAGGCGCAGGACAACGGCAAAAAAGAACGCCACAAACAAAATGTCGCCCGGCCCGATGAAGCCCAGCGGATGCAGCCCGTTGTGATGCGTTGCGCTGCCGACACCGGGTACGGCCACCGAAACGTGCCGAACTACTTCCGGGTGCTTCGCCACGATGTTCTGCGTAAAGCCGATAGCGGTCATCGCACCGAGATAATCAATCGGCATGGCGACAAGCGCAACCGGCAAAAGCACGTTCGGCTCCCGGATGATGGGAGACAGCAGAATACCAAGAAACGTACAGCCGAGCGCCACGGCAAGGCTCTGCCCAAACGGGATAAAGAACGGCGGATGGGCAGCGTGAGCCGCCGGCAGCAGCAGAAGAAGTGTCCAAACAGCCGCACAAAAAACAGCCAGAAGCCCGGAAACTAAAGGGCGCGGCTTCACGGCGGCAATGGCCCACGCCAGCCACAGCTGCAGCAGCATGAACGCTGCCGTTGACGACAGCACCAGCGCGGCAATCGCAAGAAGGCTGAGGCGGGGCGGCAGGGAAATAAACGGCAGCAGGAGGTTAAACGCAAGGTAGGCCAGCAGCGCCAATCCGGCGGCAAGGGCCGGACTGCGCTGCTGACGCGGCTGGGCTGGGCTAGGCATAACCGAAGCGGACGTCATCGCGCTACTCGCTCTCTCGGCGCGTGCGGTTTTCGCGGCGCAGCAGGTCTTCAATTTCGCTGATGGTCGCTGCCGTCACCAGCAGGCCACGCAGGGCGGAAACGCCAGGGAAGCCCTTGAAATAGTGTGTGAGCTGCCCGCGCATTTCCTTGACGGCCCGTTCTTCGCCCACTGCCGGGTTTTGGGCCATTGTTTTGAGATGGAACAGCGCGGCATCGATGCGCTCGGCAAGCGCCGGGGCGGGGCGCTTTTCGCCGGTCTCTAGGTAGGTCTTAATGTCGCCGAACAGCCACGGGTTACCCATCGCCGCACGGCCTACCATGACCGCGTCGCAGCCGGTTTCGTCCACCATGCGTTTTGCGTCTTCGGGCGTTTCCACATCGCCGTTGCCGATGACGGGGATTGTGACCACATCTTTGACCCGGCGAATGATGCTCCAGTCGGCGTGGCCTGTAAAACCCTGCGACGCATAACGCGCATGAACAGCAATCGCCTGAGCGCCCGCGTCCTGCGCCCGCCGGGCAAAGTCAATGCCGGTGGTCTGCGACGGGTCCCAGCCAGAGCGTATCTTGACCGTCACCGGCACTTTGACCGCGTCCACCATCGCTTTAACCACAGACTGCGCCAGGCAGACATCTTTTAGAAGGGTCGCCCCCGCGCCGGTCTTAGCGACTTTTGGAACCCAGCAGCCCATATTCAGGTCAATAATATCCGCCCCCGCCGCTTCCACGACCTGCGCGGCTTCGGCCATGAGTTCGGGAACGCCGCCAAAGAGCTGCACCGACACGGGCCGCTCGCAGTCCGACCAGTCAAACATGCCGAACGTCTTGGCATTCTTGTAATGGATGGCGTGCGACGACAGTAATTCCGTCACTACCAGCCCTGCGCCGTGGTTTTTGCAGAGCAGCCGGAACGCATGAGAAGTCACCCCCGCCATTGGTGCCAGCACCAGCGGCGTGTCAATTGTCACCGGCCCAATGTGCAGAGGCTTAAGTTTGTTCGCTGAGTTTTTGTTGGCTAGAATCGTCATAACGCCGCTATTATACCACAGCCGTTCTACCCCACAGGCTCGGCTTCGGCCTGCTCTCTCGCCGTCTTTTGGCTAATGACCAAAGCCAGCGCTCCCAGGACGAGCAGGCCGCCGACTAGCTGAGCGGTAGTGAGGGTCTGATGGAGCAGAACCCAGGCGAGAAGGGCGGCAATGACAGGTTCCAGCAGGATGGAGAAGGCGACAAGTGAGGACGTGAAGTGGCGCAGAGACCAGTTGAGGAGCGTGTGGCCGAAAATCTGCGGGCCAAGCGTCATGCCGAGCAGCGCTTTCCAGACGCTTGACGAATAAGCTAAGGTCGCGCCGCCGCGTGCCAGCAGCACGGCCCATAAGACTCCCGCCGCGACGGAGTAGGCGGCTGTAACCTGACGCTGAGAAGAAATTGTCTCGTGCAGGCCCTCGACGCACAGTAAATAGCTGCCGAACAACAGGCCGGCGCTCAGGCCGAACAGATCGCCTACTATTGTTGTGTGGGAGGCAGTCTGCGCCGACGCCTGAGTCACCAGCCATAGGCCAATACCAGCCGCAGCCAGCGCTCCGATGTCACGCCCCGTCGGACGTCGCCGCCCCAGCAGAAAGCCCCCAATGGTTGTCCAGAGCGGCGTCGTGCAGGCAAGCAGCGTGGCACGGGCGACGGAAGTTCGGTCTAAAGCCGCAAACCAGGTCACGAAATGAGCGGCGAGGCATAGGCCCGCCAGCACCAGCCGCCAGCGCACGTCTTTTGGCACTGCCCCCGAAGACGCTTCGCCGCGCCGCACCAGAGACAAGCCCGTAAAGAACAGCGCGGCCAGGCCCAGACGCCAAGCCGCAATCGCCAGCGGCGTCGCCTGCGCCAGCGCTTGATGCGCGAACAGGCCCGCCGTGCTGACCAAAAAGACCGCCAGCAGCAAGATCAGCTTGTTCAACTTAAGTGTCCCGCAGGGACCGGTCAAACAGCAGGCGCAGGCCGTCCAGCGTCAGATGCGGCTCCAAATGCGTGATGGCCGCACTGGCCGCGAACAAAAGTTCGGACGCATGGCCGCCCGTGGCGACCACCGGGCAGCCGCGCGCGTCCATTTCGTCCTGGAACCGGGCAATCATGCCATCCACCAGCGACAGCGTCCCCAGCACAATGCCCGACTGCAGGGCATGGACCGTATTGCTGCCGATGGCGCGGGGCGGGGGAGCCAGCTCGACGCGCGGAATTTTCGCGGCGCGGGCAAACAGCGTTTCCAGCGACAGCCCGATGCCGAGGCAAATCGCGCCGCCTAAGTAACGGGGCAAGCCGTCCGGCGCGGACGGAGCCGCGACCGCGTTGAACGTCGTCGCCGAGCCGAAGTCCAGCACAATGCACGGTGCGCCGTACTTATAGACTGCCGCCGCCGCGTCTACCAGCCGGTCGGTTCCGACATCCCCCGGCGGCACATACCCGACTTCCAGCCCCAAGTCACCCGATGCCGTGATTTCGAGAGCGTTCAACCCGAACGCCGACTGCGCCAGCCGCTTCAAGGCAGGCGTCGCGCCGGGAACCACGCTCGCCAGCGCAACCCCTTCTATGGCTGACAGTGGGTAGCCGCTTTGCGTGAACAGCGCCCCCAAAAACGCCGCGTACTCATCGTGCGTCCGCCCCGTTTCCGTCCGAATGCGCCAGTGGGTCAGCAGCCGCTCGCCGTCATAGACCCCAAACGTCACATTGGAATTGCCCGCATCCATCACTAAAAGCATGGGCTATTATAGCATATGGCTATACCTCTCGTGATGAATTGGCTCACATGAGCGAACTGAGCTACACTAAGAACTACGCTTGAAGCCAAGGTAGCAATCAATTCAACGAGAAAACAGGGTCACCACTTTATGGAAGATATTATGGTCAAACAAGTGAGGCAAGGATCGCTTTTTCCACCATTGAAGCGGCACGCTGAATATCTTCTCGTCTTGCTTTTACAAGCCTACCATGTTGGTTTTCATTTCGTTGCTTACGGATGCTCCACAGGAATGCTTCATCATCTCCAGAAAAATCTAGCTTCTTCTCGGAGCAAAAGTGTTGCCATTTAGTTCTCAAAGAAGTATCATTGATATTGGAAAGAACGCTCCTCACCCTGCTTTGCCGCTGCTCTTGCTCTTTACGAGGCTCATCGGCATAGTGATCTGTTAAGTAAGCTCTCGCAATTTTCAGCAAATCTGCTCGTTCTTCTTCAGTAAAAAGGCCAGGAATTTGATACCCTTTCAGCAGATACTCCATACTCCGGAAAATATGGTCAAGTGCGTCTCCAACATTCCCCGATTGCCGTACCTGCCTCATAGCGTGAATCGCATTCAATTTGGCTCGCTCCGCTGAGTTTAGTTCATCATCAGCTTTAGACAGTAGTAGTTCAAAGACCGGGTGTAAATCCAGCAATGGATCGTCGCGCTCAATTGTGAAGTCTTCCTCTACGAGATGAGAGGATTGCCATTGGAGCCAATATCTATCTTGACGTATGGTATCGCCAACGTAATCTCATGCAGTCTCTTGGACATTGACGAAAATGCGCTTTCGCTGAAAATCATGTGTGACTACCTGCGAATTCCAGGTGAACTGCGGTGTCGAGAGGTTGATTCCAAAAGATACAAAGTCAAGAATTTTTCGGAGCTTCTCGCGCCCCTTCTCGAACGCATCCAAGAAGCCTTCAGCTTCAATTTCGATACGGAGGCGTGTTCTTCCTGAAGCCCATTCAGGCGGCGTGTTTCCGGGAAGTGTTTCTGCGATATTAAAATCATCGACGTACCCCGTGGCGTTAGTTCTATATAGGTGTGCTTCACCAAGTTCGACACTACTGCGTGTCAATATGCAAGAGGGTATTGGTGCGATATACACGTATTTTCTGGGTGCAAAAAGCCAGTCAGCATCAGCAAGGGTTTTGCTCGGTGACATGTGCAGGCTCTTCTTGTCAGTATGCTGGGGCATAGATGAGTTCAGGATATAGTAAATCTTCTCGACGGGAAGCAAGCCCGTGCCAAACCCACCTCCTATCTTAAACTCATCTAATATCTGCTGGGCATCACGGCATTCAAGCACATAATTTCCCCCATCTGTATTTCCCCTGACTACACATCCACTGTATTGCCTGACGACATGTTCTCCCTTGATCCAGTCGATAAAAACTGTACCTTTGAGGTCTATCAACGATAACTGTGGGTTCTTGCCGTTCAGCAATATCCGCATCGTCGACTCGATTGTCATGGTATTTTCATCAGGCCCGTTGTAGCCTTTCCAACTTAATACCGCTTCGGTAATATCAACACCGTTTACGAGAACCCTTAGAGCGTAATCCGCAGTAGTCATTCAAAGGCCTCCCTCACCCCTTGCGCGGTCTGCTCCTTGGCTTTCCTCAGCGCAGTTTACGTTACTATTTATAATTAACGTTCATACCTTCCCTAAAATCTCAAGGAAGGATCAATTATCAGACATTATACCAAGTGTATCAAGAGTGTCCGAAAAGATAAGAGCTTCTGTGTCAAAAATGGGAACAGGCAGTATTTAGGGCCGGAGCAGGTAAACTAGGCTCTATGAATAACATCAAAAACATGAAACGACTTCTTCCGGCGCTGGCCGGTTTGGCTTTACTGGGGTTTGCCGCCCCGCACGCTTCGGCGTGGAACGCAACAGGACACATGACGACGGCGAGCATTGCCTATGACAACTTGACGCCCAAAACAAAGGCAAGCGTGGATGCGCTCTTGGCGAAGCACCGGGATTATGGCCTGTGGATGAGCGAGATGCCGGCGGGGTACACCGACAAAGGGCGGTTTGCGTTTATGAAGGCGGCAACTTGGCCGGACGATGTTCGCAAGACGCCGGATGACCGGCCCATCTGGCATTATATTGACCTGCCGGTGATTGCGCCGGGCTATACGCCGGACCCGGCGGCACTGGTTATTGTGACGCCGAACGCAGAAACGCAGATTGCGGCAGAGACGACTCTGATGGTGACGCCGGCGGCCACAGACCAGGACCGAGCTGTGGCGCTGTGCTGGGTGGAGCATTTAATCGGCGACATCCATCAGCCCCTGCATGATTCGTCGCTGTTTTCACCCCAGTTCCCGAAAGGCGACAAGGGCGGCAACGACGAATCGCTGGCCCCCGGCGCGATCGATGCCGACCCCTTAGAAACCGCCGCCCATGCTCACGGCCTGCACTCGCTGTGGGACGACATGCTGGGCGGGACAAAAGACCCGGCGGAAGTTCAGAAGATCGCGGCGTCGCTGGAAACCCCGGCGTATAGTCGCAGCGCGTTTCCGCAGCTTACGGCCCATACGCAGGTTCACGACTGGGTGGTGGAAGGCAATGCACTGGCCCAAAAGTATGTGTACGTCAATGAGACTCTGCCGATGACGCCGACGGAGCCGGAAAGAACGGAAGTGACCCTACCGTCGGGGTATCTGGACACAGGCCACAAGATCGCTGACCAGCAGATTGTGCTGGCCGGCTACCGTCTTGCGGACACGCTGAACGCGGCGAAGCTCTAAACGCTGCTAGGAAAAAGGCGAACACAAGAAGGGCGAACACAAGAAGGGCGAACACAAGAAGAAAGGGCGAACACAAGGTTCGCCCCTACGGGTCCAGGATGCCTGGTGACAGAACGTAGGGTGCGAACCTTGTGTTCGCCCTTCTTGTGTTCGCCCTTCTTGTGTTCGCCTTTTCTTCTTGTGTTCGCCCTCTTTCATTCATGCAATGCTGGTTTATTTCCGGTTATTCACAGACAGAATGCTGGCTAGGGAGTGCGGTCGCGGCTGAACATCTCGGTAACCCAGAACTCGCCTTTGGCATTGCGGTAGATGCCGATGCCGACTTTTGAAAAGCGCGGCTCCAAAATGTTGGCCCGGTGGCCGGGGCTTGCCATAAACGCCCGGTGAGCATAATCCACGTTGTAAATGTCGTTGAAGACGCTGCAATAGTAGATGTTTTCGCCGACCAGTAGATACTCCGGCTGAGGCAGCCCAAGCTGCCTTGCGGACGCTAAGTAACGGTCCATTGGCGAAGTCATGCCGGGGGTCGGAGATTGGTGGTCAAAGTAGTTCTGGCCGCACATCTCCTGGGAATGGGCGCGGGCGGTTGCGGTCAGCATCGGGTCAAGTGTCAGAGTGCTGAGGCCGCGCTGAGACCGCTCGGTATTAATCAGTGCGACAAAGGCTTCTTCTGCGGCGTTATTGGAAATAGGCAGCGTGAAAGCGGCCTGTGCCGGGACAGGGCGCAATGCGCGAACGGCAGCGGCAGGCTGGGGCAAAGCAGACGAAAGAGTGACTGGGAACTGCGGCCCGGCAACACCGGCGGCCCAAGCGAACCCCGCAAGAAGAAGTGAATTTAGCATCTCGGCGTGACCTCTTAAACAAAAGCTGCAGGAACAATTTGATGCTTTTATCTTCGGAGGAATGCTGTGATTTTAGAGGGGCAAACGGGGCAGAATGAGGGAAACAGGTATCTTTGCCGTCAGCCTTTCGGCATTGACAACGCCTGCTAAAAATGGGTACACTATATCCGACAACATCAGTCGCCTTTAGACATGAGTTGAGAATAATTTAGAACTGCGAGAAACCAGCATGAGTGCAGCCACAGATACAATTGAAGAGTTTGCGAGCAAAGAATATAAATATGGCTTTGTCAGCGAAGTGGAAAGCGATACCATTCCTGTTGGCCTGAGCGAAGACGTGATCCGCACGATTTCCTCTAAGAAAAACGAGCCGGAATGGCTGCTGGAGTTCCGCCTCAAAGCGTACAAGCACTGGCTGACCATGAGCGACCCGCTTTGGCACAATGTCGCCGTCAAGCCCGTGGACTACCAGAAGATTGCTTACTTCTCCGCGCCGAAGCCGAAGAAAGTGCTGAATAGCCTGGACGAAGTAGACCCGGAGATGCTGGCGATCTACGACAAGCTGGGCATCTCGCTTGCCGAGCAGCAGCGCCTCTCCAATGTCGCCGTGGACGCCGTCTTTGACAGCGTCTCGGTTGCGACCACGTTCAAGGGCGAGCTGGCCCGGCAGGGGATTATCTTCTGCTCGTTCTCCGAGGCCGTTCACGATCACCCGGAGCTGGTGCGCGAGTATCTCGGCTCGGTCATTCCATACTCGGACAACTTCTTCGCGACCCTGAACTCGGCGGTCTTTACCGACGGCTCGTTTTGCTACATCCCGAAAGGCGTCCGCTGCCCGATGGAGCTGTCTACCTACTTCCGCATCAACGCCGCGAACACCGGCCAGTTTGAGCGGACACTGATTATCTGCGACGAGGGTGGCTACGTTTCTTATCTAGAAGGCTGCACCGCGCCGATGCGTGATGAGAACCAGCTTCACGCGGCCTGCGTTGAGCTTGTCGCCATGAAGGACGCCACCATCAAGTATTCGACGGTCCAGAACTGGTATCCCGGCGACAAGGATGGCAACGGCGGCATCTATAATTTTGTCACCAAGCGCGGCATCTGCAAAGGCGACAACGCTAAGATTTCGTGGACGCAGGTTGAGACCGGCAGCGCTATCACTTGGAAGTATCCGTCGTGCATTTTGCAGGGTGACAACTCGGTCGGCGAGTTCTATTCGGTCGCGCTGACCAACAACAAGCAGCAGGCGGACACCGGCACGAAGATGATCCACTTGGGCAAGAACACACGCTCCACGATTGTCTCCAAAGGCATCTCGGCAGGACGCGGCCAGAATACCTATCGCGGTTTGGTCAAGATCAACCCCGGCGCGGAGAATGCCCGCAACTACTCTCAGTGCGACTCGCTTCTTTTAGGCGACCGCTGCGGGGCGCACACGTTCCCGTACATCGAAGTGAAGAACCCCACGGCGACTGTCGAGCATGAGGCGTCTACGTCAAAGATCGGCGAAGACCAGATTTTCTACTGCAACCAGCGCGGCATTTCCACCGAAGATGCTGTGAGCATGATCGTCAACGGCTTTTGCAAAGAAGTCTTCCGCGAGCTGCCGATGGAGTTCGCCGTCGAAGCCCAAAAGCTGCTCGGCGTCAGCCTGGAAGGCAGCGTTGGCTAAAGGAGAAGCAAGATGGCATTTCCAGACAGGTTACATGACGTCAAGCGCCTTGTTGACCAGCACAGTCAGCTAAAACATCAGAAACTCTTACTAGCAATCTACTTTGATCGTCCGCAGGCCCCAGAGAGTGTTCATCTACTTGAGGTAATTTCACAGCTTGGCTACGATGAGGTAAGTGGTGACCGAGAGTTGTTTGAGATGTCTTATGGTTCAACTGAGGGTTTTGGAGTCCCTGTTGGCAGCCGCCTAAGCATAATATTGACCAATGCTATAGAGTTGCGTATTGCCATAAAGGAAGAGTGGGATGCACTGAAACCTGTGCTGGCAGCGGTAGAGGCAGGACAGGAACATTACCGGGTGGTTTATAAATCTGGTGAGGGTGATAATCTAGCGGCTCTCTTACGGCGTGAAGCGGTTATGGCATGACGGAAGCGGAAGCATGGCTTGAACAGGTAGAATCTGACTTCGCGGCGGCGCAGAGGGTTTTTCAACGCGATGACGCAAGCAGCTACTGCCAAGCCATTTCTAAGTATCAGCAGGTGGTCGAGAAATCTGTTAATGTTATTGACGCTATTTTGCGGGAACAGGGAATACTTTTAGATCGGGTGCAGGCAGAGCATTATCCGCTCAAGATGATTAACCGGCTTGTCCGGCTTCCGCTTCGGCAGAGGCCGGACTTGGCAGCGAACATGAGCCGGATTTTTACCCGCTGGAACTCTGATATTTATGACCTCTGCCGGCTTGCGCCTAAGCTTCCTCCGGTTGGGCAAAGGTATCAGCAAAACACAGAGTATCCTTATCAGAGTGAAGACATGACATGGACGGCACCTGCCGCAAAAACAAGCTTCACAGCGGCGCAGGTACAGCGGTTTAGCATCGTTGCCAAGAACCTTCGCAGGGAAGCACAATTGATTGCAACAGCCGCAAAGATAAACAAATTTTAAGTGAGGAAGACACAATGGCAAGCAAGTATGTGATTGAGATTAAGGGGTGGCCGGGACACGCGCACGAAGTTGTGACGCATACTGAGCAGGAAGCCCAGGTCAAGGCAATGGAATTAGTGAAGAAGTCTAACGACGAAGGCGTGGACATGAAGGCGCACGGCGGGCGGCATGACGGTAAAGATCATCATTGGACGGGAACGAACGAAAACGGGCATCCGCGCGAAATCAAGATCGTTGTTGGTCAAGGCAAAGTTTCTTAGAACAGCGCAGCAAAAAGCGAGGGAGTGAACTCCACTCGCTGAATAGGGTCGTCCTTTGGACGAGAGAGCAGGCATTGTGGCTCTTCTTGTCGTCCGAAGGACGCTTTTTGGCAGCAAGTGGAGTTCACTCCCTCGCCTCCATGGAAAGATTGAATTATGGCATTACTGGAAGTAAGCGATCTGCACGCGCGGGTTGCAGAAAAAGAGATTTTGAAGGGCATTAACCTGACGGTCAACGCAGGTGAAGTTCATGCAATCATGGGGCCGAACGGCTCCGGCAAAAGTACGCTTGCGGGCGTTCTGTCCGGGCGCGACGCTTATGAAGTGACCGGCGGAGAGGTGCTATTTGAGGGAAAAGACCTTTTGGACCTGGAACCGGAAGAGCGGGCGCAGGAAGGGCTGTTTTTGGCGTTCCAGTATCCAGTCGAAATCCCCGGTGTCAACAACACTTACTTTCTTAAAGCTGCACTGAACTCGATTCGGCGCTATCGGGGCGAGGAAGAATTAGACGCCGCCCAGTTCCTGAAGCTGGTCCGAGAAAAGATGAAAGTGCTGCATATTGATCCCAGCCTTTTAAACCGGCCTGTCAATGAAGGCTTTTCGGGCGGCGAAAAGAAGCGCAATGAAATCTTCCAAATGGCTGTTTTAGACCCGAAGCTGGCGATTTTAGATGAGACAGACTCAGGGCTGGACATTGACGCGCTGAAAGTGGTTGCAGACGGTGTCAACGCCCTGCGAAGCCCAGAGCGCGCTGTCATTGTGGTGACCCATTACCAGCGCTTGCTGAACTATATTGTCCCCGATTTTGTTCATGTCTTATCAGGCGGGAAAATTGTCAAGTCCGGCGGCAAAGAACTGGCGCTGGAGCTGGAAGCTCAGGGCTATGGCTGGCTGGAAGGCAAAGACGCGGAAGAGAAAGAACTGGCTGCTGTATGACGACTGAAACACTTGTTACTGAGAACAGCTACCTGCGGGACTTCACCGGCGGTAATAGTGGGAGCGACGCGCCCGCCTTAGAATGGCTTTTGAACCTGCGTCAGTCGGCGGCAGCCCGGTTTGCTGAAGTCGGCTTCCCGACTCGGCGCAACGAAGAATGGCGCTTTACGAATGTTTCGCCGATTGCGGAAACGCCTTTCACGCTGGCGACGAAGGCCGACAGCGCCATGACGGCGGATGCGCTGGCTCATTATACCTACGCCGGCATGGGCGGGACGCAGCTTGTGTTTGTCAACGGGCATTTTCAGGCAGACTTATCAAGCCAGGAGTTCCCGGCGGGTGTTACGGTCAGCACGCTGGCCGCCGCAATGGAAGCCAGCCCGGAACTTGTTGAGGCGCATCTCGGCCGCTACGCAAAATTCACGACCCAGGCATTTGTCGCGCTGAACACGGCGGCTTTGGAAGACGGCGCATTTGTTCACATCAGCCGGAACGTAGTGATTGACGAGCCAATCCATCTGCTGTTTGTCTCGACGCCGCACGGTGGGCCGACTGTCTCGCACCCGCGCACGCTGATCATTGCGGAAGCGAACTCGCAGGCGACATTGGTGGAAAGCTACTCAGGAACGCCGGACGCAGTCTACTTCACGAATGCTGTCACGGAAGTTGTCGCTGCCGAGAACGCTGTCTTAGATCACTACAAAGTCCAGCGCGAGAGCGTCAAGTCCTATCACGTTGCAACGATGCAGCTTCATTTAGCCCGCAGCACGAACTTCTCGTCGCACTCGGTTGGGCTGGGCGGCCTGCTGGTCCGCAACGATGCCAATGCCTATCTCGGCGGCGAGGGCATTGAATGTACGCTGAACGGTGTCTATCTTGGCAACGACCGGCAGTTGATTGACAACCACACCGAAATCGACCATGCCATGCCGCATTGCAACTCGCACGAAATCTACAAGGGCATTTTGGACGGCCACTCGCGCGGCGTCTTCAACGGCAAGATTTTTGTACGGGAAGACGCGCAGAAGACCGATGCCAAGCAGACCAACCAAACTCTGCTGCTGTCGCCGACCGCGCAGATTGATACGAAGCCGCAGCTTGAAATCTTTGCCGACGATGTCAAATGCACCCACGGTGCGACTATCGGTCAGCTTTCTGACGAAGCCTTGTTTTACCTGCGTGCCAGGGGCATTCCAAAAGACAACGCCCGCGCCCTCTTGACCTATGCCTTTGCCAGCGACATTGTCAGCCGCATCAAGGTAGACGCCATCCGCGCTCAATTGGATCAAGTGCTTCTCGCCGACCGTGCCTTGCAGGGGATCGCGCTTTAACCCGCGGCTTTTTAGACTGAAACATACCATGACAGACGCATATGATGTGCAGCGCATTCGGCAGGATTTTCCGATTTTGCACCGGGAAGTCCACGGCAAGCCGCTGGTCTACTTGGACAATGCAGCGACGACGCAGAAGCCGCAGAGTGTCATTGACGCAATCACGGGCTACTATACGGATTACAACTCCAACATCCATCGGTCGTCGCATCTGCTGGCCGAGCTGGCGACGCGAGGCTATGAGGGTGCACGAATCAAGATCAAGAACTTCCTGAACGCAGCAGACGCGCACGAGATTATCTTCACGCGCAGCGCGACGGAGAGCGTCAACCTAGTCGCGCAGACATGGGGACGGCAGAACATACAGGCTGGTGATGAGATTATTGTCTCGGAGATGGAGCATCACTGCAACATCATTCCGTGGCAGATGCTGTGCGCGGAAAAAAGCGCTCATCTGCGGGTTATTCCTATCAATGATGACGGCGAGCTGCTGATGGACGCTTATGCCGAGATGCTAAGTGAGCGGACAAAGTTTGTTGGCATTTGTCACATGTCCAATGCACTTGGCACAATTAACCCGGTGAAAGAAGTCGTTCGGCTGGCACATGCACAAGGCGTGCCGGTGCTGGTGGACGCCGCGCAGTCGGCATATCATATTCCAATTGACGTTCAGGAACTGGACGCTGACTTCCTGGTGTTTTCAGGGCATAAGCTGTACGGTCCGACTGGGATCGGTGTCTTGTACGGCAAGCGCTCGCTGCTTGAGTCCATGCCCCCGTGGCAGGGCGGCGGGGACATGATTGAGACCGTGTCGTTTGCAGAAGGCACGACGTACAACGAGATTCCCTACAAGTTTGAGGCGGGAACGCCGCACATTGAAGGCGCGATTGGCCTGGGCGTCGCCATTGACTACCTGACCACTCTCGGCATGGACAAAATCTCGGCGTATGAGCATGACCTGACGGCTTACGGCACGGAAGCGCTCCTCGCGGTGCCGGGTCTGCGAATGGTCGGCACGGCGCGAAGCAAAGCCAGCGTGTTTTCGTTTACGATGGGCGACATCCATCCCTACGATATTGGCTCGCTTTTAGACGAACAAGGTATCGCCATTCGTACCGGGCAGCACTGCGCTCACCCGGTCCTGCAGCGTATGGGCGTCTCCGCCACTGCCCGCGCGTCATTAGCGCTCTACAACACGCGCGAAGAAATGGACGCTTTAGTAGTAGGTTTAGCCAAAGTCAGAAAGATGTTTGGGGAATGACAGCAGACGCGATGACAATTGACGAGGCGCAGGACGAGATCGTGGAAGAGTTCGAGCTATTCGGCGATGATCTGGATATGCGGAACTCGTACATTATCGACCTGGGCCGCAAGCTGCCGCCGATGCCGCAGGAGTACCACACCGACGAGTATATTGTCAAAGGCTGCCAGGCGCTCGTTTGGGTTGCAACCAACCCGCGAGACGGCCGCTTGTTTTTCCATGCCGACAGCAATGCCGCCATTCCGAAGGGCCTGATCGCGCTTGCCGTGCGTCTGTATTCAGGCCGGACACCGGACGAAATTGCCCAGACGCCTCCGGACTTTATTGAGCGCATCGGCATGAGCAAGCACATTTCGTCATCGCGCTCCAATGGCCTGATGGCGGTTATTGGACGCATGAAGCAGGAAGCGGCTTCTGCGCTTCAAAGTGAGAAATAAATTATGCCGACCACAGATACGAAAACAGACACAAAAGTTTATCCGCTGATGATTGAAGCGGAAGTCTTAGAAGCTCTGCGGGAAGTTTATGACCCAGAAATCCCGGTCAATATCTACGACCTCGGCCTCATCTACGAAGTCAACGTAGACGAGTACGGCGTTGTAGACATTGAGATGACATTGACTTCTCCCGCCTGCCCGGTTGCCGGCATTTTGCCCGGCCAAGTCGAGAACAAAGTCCGCGAGGTACCCGGCGTCGCCGATGTTAGCGTCGAGCTAGTCTGGGAACCCGCCTGGAGCATGGACCGCATGTCCGAAGAAGCCAAACTGGAACTTGGCTTCTTTTAGAGGAAATTAAAATGAGCAATACCGCTGCGTTAGAACCTACAACCGAAACTGCCGCTTATCCTGTCACTCTGACACCGTCCGCGATCACCCAAGTTCGGCGCTTAATCGCTAAAAAGGGCGACGGCACGCTGAAGCTGCGCGTCGGCGTCAAAGGCGGCGGCTGCTCCGGCCTATCCTACATTCTGGGCCTGGAAGAAGCGCCCCGCGCAAACGATACTGTGTACGAAGTGGATGGCCTCACCGTCATGGTAGACCCCAAAAGCGCCCAGTTCATTTCCGGCATGACTTTGGATTACAGCACCGCCAATTTACTAGAAGGCGGCTGGAAGTACCTGAACCCCAACGTCCAAAAAAGCTGTGGCTGCGGCACATCCTTTACGCCCAAGTAGAGGTGCAGAACACCGGAAAGGTACGGAAGCCAAGATGCCTGATCAAGAGCAGGTGCAATTCTCTTCGCCGCACGCGGCCACCGCAGTTGCGCCCGCGACAGCGAGTTTGGCACTGAATGAACCTGATAATGAGACGGCGGAAGCGATGCGCCGGACCTTTGAAGAAATCGGTTCTTCCAGCTCCCGTATCGTGAAGAGACTGGAGCGGCTGAACTCTCTCGCTCAGGAAATTTATTGTGAGCTTGATGCCACTACAAAAGCGTTGTCATCACACGGTTAAGCCGTTTGTCGAGAAGGAACTTTAATGACAACATGGGTGGAAGCACTAAAAGCCGCGAATGAGACTCTCAAGCTTTACCACACTGTTGAAAAGACCTTAGACAACCTTGATGACAGCTTCAAGCTCATTCGCTCAGAAGTAACCAGCCTGCGAACCGAAATCATTCACCTTGAAGGGCGCATTTCCAAGCTGGAAGAATCGCGCAGCACAATCGCCGCCGAAGTCAGAGCAGCCCTGGCGGAAGGCGTCGCTGAAATGAAAATCCTGACGGCGCAAACCGTCGCAGACTTGAAAGTGGATTACGCAAAGCAAGTCAGCGACTTGTACCGCCGCGACATGGACAGGCAGCTCGCGGAAGCAAAGAGCCAGTCCTTGTTGACCGAACCGCAAAAGCCTTGACCTGTGAAGTTAAAAGAAAGCCCTGCCTCTAACGAGGCAGGGCTTCTTCATTCGAGGGGCTTTGGGGGCCAAACCGTGTCATCCTGAACATTGGCTCGCTGCCCTGCTTGCAGCTTCTCGCGTTCCTTTTGTCGGTCTCTCCGTTGGGACCAGCCGCCCCGTATGAAGCCGGGTGTCGCCAACATCAGTGCAGCGACAACCTCTCCACCGTCCAGGAGTGCGTTATATTCTTGACCGTTCATGCGCGGCCTATGTCCGTGGTCATAGACGTAGATATAAGAACTTGACATCAACCCTCCAATAAGTGCCGCAGGAATGGTTGCAATGCCATAGAGGAACAGCCAATAGGCCCATTAGCTCAATGTTTTCATGTCGCTCTTGACCGCCTACGGACTGTCACGAACGTGTCCAGCAATCCGTATGTAGCGGCCCACCCACTCGTAAGGTACGTTGATTTCTTGGAGCCGTTGCTCGATTACTTCCGCACGGTTGATGCGCTGAGGCTTGAGAAGCAAGCCGTTCTTTACTTCTTCCACCGGGTCAATCTCCATCCACTCAATTGTGAACGTCTTGAACGGGCCAACGGCGGCTGTGTCAAAATAGGTCGAGTTCAGGTAAGGGACCCAGGCGTTCAGCCAGTCGGAGACTTCGGGAACGTCTACCCAGCGATAACGATTGCTGTCTTCTCCAATGGCTTCAACAACTTCGCGCCATTTTGTCGCGTTCATGCGGCTGGCGGAAAACCCGCGGGCGATGATGGCATGGGCATCTTTGTCTGCGGCTTGTGTCTGCCGCCAGCGTAACTCCCTTTCCGTCAGTTCCATGTTGATAGTATTGCTTTTACTGTTGCCTTTGTCAACTGCTGCTATCTTCTGACAAGTGCTTTTCAGGTATAATTATGGGTGAAATGATTCCCATTCGTCTTGAACTTAAGAACTTTATGTCGTATGGCGCGGATGTGCCGGCCATTGATTTTTCGGGGATGCACACGCTTTGCTTGTCCGGCGAAAACGGCCACGGCAAGAGTGCGCTGCTCGACGCGATTACCTGGTCGCTGTGGGGCGAAAGCCGTGCGGGGAAGAACAAGCACGATGAGCTTGTCCGCATTGGCGCGGATGAAATGAGCGTCCATTTTACGTTTGAGATGGGCGGGCAGCGCTACCGCGTGGTTCGGAAGCGTTCTAAAAAAGCCGGCGGCAATGTATGGCAGTTACAGGGCGAGACGCCGGATCAAGGATTAGGAATCGGCTGGCATCCGCTGACCGGCAACACCGACCGGGACACGGAAGCCGCCGTGCAAAAGCTTTTGCGAATGTCCTATGACACGTTCCTGAACTCGGCCTATCTGCGTCAGGGTCAGGCCGACCAATTTGTCAAACAGACGCCGGGCAAGCGCAAAGAAATACTTGCCGACATTCTGGACTTGTCCCGCTACGATCAACTGGAAGCCAAAGCGCGGGACAAATCAAAAGCGGCGGCCATGGAAGCCGTTGATTTAGAGCGCGATATCAGCGGCATTGATGCCGAACTGAGCGCCGAGCCGGACCTGCGCCGTCAAATGGCCGACCTGCAAAGCCGCTTAGAAACGCTGCACACGCGCCGCGACACCCTACGGGTTGAGTGGGACACGATGAAGGAGCGGCAGGCCCAGCTTAAAAGCCAGGCCGAGCTTGCGGCGACGCTCACGGCGCAGATTACCGAGTGGGACAAAGAAGTGCGCGAAGTCTCGGATGAGCTTCAGCGGCAGCGAACGATTGCCGACGGAGCGCGGGCGCTTCTGTCGCGCCGGGATGAGATCAGCCGGAACTACGAAAGCTTGGCGGCGGCACGCGAGCGCTTTACGGCGCTGGAACGGGATTTGGAGCAGTTTTACCGGGGCCAGCAGATGCTGGCGGCGGCGGATAAAGAACTGATGGCGGCGGAAAATGACGTGCATCGCCGGATGGAGCGGGCGGTTTCAGACCATGAACAGGCAGTAACACGAGTGAAAGATTACGATGCACTGACGGGGCAGCGCGAGATGCTGGCTCCGCGAGTGGCCGCCGCCGATAAAAGCGAAGAGCAGATTGGGCCGGTGCGCGAGGCGCTGGCCGCCTGGCAGGAGCAGTTTAATCTCCTGCGCGAGCAGAGCGCCGGGCTGGATTATGAAGCGCGAGACTGGAAGCGCCGGGCGGAAGCGCTGGCTGGTCAGCAGGGACAGTGCGATGTCTGCAACTCCGATCTGCTGCCGGCCAAAGTAGCGTCTATTCAAGCCGAGTATCAAGACGCGCTGACGCGGGCGCAGATGAGGCAGAAAGAAGTCAAGACAAACGCGGCTCGTTTGAAGGCCGAGATTACGCAATGCGAAGCACAGCTTCGCGCCCTGGAAGCGCAAACGAAAAGCGCGAAAGAGGATCGGACGCGGCTGGCCCAAATTCAGCAGCTTTTGCTGGAACAGGAAGCCACACGCGAAACGCTGCCGAACCTGCTGGCGGTTCGCCGGGATGCCGAGCGCGTTTATTCGGAAGCGGCATTCGCCCTGGAAGTTCGGGCCAAGATCGCGAAGTACGAGGCAGCGCTGAAGAAGCTAGGCCACGTTGAAACCGACTACGCCGCCGTCAAAGCCGAGCTTGCTGTCTTAGAGCCGTCGGAAAGATTGTATATCCAGCTGGAACACGCTGAAGCCGCGCTGACGGCGGCGGACGCAAGCATCGAGCGCGGCGAGAAAACATTGAAGGCGCGGCTGTCTAACCAAGACACGGCCCGCAAACAGCTTGCGGCGCTTGCGGATGTCGGCGCGGAACTGGCGAAACTGGAACAGCTTGGACAGCAAATCCGCGACCAGGAAAACGCACGGCGAACCGAAGAGCAAACAGCACTTCAAGAAATTGGACGCCGTGAACAGACGCTGACCCGGCTGGAAGAGCTGAAAGTCACACGCGCCGACAAGTCCAAGCGCCTCACTGATGCTAAGTATGATCAGGAAGTCCATACGCAGCTCACGCAGGCGTTCGGCAAGAAAGGCGTCCAAGCACTAATCATCGAAAACGCCATTCCAGAGTTAGAAGATGAAACTAATCGCCTGCTGGAACGCCTGACCGACGGCGACATGCACCTGTACTTTGAGACGCTCAAAGAAGCCAAATCTAAGAAAGATTCGCCGATTGAGACGCTGGAAATCAAAGTCAGCGACAACTTGGGAACCCGGCCTTTAGAGATGTATTCTGGCGGCGAGGGCTTCCGGGCAGCGTTTGCCCTGCGGATCGCCCTGTCCAAGCTGCTTGCCCGCCGGGCCGGGGCGCGTCTGCAAACGCTCATTATTGACGAAGGCTTCGGCTCGCAGGATGCCAAAGGACGCGAAAAATTGGTGGAGTGTTTAAACGCAATCAAAGAAGATTTTGAGCGGATTATTGTCATCACGCACATTGATGAGATGAAAGATGCGTTTGCGAATCGCATTGAAGTCACAAAGACGCCTACGGGTTCGCAGGTCGTGACAATGGAGGGATCAGCCGGGTGAAGCCGCCGCTTCGCTGCTTGCTGGCAGGCGCGTCTGGTCTCGCGCTTACTTTGCTGCTGAACCGGCTCGGCACGGCCTGGCTCGGTGCAACGGTGTTCCAATCCAACGCCCTGTACGACGGCTCTGCTTCTCTGGTAACGCTGCTCTTGCCGTCGCTCTTTGGCGGTCTGCCCGTCGGCTTTCTCGCCCGCGCTCAGGGTTTAAACGTCGCCGCCGGTACGTTTGGCTTGTTCTGCGTTGCCGGGTTCGTGCACCCGTTCTGGCGCATCCCGTTAGTGTCGCCGGAAGCGGTTCACAGCGGCACGATCCATTATTTTTTGTACAGCCCGCTAGTTGCCCTGGCGTTCGGCTCGCTTGGAGCCTGGGTCGCCTCACAGTTTTCCACCGGCGCGTGGACACTCGCCGACCCGGAGCCGGTGCTGCCGCCGGGGTAGGAAAGACAATTGGAACATGACCCGAAACTCAAGCGCTCCCACTTTGTTTGCTTCCACTGTCGCAAAATGTTCAGGAAAACTCTCCTGCGCTACAACTTTGGAGGTTTCAAGGAAGGCCAAGAAAACCTTTGTTGTGCAGAGTGCGGCGGCAGCTCTCTCAACATTGGACGCGGCTTCGAGCCGCCCCGCCATAATGACATAAAAAGCTGGAAGCGGGTGGAGATGCTTCACGCGCAGGGAAAGAATTGGTTTGCTGCGAGTGACGGGGACTGCTCTGCGGCTAGAAAAGTTGGAGCGCTGAAATACCACTCCAAACTTCCGAAGCGGGTAGTAGAGCAGAGGCGGAGTGAGGCAGAACAGAGGCTGCTACGCGGTGCGAAAGCGCAAAAGAAGTGGCAGCAACTAGAGAAACAACAGCAGCGGCTCGCAAGCCGTTCGCAGAAAGGCCAGTCGTTGACCAACATCAACGATAAGCCAACACACGGAACGTAACCATGATATTTGTAGATGAAGTATTGATTGACGTGAAGGCGGGTGACGGCGGCAATGGGGCTGTGGCGTTCCGCAAGGAAAAGTTTGTGCCGTTTGGTGGGCCGAACGGTGGGGACGGCGGCAAGGGCGGCGATATTTATATTGAGTCGGACTCGAATTTGTCCACGCTGCTGGACTTCCGGTATCAGCGCAATTATGAAGCGGAGCGCGGCATTCATGGCACAAGCCGGGACATGCACGGCAAGAACGCGGGCGATATGACACTCAAAGTTCCCGTTGGAACCACGGCGACCGACGCTGCCACAGGGCGCATTATTGCAGACCTGACAAAGCATGGCGAAAAGGCGCTGGTTGCACGGGGCGGGGAAGGCGGGCGCGGCAATGCCCATTTTGCCAATTCCACCCACCAAGCGCCGAAGTTTGCGGAAAACGGCGAGCCGGGCGAAGAAAAACAAATCAAACTGGAGCTGAAGCTGCTGGCGGATGTCGGGCTGATCGGCTACCCGAACGTCGGCAAGTCCACGCTGATTGCCGCGCTGTCCGCGGCAAAGCCCAAAATCGCCGATTATCCGTTTACGACATTGGTGCCGAACTTAGGCGTCGTGCGGGTGGACGATGAGCGGACCTTTGTGATCGCGGACATTCCGGGGCTGATTGAGGGCGCGAGCGAAGGGGTTGGGCTGGGCCACCAATTTCTGCGCCATGTCGAGCGGACGCGGCTGCTCTGCCATTTAGTTGACGTGTCGGACACGTCCGGGCGTGACCCAATGGACGATTACGCGATTATCAACCGGGAGCTGGCAAACTACAACGAGGAGCTGGCCCATCTGCCGCAGGTGATTGTCTTAAACAAGTCGGACATCGCCGACCCGGAAATAGTGGAAATGCTGCGGGCGGAGTTTGCCGAAGAAGATAAACCCGTATTCGTGGTCTCGGCGGCGACGCGCTCCGGCCTGGAGCCATTGGTATATTATCTGGCCCAGCGTCTGCTGGAAATGCCCCTGCCGCCGCCGTTTGACGACGGCATTGTTCGTATTACACCGGAAACAGTGAAAGGCCGCCGGGTAGACCGCCGCTGGGAAGCCAGCTACGACGCCGCGAATCAAGTGTATGTCGTGGCCGGGGCTGGGATTGAGCGGCTGATTGCCATGACCCAGTTGTCCAACGAAGACGCCGTCAGCCGCTTGCAGCGGACACTGGAAAAGACCGGCATCATCAATAAGCTGCGAACGCTTGGCGCATCGGAAGGCGACACCGTGCGAATCGGCAAGGCAGTATTCTCCTTCTTCGACGAAGATGCGTTAGACCAGCCGGCAGAAAAAGCAGTTGAGGAAGAGTAGCCATTTCAGACTTCCAAAAATTAGTCATCAAAGTCGGCACCAGCACTCTGACACGCGGGGGTGGGCCGCCGGATACGGCGTATATTGCCGATTTGGCCTGCCAGGTGGCTGGACAGCTTGACCGGGGCCGCAGCGTGGTTCTGGTCTCGTCGGGTGCAATTCGGGCGGGCATGGACAAGCTGCGTCTGCCGGGCCGTCCGCGCTCCATTCCGCAGAAGCAAGCGGCAGCGGCAATCGGGCAGGGCCTGCTGATGCACACCTACGCTGAGGCGTTTGAGGCGTTCGGCGTTCCCGTCGCCCAGATACTGCTGACACGCGAGGACTTACAGGACCGCAGGCGCTATTTGAACGCCTGCAACACGTTTGAGGTGCTGCTGGCGCACCGAGTCGTGCCGATTGTCAATGAAAATGACACCGTCGCCGTGGACGAGATTAAGTTCGGCGACAACGACACATTGGCCGCGCTCGTGGCTTCTCTCATCGGGGCAGACACGCTTCTGCTGCTGTCGGATGTCGCCGGTTTGTATGACCGTGACCCGGCTCTTGACCCCGATGCCCGGCTTATTCCCCGTGTTGAGACTGTAGACCGCGCTTTAGAAGCAAGCGCAGGGGGCGTCCAAACACTCATGGGAACGGGTGGCATGACGACAAAAATCCAGGCGGCCAAAATCTGCGCGAACACCGGCGTCCGCATGTTCATTGCCGATGGCCGCCGCCCCAATGTCGTTTCGGATGCTCTGAGCGGCGCGTGCGGGACGCAGTTCATTCCCAAGCCGACGCGCCTGCGCTCACGTCAGCGCTGGATTGCTTACGGGGTCACGCCGAAAGGCGCGATTATGGTTAATGAGGGGGCCAAGCAAAAGATGGTCGCAGGCGGCAGCAGCCTTCTCCCGGCGGGCATCGTCCAGGCATCAGGACACTTTGCCGCCGGGGATTTAGTGACGCTGGCGGACCCGCACGGCGCGGCCTTCGCGCAGGGGTTTGTGAACTACAGTCAGGCCCAAATCCTCAAAATTCAAGGCTGCCGAACCGACGAAATCTTGCCGCGCCTCGGTGTCAAGCCGAGCGATGAAGTCATTCACCGGGACAATCTCGTGCTGGATTTGTAGTGCAGACAAGCCGCAGATAAGCCGTGGGTATGAAACCCACGGCAGGAAAAAGCCGACGCCCTTCGGGCTGGTCGGACTCTTCCGACCAAAGGTCGGCCGAACTTACTGCCGTGGGCTTCATACCCAGGGCATTCCCCTTGACAACCCTCCCTCGTTCGGCTAGAATAACGGCATGAGTGCCGAAGCGATTACAGAAGTCGAAGACAAGGGCCGCGCGGCAAAAGCCGCCGCGCGAACGCTTGCGACGTCTGGAACCGATGCCAAGAACGCCGCGCTTTTAGCAATGGCGGACGCGCTTGCCGCTTGCCAAGACGCTGTCCTAGATGCGAATGGGCGCGATTTAGCGAATGCCAAAGACAGCGGCATGACGGCGCATTTAGTAGAACGGCTGACGCTGAACCCAAAACGTATCGCCGAAATGCAGGCGGGGCTGAGGCAGGTAGCTACGCTCCCCGACCCCATCGGCGCGGTGCTTTCCGGCTGGCGTCGCCCGAACGGCCTGCAAATCACGAAAACGCGGGTGCCGCTCGGCGTCATCGGCATTATTTACGAAAGCCGCCCCAATGTCACGGTAGATGCCGCTGCGCTTTGCCTCAAGTCCGGCAATGCCGCGCTGCTGCGCGGCGGCTCGGAAGCCATCCATTCCAATATCGCACTTGCACATGTCTTGCAGGACGCGCTGGAAGCCGCAGGCTTGCCCCGTACATCCATCCAGCTCATTGAGAATACTGACCGTGCCGCCGCCCGGCGCTTGATGACTTTAAACGGCATTGTAGACTGCCTCATTCCACGCGGCGGCGCGTCGCTGATTAAGACCGTAGTTGAGGACGCGACTGTTCCTGTGATTGAGACCGGAACCGGCAACTGCCACATCTACGTTGACAAAGACGCCGATTTTGCGATGGCATCTGATATTGTCCTGAACGCCAAAGTTCAGCGGCCCTCCGTCTGCAACAGCGCGGAAACGCTTTTAGTGCATTCGCAGATCGCCGCCGAGTTTCTGCCGATGCTGGGTCCCAAATTAGCGCAAGCCGGTGTGGAATGCCGCGCCGACGCTCGTACCCGCGCCCTTCTCCCGGATGCTGCCGAAGCCACGGAAGAAGACTGGTACACGGAATACAACGCGCTGATCCTTGCAGTCAAAGTTGTAGACAGCTTAGACGCTGCCGTAGATCATATCAATATCTACGGGACGCAGCACTCGGAAGCGATTGTGACTGAAGACTACGCCGCTGCCCAGGCATTCACCGATGGCGTAGACAGCGCGGCGGTCTATGTCAATGCGTCCACGCGCTTTACCGACGGCTTTGAGTTCGGCTTCGGCGCGGAAATCGGCATCTCCAACCAGAAGCTGCACGCTCGCGGCCCGATGGGCCTGGAAGAGCTGACAACTTACAAGTACATCGTGCGCGGCAGCGGACAAACTCGCGAGTAAGATTATGCAGCGACTGGGTATCATGGGCGGCACGTTTGACCCGATTCACTACGGGCATCTGCTGATGGCGGAAGAAGCGCGGCAGGCGTTCGCGCTGGACGAAGTCGTGTTTGTGCCGAACGGGCGGCCCGCGCACAAGAAAGCATATTCAGTCAGCTCGCCGGAAGAGCGCTATACAATGACACTGCTGGCGACGGGTTCCAACCCGTGCTTTTCGGCGTCGCGTATGGAGATTGAGCGGCCCGGCCTCTCGTACACGATTGACACACTTCGAGCCTTTCGGGTTCTGTACCCGGAGCTGGACGCTTTGTATTTTATCACAGGAGCAGACGCAGTTTTAGAGATCTTAACCTGGCATGAGTACGAACAGCTTGTCCATGAATGCCAGTTTATCGCAGTCACGCGGCCCGGATTTGTGCTGGAGCGGCTTTCGGAAATTGCCGATGCCGAGTTCTTGAACCGCGTCTTTTTCCTGCCGATCCCCGGCCTTGAAATTTCGTCCACCGACATTCGCCGCCGGGTGCGCGAAGGGCGAAGCATTAAGTATTTGACCCCGGAGCCAGTGGAGTCATATATCCAGCAGCAGGGGCTGTACCGCCTGCTGCCGCCTGCCGAGCAGCAGCTTTAGAAAAACATCATGCCCGAAGAATGCGAATCCCAGCTTGCGGTGATCCAGCGGCAGCTTGAAGCTGTCCAGCAAGTCAGCGCCGCGCTTTACTCCATCACCGACACGAATGCGCTGCTTCGGCAGGCGCTTCAAACCAGCATGGATGTGGTGGACGCCGACGCCGGGTCCATCCTGCTGCACAATGCGTCGGAAAACACGTTAGTTTTCCGCCATGCAGTCGGCCCCGTGGCCGATAGCTTGATTGGGACAAGCCTAGACTTGTCGCTTGGCAGAGGAATTGCAAGACAAGTTTTTGATTCGGGGCAGGGGCGTTTAACACCGAATGTTGAAGCTGACGCTGACCATGTCGGGACCGTGGATGCCCGGACAGGTTACCAGACGCACTCCCTGATGACAGTCCCGCTGCACACGCGCGGCGGTGCGCCGCTTGGAGTAATCCAGCTTGTCAACAAGCGCTCCGGGGCATTTGACGCGGCGGACATGGCAGTCATTGAAATTGTCAGCAGCCTCATTGCAATGAGCGCTCAGAATGCGCTGCTGGCCCGCGAAGCCAATTTAGCCGCCATCGCCCGCTCAGTCGGTGAGATCAGCCATGACATCGGCAACATGCTGACCCATGTTCTGCCGTATGTAGAGACGCTGGAAGGCTACATTGAAGATGTCCGAGCGGAAAAGCCAAACGCGCTGGACGCTCTAGAAAGCTTTTATGCCGAGGTGCGGGACAGTGTCGCCGAAGGGGTGGGGCAGGTGACGGCGCGGACCCGTGAGATCGCCGGCGCTCTGAAAGGCGAAGTTGCCCCGCTTGACTTCAAATTTGGCCGTCCGTTTGATTCCGCCCAGCGTGTCGCTTCTTCCCTGGCAGGTGCAGCGGCTCTGGCGGGAATCGCGCTGAAGGCCGAGGGTGACGCCCAGCTAGAAGCAGTTTTTGATAGCGCCCGCCTTTACAACGCCCTCTTCAACCTCGTAAACAACGCCTTGCCGGAGACGCCCAAAGGCGGCTCCATCACGCTGACGGTTGCGCCCGATGCTGACCCTGCCTACTACACCGTCGCCTGCATAGACACCGGCGCAGGAATGCCGCCGGAAGTGCGCTCTAAGCTTTTCACCGATGCCGCGTATTCCACAAAGCCTGGCGGCACAGGGTTAGGAACCCGCATTGTCCGCCGGATTGTCGAGCAGCACCGGGGCCGCCCGTCCGTGCAGAGCGAGCCAGGGATGGGGACAACTATCACGCTGCGCCTGCCCAGCGATCCGACAGTGTAGGCTCGTTGGTCAGGCTTGAGACAGTAGTTTTCGGCGTCTGCGTCCAATAGCCGTGCCCTTCAAGGCATGGTCTCTCTACCCCATCTCCGCCTTCATCTGCTTCACCATCGCCGCAACTTGCGCGGCAGCATCTGCTGCGGGAACGGCCTGCTTGCTGGCACTGTCCCGGCGCAGGCTGACCTCGACCGTGCCTTCCGCAAGCGACTTGCCGACAACCACTTTGACCGGGAAGCCGATTAAATCGGCGTCTTTGAACTTGACGCCGGGGCGCTCATCGCGGTCGTCCAAGAGAACATCAATCCCGGTGGATTTCAGAGACATATACAAGCCTTCGGCGGCTTCGCGCTGGGCGTCGTTTTTGGCGTCCACCAGCACAACCACCACTTCAAACGGGGCAATGGAGATCGGCCAAAGCATTCCGGCGGCGTCATGGTGCTGCTCAATAGCAGCGGCCATCGTTCGGGATACGCCGACGCCGTAGGAGCCGCCCTGCATGAGCTGAGAGCGACCAGTTTCGTCGGTAAACGACGCGCCCATTGCCGCCGAGTATTTTGTGCCGAAGTTGAAGACATGGCCTACTTCAATGCCGCGCTGGGTATACAGCCTGCCCGCAGGGTCAACCGGGCTGACATCTCCGGCCACAGCGGTTCGCAGATCGAAATACTCCGGCGGCGGGAAGTCCCGTCCCGGCAGCACATGAACGAGGTGAGCATCGGCGGCATTTGCGCCGGTGATGCCGTCGCGGATAAAGGCTACTTCTCGGTCGGCAATAACGCGCACCGGCATCTTTAAACCCACAGGCCCGGCGAAGCCGACCGGAGCGCCGGTCACTTTTTCCACTGTCGCGGCATCGGCAAGAGGCGACGGCCCGCCGAGCAGCTTGTTCAGCTTGGCTTCGTTCAGCTCCCGGTCACCGCGCACAAGCGCGACAACAGGGCTGCTATCAGGGGCAGTAACGATAAGCGTTTTGATAAGACGCGCCGGCGGAACACCTAGAAACGCGGCAACATCTTCAATGGTTGAGACGCCAGGCGTTGCGGCTTGTTCCATCACCGGCACTTGTGTCTCCGGGTCCTCGGCGGGCATGGGAACAGCCTCGCAGCGCTCGGCGTTTGCCGCGTAGCCGGTCTTGTCGCAGCGCAGTACCGTGTCTTCGCCGTCCTCGGACAGCACCATGAACTCTTCGCTTTGTGAGCCGCCAATGGCACCAGAGTCAGCTTCTACGGACAGCGATGCTAGGCCGCAGCGGGCGAACATCCGGCCAAACGCCCCCCGGACGCGGCTGTACACGGCTTCCCCGGCGGCTTCATCACGGTCGAATGAATACGCATCCAGCATCAAGAACTCGCGGCTTCGAATCAGGCCGCCGCGCGGGCGGGCTTCATTGCGGAACTTGGTTTGTATCTGGTAGGGCAAAAACGGCAGCTGTTTGTACGACTGAATGTCGCCCCGCGCAATGCTTGTAATGACCTCTTCATGGGTGAAGCCCAGAAAATAGTCATGGGCCGGGACAGTGAACAGCACGTCAATTTTATCGCGGCCTGACTCTTCCAGCAGCGGGCGCGGGACCAGAGACGGCATCAAAAACTCGGTCCCGCCGATAGCGTCCATCTCAGCCCGCAGGATGTCTGAAATCTTGTTTAATACGCGCAGGCCAAGCGGCAGGTACGAGTAAACGCCGCTGGCAAGGGGCCGGATAAAGCCTCCGCGCAGCAGCAGCTTGTGGCTGATTAGCTCCGCTTCACTGGGCGCGTCACGCAGGGTTGGGGCAAATAGTTGAGTAAAACGCATGGATTACCTAGAACGCCGCCTACTGTGGCAGCTGATGATGGACGGTGCGGAGAATGTCGTTGGACATGACGAGAATGAACAGGCATCCGATGATTAGAAGGCCAGTCATTAAAAATGCCTGCTGCTGCTGATCGGTTAAGCGCTTACCGCGCCGAACCCACTCAATAAAGAACGTCAGCAGATGCCCACCGTCCAGCACCGGAATGGGCAGAAGATTGAAGATCGCCAGGCTGATAGATAGGCTCCCCATCAAGTTGAGTTTTTCCACCAGGCCGTTTTTCGCGACAACGCCGGTCATCTGGTACATATAGATAATCCCGCCGGCATTGTCTTTGATCTGGCTGGGCCGATGCACCATATCGGCGATGCTTGACAACAGAAACCCAACGGCAGAGTTTCCAGCTTTGAGAGAATCAACAAAACCGATGCGCTTTATCTCTTCCGAAGGCTGGATTTTCAAAGCACCGACTTCATGGGAGTTAAGACTCGGCAGAACGCCGCTGGCAGTGAGTATCGGTGGGACAATTCCATGCAGCGTGACCGGCTCATCATTTGTGGGGCGTGTCACAATTACATCCACCGGCTTGCCCGCGTGGGTTCGCAGAACTTGAAGCACTTGATCGGCATTTTCTACCGGGCTGTCTGCGATTTGCCGCAAAGTGTCGCCTGCCTTCAGGCCAAGCGTCTGCCCAAACGCGCCAGGCTGCGTAACACTTGTGTAGATAACTGGCTTGCCGTTCTGCACGGCAGGACGCGGGGTTGCCGTATGAGTAAAAGTTTTGCCATCGCGCTGTACGGTCAATGTCAGAGTTTTGCCGAGGCTATTGTTAATTTTAAAGAGCATTTCCTGCCCGCTCGCCAGAGGCTGCCCATTAATGGCAGTGATTACGTCTCCGGCATGAAGGCCGATGTTCTGGCCCTCGCCCCCAGCCTCCACCACATCCACGCGGGTTAGAACTTTGCCGGAAGGTATCCCAGTCGTGACACCCATCAGGCAGAACACAAAATACCCAAACAGCAAAGACATCAGCGGGCCGGCAAAAATGACAAGCGAGCGCTGCCAAAGCGGCTTGCTGTAAAAGCCATCTGGGCCAGTGTAAGGGGTATGCTCACCAAGATTTTCCGCCAGCAGCGGGATTTCGCCGGCATCAGGGTCACTGGAATTTGCGCCCAGCACTTTGTCTTTGGCGTTGATGAGAGGCGCTTCGTCCGGCTCCATGCCGGCGATTTTGACGAAGCCGCCGAGGGGCAGCATCCGCACATTATACTCGGTATCGCCGCGCTTGCCGATCCGAAACAGCCGCTTGCCGAAGCCGATGGAAAAGTCATCCACACGGATACCGCACAGACGGGCGACAATGAAATGCCCCCATTCGTGCGCGACGACCAAGATGCTCAAGATAATCAGCAGCGTCACTGTGTTCTGAATGTTAGCCCATAAAACCACGTCGGAAGCTCCTTGCACAAATTGCTGAACTACGCAAACTTCTGAACTGTCTGCCGTGCCCAACTGTCCGCCTGCGTGATCTGCGTCAGGGTCGGCGTCTGCCGGACGTCATGGGCATCCATGACGCGCTCGGTCAGCCCCATGATGTCCGGGAACGTGATCTGCTCGCCCAGAAACAGCTCAACCGCCGCTTCGTTTGCGGCGTTCATGGCCGCAGGCAGCGTTCCCCCAATTTGGGCTGCTCGCCGCGCTAGGCCGAGACTAGGAAACCGTGTCTCATCCGGCGCTTCAAATGTTAATGGCTTAGTCTGTGCCAGCAGGTCAAACCGGGGAACTTTCATGTCGGCGCGGTTTGGATACAGCAGAGCCACTTCAATGGGAACACGCATGTCCGGCAGGCCAAGCTGGGCCAAAAACGAGCCGTCGCACAGCTCTACCAGCGAATGAATGACGCTTTGCGGATGGACGACAACGCCCACTCGCTCAATCGGCACGTCAAACAGCCAGCGGGCTTCAATGGTTTCCAGCGCTTTGTTCATCAGCGTCGCGCTGTCAATGGTAATCTTGCGGCCCATTGCCGGCCAAGTCGGATGGTTTAAGGCATCAGCAATTGTTGCTGCCGCCATGCGATCCATCGACCACTCGCGGAACGGCCCGCCGGACGCCGTCAGCCAAAGCTTGCGAATGTCTTCCGGCTCCTGTCCTTTGAGGCACTGAAAGATGGCCGAATGCTCGCTGTCAATCGGCAGCAGACGCGCCCCGCTTTTGCGGGCGGCTGACGTAACAAGCTCTCCAGCGGCGACCAGCACTTCTTTGGTCGCAAGCGCCACATCGCGGCCCGCTTCCAGAGCGGCGATTGTCGCCGCCGTGCCGACCGCACCGGCAACGGAAACGACCACTAAATCCGCGTCCGGCAGTGTTGCCAGCCGCGTTAGGTCTGCATTGTCGCCCCATTCCAGATGCTCAGTGGGAACGTCAAACCGGCGTGCTTGTTCGCGCAGCAGACTCTCGTTACGGTGAGCGGAAAGACCAACAACGCGCAGAAAATCAGGAAGACGTTGGACCACATCTAATGTCTGCGTTCCAATGCTGCCGGTTGATCCTAAAATCACGATGTTTTTCACGACGGCTTACTCCGGGGAATGAATAACTGCGCCGAACTTGCGGACGCGCCTTCCGTAGTCTTCCAGCGCCTCTGCGAGAAGCGTGGGCGTAAAGTCAGGCCACAACGTCGGCGTCACCCAGATTTCGGAATAAGCAATACCCCACAGCAAAAAGTTCGAAATACGCATTTCTCCTGCCGTGCGGATGAGTAAATCCGGGTCAGGCAGGTCCGAAGCGTACATACGAGCCGACAAATGTTCCTCGGCAATTTCTTCCGGCCTAATGTCGCCGCGCTGAACAGCTTCCGCAAGCATTCGCACAGCATCAACGATCTCCGCTCGTCCGCCGTAGTTAATCGCGAGGTTAAATGTCATGCGGGTGAAGCCTGCCGTCCGCTGCATTGCACTCTCAAAGGTCTCGCGCAGAGAAGAGGGAAGCTCAGACAGGCGGCCGGAAACCTGAATGCGGATATGACTTTGGATCAGCTCCTCGATCTCTGCCTGCATCGCCGCCTGCATCAGCTCCATGAGGCCGCCGACTTCCGCTTCAGGCCGCCGCCAGTTTTCCGTGGAAAAGCCGAAGACAGTCAGCGCCTGAATGCCGAACTCATCGGCAGCGGAGACAATTTCTTTGAGCGTCCGGTAGCCCTGCCAGTGGCCGAACAGCCGGTCTTGCCCCTGGGTACGCGCCCACCGTCCATTGCCGTCCATGATAATGGCGACATGGGCCGGCACCCGCGCCGGGTCAAGCTGCGCCTTTAGGCGCTGAATCTCGCTGGTATCAGACTTCAAGCAGCTCGGCTTCTTTGGCTTTCGTGATGCGGTCAATCTCAACAATGTAGCGGTCAGTCAGCTTTTGCATACCGTCCTGCGCCCGCTTGGACTCATCTTCGGAGGCTTCGCTTTTCTTAACTAACCCCTTAAATTGATCGTTGACATCACGACGGATATTACGGATAGACACGCGGCCTTCTTCAGACTTCTTGTTCAAAATCTTGACAAACTCTTTACGCCGCTCTTCGGTCAGCGGCGGGATGGTCAGCCGAACCGCCGTGCCGTCATTGACGGGGTTAATGTTCAAATCCGAGTTCTTAATGGCTTTCTCAATTGCTGCCGTCATGCTGCGGTCATACGGCGTGATGAGAAGCTGACGCGAGTCCGGCACGCTAATAGTGGCAAGCTGAGGCAGCGGCGTCGGCGTTCCAAAATAGTCCACCGAGATACCGTCGATAAGCGACGGCGTGGCGCGGCCCGTGCGGATCGTCGAAAAATCATGCTGCGTCGCATCCACCGTCTTTTTCATCTTTTGCTCGGCGTCTTTGGCGAGATCGGCTAAACTCATGGGATATGCTCCTAAATTATTCTTTCTGTACTGCTCAGGCGCTCTTGCTTTGTCTGCTCATGCTGCAACTCGTTGGCTGGCTTAAAGAGTATCCCGACCAGCTTCTCGATTGACATATCTGTAAAGAAGATAAACCTGCCGGCAGGCGCTAGAAAGACCGAAATGTATACCTGTTCGTCAGTCATTGCGTCCATCCGATGAAGCAGATCATCAAAGCCGATAATAGGACTGCCGTTGTTCCGGTTAATCTGTGCCCGCACTCTGTAAATGTCACGCAGTTCTGTCAGCGGAATTGTGCGCGTCGACCTATGTTCTTCGACTGCTTTATCAAAAAGGGAGACGTAATCAAACATTGGCGAAGCGCTTTGCGCTGATGCCGTCAAAAGATTTTTGATTTGCTCGCTGAGTTTCATGTTAGGGCATCCATTCTACAGACGCGCCGGTTACTGTTCCCGTCACCAGCACTTCCGCCTCGCCGAAATAGTCAGGAGATGATGTCAGCATGTCCTCATCAAAATCTTTTACTAAAATAACGCCCCGACCGCCCAAGTTGGTATCTAGCGCTTTTTGCACGGCGACGTCACGGTCAGTAGTCCAGGATGTGTAGTTGCTGGCAGTGTCACCAAAACAATGATCTTCGGGAGAGGCGGGGCCACCACGCGGTCTAGCGACACCCTGAAGTGCGTCCGGGTAGTGCAAATTGTTTTTTGCCACTCCTCGATAACATCTCATCGTCTGGCGTCCGTGCCTTTCTTTAGCAACTACGCATCTTTGGAGACGAGCGTTCCAATGGAGGCACCTTCGGCGACGCGCTGGATGTTGCCGGGGACATTGATGTCAAAGACGACAATTGGGATGTTGTTTTCCATGCAGAAAGCCATTGCCGTTAAGTCCATAACTTTAAGGCGGCGGTTAATGGCATCGGCGAACGAAATGCGGTCGAACTTGACGGCATCAGAATTCTGGCGCGGGTCTTTGTCGTAGACGCCGTCCGTGCCATTCTTTGCCATCAGAATCGCTTCGGCACGAACTTCGGTGGCTCTTAAGGCAGCGGCGGTGTCAGTCGTAAAGAAGGGGTTGCCGGTGCCGCCGGCTAAAATAACGACGCGGCCTTTTTCCAGGTGACGCAGGGCGCGGCGGTTAATGTACGGCTCGGCGACGGTCTGGATCGGCATGGCGGTCTGGACCCGCGTGTCAATGCCCTGGCGCTCTAAAGCGTCCTGCAATGCCAGTGCGTTGACAACGGTTCCCAGCATTCCAATATGGTCGGCGGTGACGCGCTTCATGCCGGCTTTTTCGGCGAGCTGGCCGCGCATGACGTTGCCGCCGCCAATCACGACGGCAGTCTGAACACCGCTCTGCTGCAACCGTGCCACTTCGCTTGCGATCTCGGCGACAGCCACATAATCAATGACCCCGTGGCTGCCGTTCCCGGCGAAGGCTTCGCCGGAAAGCTTGAGCAGCACACGGGACCATTTTGTAGGAGTTTGGTCGGCCAACTAAGATGCCTCGCCGATCTCGAAGCGCACAAAGCGTTTGATTTCCGCTTTGCCTTTGACAAGCTGCGCCACAGTCTGCTTCGGCTCACGGATATATGGCTGTTCCAGCAGAACTGAGTCTTTATAGAATGTGCCGACGCCGCCTTCAATAATCTTGTCCAAGATTTCGGCGGGCTTGCCGGTGTTCTTCGGGTCCGCCATCGTGCGGGTCTTGACGATCTCGCGCTCTTCAGCCAGCTTCTCTGCCGGAACTTGGTCTTTGCTCAGGTACTTGGGCTTGGCAGCGGCGATGTGCATGGCAACTTCGCGGGCAAGAGTCTTGACTTCCATGCCTTCGCCGGTCAGCTCCACCAAGACGCCAATTTGCCCACCCATGTGAATGTAGGCGTCTACCGTACCATCTTCGGTCTGAAAAGCCGCAAAGCGCTTGAAGATAATGTTTTCGCGCATCTTAGCGAACACGTCCTGAATGCGGAGCTTCGCCGGGCTGCCGGTTTCGGTGTGGGTCGCTTCCAAAAGCTCGTCTACGGTAGACGCGCCAGGGTTCTCAATCGCGTGCTTTGCCATGTCGCGGGCGAGTGCCGAGAACTCTTCGTTGCGGGCCACAAAGTCTGTTTCGGAGTTAATCTCGATCAGAACGCCCAGCTTGTTATGCTCGCGCACCAGCGCTTCAACGACGCCTTCCGCGCTTGTCCGGCCTTCTTTGACTTCCCGCTTGGCGTTCCGCTCGCGGAACAGCCGGATCGCTGCTTCCATGTCGCCGTCAGCTTCGGTCAAAAGCTTCTTTGCTTCCATCATGCCGGCTTGTGTCTTGTCCCGCAATTCTTTAACCATTGCGGCGGTAATGTCTGCCATAGTGAATGTCCTCTAAAGTGTCAGGATTCCCCCCAGCCCCCAATAATGGGGGGGACCAGAGTAGAAATTGTCCCGTTCTTCTCATGCTCCCCCATTATTGGGGGCTGGGGGAATCCTATTTTAATCCGTCCCCTGCGCCGTTGTCTGTCCGGTTTCTTCCGCGACTTCGTGCGCGATCTCTGCAGGGTTTGTCATCGCTTCGCCGCCAGGCGAGGCATTGCGGCGGGAAATGCCGCCGGAGTTTCCGGCATCGGTCATGCCGCTTGCGCCGAGGCTGGGGTCAAAGACGCCCGCCGGGACCTGTGCGCCGCCGGTGACACGTTTCTCTAATGCTTCCCACTGTGCGGCCACCATGGCGGCGTCGGACGCCTCGCCGAGCTTCTGGGCGTCTTCTTCGGTCTCCACAACCGTCGCATCCTGCCATTCCGGCTGCCGGATTTCGATGATCGCGTCAGCAATCTTGTTGGAAATCAGCTTGATTGCGCGAATCGCGTCGTCGTTGCCAGGGATGACATAATCCACTTCATCGGGATCACAGTTCGTATCCACAATGGCGACAATCGGGATGCCGAGCTTGCGAGCTTCCTGGACGGCGATTTTTTCCTTCTTCAAATCCACAATGAAGATGGCGTCGGGCATTCCGTTCATGTCCTTCATGCCGCCAAGATAATTTTCCAGCCGGTCGCGCTCTTCGCGCAAATCGGCGGCTTCTTTTTTGGGCAGAGACTCTAAAATGCCTTCGGCATCCAAACGATCAAGCTCGCGCAAACGAGCGATGCGGGTCAGAATGGTCCGGTAGTTGGTCAGCATTCCGCCGAGCCATCGAGAGTTGACGTAGTAAGAGCGGGAGCGCTTGGCGGCTTCGGCGACCGCTTCCTGCGCCTGCTTTTTCGTGCCGACAAACAAAATCTTGCCGTTGTTGGAGGCCACTTCCTGGATAAACGCATAGGCATCATCGAACAGCTTCAATGTCTGGTGCAGGTCAATGATGTAAATGCCGTTGCGCCCACCATAGATGTAGCGCTTCATCTTCGGGTTCCACCGGCGTGTCTGATGGCCGAAGTGGACACCTGCTTCCAGCAGGTCCTTCATCGCGAGAATGGACAAATCGTAGCTCCTTCGTGTTGTGTGCGCGTCCTCACCGTTCCACCATGTCTGCGACCTTCTCGTCAAAGAGAAAGCACACGCAGGCATGTCCCGGCGAGTGTGAATTTAGAAATTTCCGCCCGCAAATTATACCACAAAAAGCAGAGGGGATACAAGAGGGAGAACCTACCCTGCCACAAGTAAGGGGTAGACAGGTACAATAAAAGCATGAAAACCCTGACAATCGCTTGCGCTGCGTGTTTATCCTGCCTCGTGCCGCGCATGGCCGGGTCCCAGCCGCCATCTGCCTCAGTGCAGGTTTCATCAGTGCAGGTTTCTTCTTTGGACATCTCAAAAGCAGCGCAGGGATATGGACAGCCGCAGTCGGACAAAACCGTGGACGGGCATCCGCTGACCTTGAACGGCCAGAGCTTCGTTCATGGCTTCGGCACACATGCGCCCGGCCTGCTGGAAATTGACCTTCACCAAAATATGCAGCGGTTTGAGGCCACCGTAGGGGTAGACGACGAAGTCGGCCCCGGCAAGGGACATGTCGAGTTTCAGGTCTGGGGCGATGGAAAGTTGCTTTGGAAAAGCCGAGTTCTAAGCAGCGGCGATGTCCCGCAGCCTGTTTCTGTTCCGCTGGCCGGAGTCAGGCGTCTGGTTCTGCGGGTGACGACCGCCGGCGTGGCCTACGATTTTGACCATGCGGTTTGGGCGGATGCCCGCCTGGAAACGGCGCTCGTCACAGCGAAAGAGCCGCCGGAAACGATTCGTTTTCAGCCGTTTTCGGAAACCCCGCCCCTTGCCATGCGGCCGCCGCCCGATGCGCCGCAAGTCCATTTGCCGGTCAGTGTCGGCATCCATCCGGGTACGCCCTTGCTTTGGACTGTCCCTGTCACCGGCCTGCGCCCGCTGATTTTTACTGCCGGAAATCTGCCGCCGGGCTTGACACTCAACAGGAACACCGGAACGCTTACCGGAACGCTTGCGAAGGCCGGGGATTATCCCGTGCGTATCCGGGTGAAAAACCGGGCCGGAACCGATGAGCGGCTGATTCATGTCATTGCGGGGAAGTTCCTGGCACTGACGCCGCCAATGGGATGGAACAGCTACGATGCTTACGGCGACAGCGTCACGGAAGCCGAAGTCCTGGCAAATGCCGATTACGTCCACACTATCATGCAGCCTTACGGCTGGGATACCATTGTCGTTGACTACCGCTGGTACGATCCCGGCGCACATGACAACAATGCAAACGCCCGTGCCGGAGCCGATCTGACAATGGATGCCTATGGGCGTCTGCTGCCGGCTCCAAACCGGTTTCCATCGGCGGCAAACGGCCGGGGCTTTCAGGCGCTTGCCGCACGCATTCATGGAATGGGCCTGCGCTTTGGCATTCATATCATGCGCGGCATCCCGCGCAACGCCGTGAAGCAAAACCTGCCCATTGAAGGAACCCAGTTTCATGCTGCCGATGCCGCCGATACGCAGGATACATGTCCCTGGTGCCCAGATATGTACGGTGTCCGAGGGGACACCGCGGCGGGGCGGGCGTATTACGACTCTTTGTTCCGGCTTTATGCTTCCTGGGGCGTTGACTTCGTCAAGATGGACGACACTTCCAAGCCTTACCATCTGGAAGAAATCAATGCCGTGTCTGCAGCAATTGATCACTCAGGGCGCAGCATCGTATACAGCCTGTCGCCGGGTGAGACGCCTTTAGATCAGGCGGCTCATGTCGAGGCCCATGCGAATCAGTGGCGTGCTTCCGACGATTTCTGGGACAATTGGGGAGCGCTTGACCACGAGTTTGCGCTGGGCCATGCCTGGCAGGCTTGGGCCGGGCCGGGCCACTGGCCCGATGCCGACATGCTGCCGCTGGGGCATCTGTCGGTCGGCAACCGGAGCGTTCGCGGGGATCGACTCACGCATTTTACAAAGACCGAGCAGGTGACTTTGCTGTCGCTGTGGGCGCTGCTGCCTTCACCGCTGATGGCTGGGGCCGCATTGCCGGACAACGACCCGTGGACACGCGCCCTTCTGACCAACCCGGAAGTCATCGCAGTCAATCAAGACCCTCGCGGTGCGGCGGCGGTGGGGGTGTCATCGCAGGAAGAGGCCGAGGTTTGGGTGAAATCTTTAGCCGACGGGTCGAAAGTTGTCGGCCTGTTTAATCGCAGCGACTTTGCCCAGCCGGTTTCCGCCGGGTGGACTGTGCTGGGGCTTTCCGGCCGGTGTGCGGTTCGAGACCTCTGGCAGCGCCGCTCTTTAGGCACTGCCGACCGGGATGTCACTCTTGACGTGCCGGCACATGGAGCGGCGCTGCTGAAAATCCGCGCGTCCTCTCAAAGTGTGAACGTGAACGAGTAAAACAGCCGCGTGCGGGGCTTGCCGTGAAGCAAAGGCACTTCCAGGCCAATGGAATTGCTTTCGTCCACACGGAACGACGGCGCGATAGAGAAACCGTGCAGGGTAAGCTGACCGTCTAAAGAAT
Source organism: uncultured Armatimonadales bacterium (assembly GCA_964243345.1). Taxonomy (GTDB): domain Bacteria; phylum Armatimonadota; class Armatimonadia; order Armatimonadales; family Capsulimonadaceae; genus JANXMY01. The sequence goes on from CAXTER010000013.1 coordinate 40,237, forward strand.
ACCGTGCGCCGGGGCCGGCCGTAATCAATTGGTACGCGACAAGTGGGCTGACGCCTTCCTGACCGCCGAACAGCAGACCGAGCTTGATGGTCGGGGCCGAAATGGACGACGGCGGCTTGAACGGGGCGGAGTCTAGGCCGAAGCGGGAACGAATAAACTTTGCGCCGACAGCCTCAATCCCTTTTTCCGCAAACACGGTGCCGTAATGGCCGGTAGGAATCCAGACAATGGGAGCGCCGCCAAGCGCCCGCGCCAGATGGTGCGCCTGCTTGGGATTGACGAACACGTCAAAGCGCCCGTTGAACAGCAGGGCGTTCTTTGGGTCAAACCCGTGCAGCCAGTTGGTCGGCTCAATGTTCACATACTCGCGCTTGAGGTTGTCGAAAGACTCGCCCCGGTACAGCAGGGCAGGACGCAGGCCGTAGGTGATGAAGCTGTCATAGACTAAGTCGGAAACGTCGCCCCCGCCGACAATGGTGACCAGCACGCTGACCCGGTGGTCGACGCCGGCAATCAGCGGAGCCAGGATGCCGCCGAGGCTGATGCCGGCGACGCCCATCCGGGCCGGGTCAATGTCCGGGCGGGTTTGCAGCCAGTCCAGAGCGCGGCGGTTGTCCAGCACAGCCTGACGCACGGCGGCGACTGTCTGCTGCGAGTTGCCGGATAACAGCTCCACGTCAGGAATACGCGGCAGGGGCCGCCGGTTGTAGCTGTACGGCTGGACTACCAGAAACGCCGCTACACCGGCGCGGGCAAGTGTCGCGCACAGCACAAACTCATTGCTTAGGTTGACCGGCAGCCATTCGTGTTCTACCAGCATGACCGGGTACGGGCCGGGCGTGTTCGGCTTGAACAAGTAGCCCGTCACGATGTTGTTGATGGGGTAGGGGGTAACGACAGGGCTGGGATAAGTGACCTGTGTAACCTGAATATCTCCGCCGACTTCCGTCTGCGCTTCCTTATCCGGCGTTTGGGTGACGGCGAACGGCGCGTGCGCATCGTAGTCGTAAAAATGCGGGTCTACTTGGGCCGGCTGCGGCGCGGCGTGAACGGCAGCGCCAAAAGGAGCAGCGAAGAGGAGAGCAAGTAGGAAGGCTCGGTACAATTTCAATCTTTGACCGCGCAGGCGGACACTGGGCGTCATCGCCTCACAGCGCAGGATTTCAACCCCACGCTCATTAAATACAACCTTTATGAGCATCTCCCAGCGAAAAACGGTGTCATAGTATACCTCTTGTTCAGCCTTGATTGTTCCGATACGGGTTGACAGAGGACGACTTTTGGTGCTATACTTGCTGGTCATCTTCTAAAAGATACAGCTTTAAAAGAATTCCAACTCAGGAGCGCGATACAATTATGGCAAAAGTATGTGACATCAGCGGGCGCAAAGCCCAGGCAGGACGCTGGACGCGCCACCCGCACTCCGGCTCGTGGGCGCATCGCGCCCCGCAGAAGGCGCGTCGGTTTGAAGTCAACCTTCAGACGGTGACGATCCAGACGCCGAAGGGCAAAAAGAAGATCAAAGTTGCTGCCCGAATGATGAACTCCCGCAACTTCCTAGCGATTGTCGCCGGTCAGAAGCAGCTCCCGGCCCATCTGCTGAAATAGAACAAACAAAAGCAAGAAGCGGGCGTGAATGGCAATTGCCATTCACGCCCGCTTTTTTGCGTCAGCTTCTTCAAAACCATTGAGCCTAGCCCGGCACACACTCAGACAAAGCAACAATAAACAATGCATAAAGAGCGATGCCAGAACTTACGACAGCAAAGATAACTGCAAAAGCCCGGTAGTGCCGCCAAGCCAATGCCGATACCGCAAGAGCGGCAAAAAATGCGACTCCAACGAATATCTGCGGGGCAGTGCTGGTATTGGAGCGGTGAAATGGAAGCAGCACCAGGCAAAGCCAAACGATTGGCACAAAAAAGATGCCAGCAACTAAGCCAAGCCCAAGCTGAAGCCAAACGGAAGGACGCGGCGCGGGCTGTGCTTTGTTCTGTTCCACTGCTCCTAACGGCGCTGGAGGCCAAACTTCTATTGCATCGGCGAGGAAATCGGGATTAAATTGGTTCATTCTGAGTAGAACCTGCCACGCGCAATTAGGTCTCGCTCGACTGACCAAGACAGCACAGGAATGCCTGCTTCGCGTAATTGGCGCAGGCGGTCGGCGACGGCCCAGGGGGAAAGCTCGGTGTCGCGGCTCATTGCTTCGCGCCCCGTCGCTCGCCACTGGACCCAAAACAGCCACAGCTTGTAGGCGTGTTCAGGGTTAGGGAGCGCTGCGACAAGCTCCTGCTGAACTTCGGCGGCTTCGGAACCACGGCAAATTGCGGCAATACGGCGCTCGGCCTCACAAGAAGCGGAAGAAAGACACATAGAAATAGACTCACTTTGCAATGAAGAAGTGAGTCTATTATCGGGTGCGCTGGGGCTGATAGGCAATCGTAAAACTGCGGGCTTTAAGCAACGTCTAAGCGGTCACCATCAATTTTGAGGAGGCGCTGGTCGGCGCTGCCTTTGTTGACCAAAAGGTGCAGGACTTCGGCTTGGGCGGCAAGCTGGGCAATGATGGTTCCGGGCAGAACAACGGCATTGCGCCCGGCATTATCCCAAACCTTCATAGCGGCCTCAGAGGTGAAGCACAAGAGGGCGTCATCCTGAGTCAAAAGCTCCAGCTCCTGGGGCGTTTCCGGCGTGTTTTCCGCCGCGCCGGTACTGAGGACAATGCACTCGGCATCTTCATCTATTTCAGAGGCAATCGGGACGCGGCAGAACTCTTCCAGGAAGCCCGACACGACTGCCGAGCGGTTTTCGGTGATGTCTGTCTGGTGCAGGGCAGCCATCGCCGCTTCCAAACGCGCATTCCCGCCGGCGGCTTGCTGCTGCATTTGACCCATCATCTGGGCGGTCTGGGCGATGGACTGCATCTCCGGCGGAGTCACTTCCGCGTGCAGGTCCGGGCCGTCCACGAACAGCCGGTGCTCGCTTGCGGCCAGGATGCCGCAAAGCTGCACTCCCGATAAAAACATGCCATGCTCTAATTGAGGCAAAGTCGCCCTTAGAATGCCAAGCTGGGTGAACGCCGGGACGCCGCTGATGCCTTCCGGGTTTGTCGCGATAATGAGCTGAATGTCTGCGCCTGGTTCAATGGAGCCGTCCGGCGCTGTGGCGACGGGGGCGATTGTCGGCACGGCCAAAGTGCTTTCGCGCAGGATGTCCAGGAAACGTGTCCGGGCCTCAGCGGCTTCTTCATCGGTGAGTGCCATGCGGAGGCCAAGAATGGCAGACTCCAGATTAATGTTTCTCAGCGGCTCTTCACTTGGGTCTTGTTGCATAAATCGTTGCTTTCTTCACTAAAACTACGGAGACAGGTCTTGAGTGTTCTTCGGCGCAGTCGTCTTGTTCTGCTTGCCGAGGCGCTTTAAGCGGCCCAAAATGCCGTGCTGGGCTTCTTCCTGGATCAGAGACTCCAGCTCGGCCCGCTCTTGGGCATCCCGCTCCTGACGTGTCTGCGCCGCCCGCGCCTGGTAGTCGTCGTTGTCGATCTTGGCCCCGCACCAGTTGCACAGGGCGCTGGTCTGGGTCAGAAGACGGCGCTTGCAGGTGGGGCAAACACCGATTTCGGCAGCGTCGCTAGGGCCGGCGGCAGACTGCCCTGTCTGCGGCGGAGGGGGCCATGTGGTCGGTTTTGAGGGATCGTTCATGTGAGTTACCAGAATATCAAACAGTCAGCGGCGCTCGGCTTGGCGAAAGGGAGCGAAGCCGGGCGACAATGCCGGGCAGTTTTTCTAAAACGTAGTCAACTTCTTCATCCGTCGTAAAGCGCGAAACGCCGAAGCGCAGAGATGCATATGCCAGCGCGTCACTCAGGCCGATGGCTTTCAGAACATAGCTCGGCGAGAGCGATTCCGACGAACAAGCCGACCCGGTAGACAGCGCGACTTCCGGCAGCGAGGTGAGAAGCGCATCGCCTTCCACGCCTTCAAACGCAATGTTGACATTGTGCGGCAGGCGCTCAGTCAGATGGCCGTTAAGATGCACCCCTTCAACCCTGCTAAGAATGCCTTGAATGAGCCGGTCACGCAGTGCAGTCAAACGCGGCTGCTCCGCCGCCATTTCGGCTCGGCTAATCTCGCAAGCCTTGCCGAAGCCGACAATCCCCGGCACGTTCAATGTCCCGGAGCGCATTCCCATTTCATGCCCGCCGCCGTCCATCTGCGCTTCCAGCCGAACACGCGGCCCGCGCCGCCGGACATACAGCGCCCCGACGCCTTTCGGTCCGTGCATCTTATGAGCCGTAAACGAGAGCAAATCAATCGGCAGCGTCTCGACATTAATCGGCATTTTGCCGGCTGCCTGGGTTGCGTCCGTGTGGAACAAAACGCCGCGCTCCCGGCAAAGTGCGCCAATCTCGGCGATGGGCTGAAGCGTTCCGATTTCATTGCTGCCCATCATCACGGACACCAGCGTTGTTTCCGGCGTCAGCGCTGCGTCAAGCTCGCCCAGGTCAATTTGCCCAAACTTGTCTACTCCCAGATACGTCACGCGATGCCCGCCACGTTCCAGGTGCTTTGCGGTGTCTAAAACCGCTTTATGCTCGGTGGTAGCCGTAATCAGATGCCCGCCCATTGGGGCTAGCTTCTCCAAAACACCTTTGAGGGCTAAATTGTTCGACTCCGTGGCCCCGGATGTCCAGACAATCTCGCGCGGGTCCGCGCCAATGAGCGATGCGACCTGACCGCGGGCTTTCGCAACGGCTTCCTCGGCGGCCCAGCCGAAAGCATGGGAGCGCGACGCGGCGTTGCCATACACTTCAGTCAGAAATGGCAGCATGGCTTCCACAACACGCGGGTCCGGCTTTGTCGTCGCGTTGTTATCTAAATAAATTGGTTTCATAACTTGCAATACCCAATGAGGCCGCTCTGCGTCCGGTGCGGCACATTGTTAAACCGCTGGCTGTTCCCGGTTTTCGCGCCAGAACTGTTCCAAATGAGCCTCGGCTGCCTCTCTACTCTCAACGCCTTCGGAGACAAACCCCTCGGTCTCAATATGCCCATCGCTAAAGAACTCAATCTCCCAGCGTCGCCCTGGGGTGACGGCTAAGATCATAATGGAATCCTCGCGATTATGTTCCAATGTATAGTGTATGTTTTCCTGTTCCAACTCGCACAGGAAGTCTAGCAGTCGGTCATAATTGTTCATCTGTTTCCGCCTGAAAAGCCTCTAGTCCTGCGGCCTAATGCCAAAAATCACCAACCTTGCAGAGACAACCGGCAGGTGGAGTCTGGCGCAACGCCTCGTTAGACCGCTCTCGATGGCTCGAGCCATTGTTCATGGCTTTATCTCTTCTCGCTTGAGAAACTTTATCATCAACGAGGGTGCCAATAACACTTTCTTGATTCGTTCGGCTTGTGTCAGTTCCTCTGCATCGACATAAAGTAAGAGCACATGGTCGGGGAACTGATGCTCCATGAACCGTTCTTCCGGCGGATCCACGCCTTCCGCAAACTCAGGGTCCTGATTCGGCTGGAGCTTTATACTTCCTGTTCCATTGGGCAATTCAGCAAGATCATAATCACCGAAAAAGTGGCTGTTATGGCCTACGAACTCTAGGCTTAAAATATCAGAAAGTAGGATATTGCCGGCCTCTAAATCTTTGGCCGAGACTGCGTATAAATCGTGAACGCTCACCGACGAACCTTTCGGCGAATGGCAGCCTAAAGCGTTATCCCATCGGCAGGCCGGCGGCGAAGTGGCGGGTGGAGAAATCGGGCAGGGCGGACCAATCCGGCTCGGCTTCTGCCGGCTGTGTGATGCCGCCGACATCAGCCAGGGTCATTTCCATCAGCAGCTCCTTGACCCGGCGCTCGATTTCGTGCATCGGGTCACGGATTGTGCAGCGGCTGAACTGCTTGCAGCTTTCGCCCTGACCGTTGGAGCAGGGCAGAATGGCGAGTGGGCCATCAATGGCAGCCACAATCTCGGCAACGGAGATGGCACTAGGGGCGCGGAGCAGGCGGTAGCCGCCGGTCGGGCCGGGGTGGGAAACGACAATGCCGCAGCGGGTCAATGTTTGCAGCAGCTTCGCCAGAAGCTCAGTCGGGATTTCGTACTGCTCTGCGATTTCTTTAGTATTGACCAGCCGCTCCGGCTCCGCCGCCTGAACCGCCGCTAGATGGGACAACGCGAGAAGCGCATAATCCGCACGTTTGGACAAGCTTAACATCAGTTCGCGCTGCCCCTTTCTTCGATCTTCTTCCGGCACTGCCGCCGTAAAACCTAGAAAGAGTATACCGAAATTTGGGCTGGCCTGTCAAGGAACGGCGCAGGATTAGAACGGGTCAATGGAGAGGGCAGCGGTTTGGGTGACTCCCGGCGGAGGCGTGAAAGCGAACGTGGCGCTGGGGACGATGGGCAGAGAGGAGATTTGCTGGATGTCTTCGCGGTAGGTAACATCGGTTCCGTTCTGAGTTCCTGCGAGATCAAGCCGGGTCAGCTTGTCCTGCTGGCTGCTGACATAGAACTGGTAGGCGAGGTCTTGCTTTGAGAGCATCAGGCTGTAAACATAGTCGTCCTGATTGCCGGACGATTTTGTTTGCCGGGATAAAGAAACGTCCATGCCGCTGAGAACTCCCAGCACCTCCGCGCTGTTTGCCGGCGTGATGCTATGAAAGCCCTGAACCAGCGGACGGCCCTCGCCCAGATAAAAGCCGCCGATGATCATTCCTAGCGTCGGAATATCATTGTCTGTTTTCTTCCAGTCGGTGTAAGGCATGACCGAATACTGCCGCAGGCCGGGCCGATAAGTCCAGACAAGAACGCCGTTAGAAATCACGACCAGCTTCTTTTTCGGGCCGCCGTGCGTGCTGAACTGCGTCAGCGAGGCGCGGAACCTATTTGGGTAACGTGAAACAATTTGCAGGTCCTCCCGCAGCGTCACAGACACGCTCTGGCGGGTGCCGGTCATCGTAAGCGTCGTATGGGACTGAAGCGCTGCCGTGGTGTCAAGCGGCGTCAGGGCCTTTTTGAGGGGCATGACATCCAGCGAGGATTGCGGTGCGGCGGCGGGAACCGGTGGGGCAGGGGCAGCCAAAGCAGGCAAGCTTGATGCAGACAGCAAAACGAGCAGAAGAATGTGTCTCAGCAATGAGTTGGCCCTCTTGAAAAATGATGAACGAGCTAAGAAAGGCCGGCCAGCCGCGTCAGAGTACGGCTGAGAGTGCGCGAGAAAAAGCTGACGGCAGGCACGGCCCGGTCATAATCCATCCGGGTCGGGCCAACAACCCCAAGCGTGCCGCGCTTCCGGGTTCCGACATAGTAAGAAGCCGAAACGACGCTGCACTCGGACATCGCGGGAACATGGTTTTCTGCGCCGATAACCACAGTGGTATCCGCTCCCAGCAGGGCACGGGACAGCGTCTGAAACAGCAGCGTGCCGCGCTGCAGCGTTTCCAGAACACACTCGATTTTCGCGGCGTCCCGGAACTCCGGCTGCCGCAGCATCTCGCTCGCGCCTTCCAGATAAAGGCTGTCGTCATCGGCCGCCGCCTGCGCCATTTGCTGCGCGGCGGAAACAAGAACGCCGTACAAAACGCGCAAAGCAGGCGAGAATTCATCCGGTGCGGGAAACGACGCCGACGGCAAGGCGTCCAGTGCCTGGCCGGCCAGCGCCGCGCTCAAGGCAGCGCTGACCATCACCATTTCCGCAGCCGTTGTCGAAGCCGCTTCCGGCGGCGCGGGACACAGCAGCCGGTTTTCCACCTGTCCAGTGCTGAGAATCAGCACCAGCAGCAGCCGGTCTTCTCCAGCAAGCGTGACAAAAACCTGATTGATCTGAGTATCGGCCAGCCGGGGTGGGGTAGCTACGGACGTGTAGGAAGTCGCGCGGGTTAGCAGGGCGCAGGTGCGCCGCAGCAGCCGCTCCATTTCCAGCGCCTGATCTTCTGCGCTGAGTACCGGCACAATTGCTTCGTCCAGCTCCGGCACGGCCATGAGGTGATCTACATAGAACCGATAGCCCTGATCGGACGGAATGCGCCCGGCACTGGTGTGAGGCTGGCGCAGGAGGCCGAGATCGGACAGTTCCGCCAGCTCATTGCGGATTGTCGCGCTTTTAATGCCCCACTGATGGCGCTGGGCCAAATCCTCGCTGCCCAGCGGCTTCACTGTTTCAACATAGTCACGGACAACCGCACTTAAAATCTTTTGCTTTCGCTCATCCATTTGCATTTTGGTAAGCGTAGTATACCATTTTTGCTTTCCGGTGTCAACGCAAGACAACAAGATCCCAATGAAGATGAAGTTTCTGCATAAATGTTGGGTTTGCTGACGGCCATACGAAGTACATAACGCGGGGCCAGCACTAAAATGAAACTCAGCTTGCAAACAACACCTGGATGAGGGTGGCAGCTTGCTGCCGGCAAGGTTTCTTTTTGTTCAGTGTGAGGCAGACGGGATCGACGGCAGGCTTCGTGCGCCGCTCGCCGACACAGAGCGCACCGCAAACAAGTAGTCATCTTTAGAGAGCGGCAACGTCACGGTCTGAGCCTGTACCTGCTGTTTGCCCTGCCAGTCGGCGGCGCTGGTTGAGCGCCACAGCACTTCGTAGGCAGCGGCGTCAGGAGCAGGATCCCAGGACAGCGTTGTCTCCGGGCTAAGGTCGGCCTTCAGCAGCACATTTGGCGGCGGGGCAGGTGCGGAAGCAAGAGACGCGACCGCGGCGGCATTTACCCGTGCGACATTCGCGAGGTAGGCAAAGTCCACAAACTGCGGCAGATCGCCATACTGGACGCCGTTTTCTACCCGCACATCCTGATGCTGATGCCGCCAGTCCTCATTCGGCTCCGTCAGGCGCACCGCCGCGTACCCGTGCTGCACGAACGGCGCATGGTCCCCGCCCCGCAGGTAGCGGTCGAGACGGTACATGATCATCGTGCTGAAGCCCGGCACATACGACCTGTCGGCGTCAGAAACGGCGCGTGCAAGGGTGCGAGCGGGCGTATCGGCATCAGTCCCCGCCGCACGCCGGCGGGCCGCAAGGGCCGGCGTCTCCGCCGGGTCGGAGCCGGCAGCGAAGATACGCACATGAAGGGCGTCATGGATGCCCCCCTGGCCGTGTGAGCTGCCGACAATGTCGTTGGTAATCATTGCCAGCACATTTTGATTGCCATCCGCCATTTCCTGAGCCAAGTGAGTTGACCCGTATAAACCCTGCTCTTCGCCGGTCACGGCGACAAACTTGATTGTCGCCAGGTAATGATGCCCGGCCATGACACGGGCCAGCTCCAGCGCGACGGCGACGCCGGAAGCATCGTCGTTCGCGCCGGGCGCATTTGCGGTCGAGTTCATCACGTCGGTCACACGGGAGTCGTAGTGGCCGCTGACGATGACGATGCGTTCCGGCTTGGCATCACCGGGCAGGGTAGCAACCACATCCGTCAAACGTACCGGCGCAGGCAGGCGGTCTCCTGCGGGCTGCGTCCAGGTATCGCGCTCCACTTGCAGCCGTCCGCCGGCTGCTTTCGAGATCGCCTCAAGCTGTCCGGCAATCCAGTTGACCGATTGTGCGCCGCCCACCACCGAAAGCGTATGGCGCGTTGGGAAAGCCGCCAATGCCCGCACCGTGTTTTCCAGATGCGCCGCTGAGATGCTGTCCACCACTGCCTGCACCCCGGCGTCTTTTTCCGGCGGCGCGGCCCGCGCAGACGGTCCGGCTGCCAGCAGCAGACAGGCTCCTGCCGCAAGTGGCAGCAAACGATTGTGCATTTTCGTCATTTAGAACTCCTTCAACTGAAAAACCAAGTCCTAAGAGGGCGGCAGCGCTGCCATAAAACGGCTGAAACTGTTCTGCCTGTCGCTTGTCGAACAGGTCGGAAGACATCTAGAAGACATCTGAGGGGAGAAAGAAAATGGATATTAAATACAGCCGCCGAAGAAAGCGGCAGGCACAGACGGTACGGCCGCCGGCTGGCCTAATTGGTCTTGACGGGCAACCAGCATCAAGCCGGATGAGAAGAGGCCCAGTCTATCTGTTGAGCCTTGTCCAAATTGCAGATGCAAAACCCGCTGAGTCGGTCTGGACACTGCAAAAAGAAACTGTTCAGCCGGGTCAGCCGGTAGAAGTCCGGGAGACTGCATACACATCGCTCAACGCACTATCTTTGCGAGGTTTCGTTTCTCATCTGCCAAAAGGGGCAAACATATTTTGCACGAACCGCTGCCTTCCAAAGCCTGATCCTGCTGCATGGGTAAGCATCAATGCTGCCGTCGGGCTTCGAGATTTCGCTGTCTTTTGCCACAGCAAAGGTATTCAGTTCGGGTTTGGCATTCCCTTCTGAAAGGCTTCCTGCGTCTCTGCCAGCGCTGCTGGTTCTGGTCACTGACGTACAGAAACGAGAATTGGCGCACGCTCTGATTCCAAAGCGTTCAGCTTTTGCTGGAGCTGCTGGATGGTCTTTTCAGACGCAAGCGCCGACTCATAGGCGATATTCTGCGCTTCTAAAAGCTGGCGTCTCAAACGCTCAATCTCGGAAAGCTCCTTGCCTTTTCGCTTGGAGGCCTTTTCTTTCTTGGAAGTCTGAGCGAACATCCTGCAAATGCCCCAGCAGGCCGCGCCCAGCCCAAGAAAGAAGAACACCATCAGGAAAATGCCGATGCCACCAAGCACCAGCACGAACTCTGCCAATCCTAGTAAAATGTGTTCCATGAAAGGTCATCTCCACAGAAAGAACAAAAAGTGGTTACGGCAGAGTTGTCTCGCCCATCAAATAGCGGTCACACTCACGGGCGACGCCGCGGCCTTCGCTGAAGGCCCAGACGACCAGGCTCTGGCCTCGCCGGGCATCGCCCGCCGCGAAGACGCCGGGAATGGAAGTAGCGTAGTCGCCGTACTTGGCCTGCACATTGGAGCGAGCATCACGGGCCACGCCGATTTGTTCCAGCAGCGTATCTTCCGGTCCGAGAAAGCCCATTGCCAGCAGCACCAATTGTGCCGGGGAAACTTTTTCCGTGCCGGGGATTTCCACGGGCACAAAGCGGCCTTTGTCGTCATGCTGCCAGTCAATCTGAACCGTGTGGACTTCTTTGACATGGCCGTCGGCGTCGCCGACAAACTTCTTAGCCGTCGTGCAGTAGACGCGCGGATCGGAGCCAAAGACCGCCAGCGCTTCTTCCTGGCCGTAGTCCAGACGGTACACTTTGGGCCACTGCGGCCACGGGTTATCAGGAGCGCGGGACAGCGGGGGCTTCGGCAGAATCTCAAGCTGCACCAGAGACCGGCAGCCGTGGCGCAGGGAAGTTCCAACACAGTCGGTTCCCGTGTCCCCGCCGCCAATCACGACCACGTCTTTGCCCTGAGCGTTGACAAAACTCGAGTTCGGCTCACCGTCCAGCACGTTCTGCGTGTTCGCCGTCAGAAAATCCATTGCGTACTGGATGCCGTGCAGGCCGCCGCCCTCAATCTGCGACAAACCGCGCGGCTTAGTCGCGCCGGTGGCAAGAACAACGGCATCAAACTCTTTGAGAAGCAAATCAGCCGCGTAATCTTTGCCTACCTCAATGCCGGTCAGGAACGCGATACCTTCCTGCTCCATCAGCTTCACCCGGCGGTCCACCAGCTCTTTGCCGAGCTTCATGTTTGGAATGCCGTAAGTCAGCAGGCCGCCGATCCGGTCGCCGCGCTCGAACACCGTCACGAGATGCCCTGCTTTGTTGAGCTGGGCGGCAGCGCACAGCCCGGCGGGGCCGGAGCCGATGACTGCGACGCGCTTGCCGGTGCGCCGCTCCGGCGGCTCGGCGACAACCCAGCCTTCTTCAAAGCCCTTGTCAATAATCGCGCATTCAATGTTCTTGATCGTCACCGGCGGCGCATTGATGCCGAGAACGCACGCGCCTTCGCAGGGGGCGGGGCAGACCCGGCCCGTAAACTCCGGAAAGTTGTTGGTCTTGTGCAGCCGGTCTAAAGCCTCACGCCACAGCCCTCGGTAAACAAGATCGTTCCATTCGGGGATCAAATTGTTGATGGGGCAGCCGGACGCCATGCCGTTCAGCGTCGTGCCGGTGTGGCAGAACGGAATGCCGCAGTCCATACAGCGTGCGCCCTGCTCGCGCAGCTTTTTCTCGCCGAGGTGCAGGTGGAACTCTTTCCAGTCTTTGATGCGCTCGGTAGCGGTGCGGTCCAGCGGCAGCTCGCGCAGGTATTCAATAAATCCAGTTGGTTTTCCCATAGGTGGTCTCGTCTTCTAAATGTCAGCGAGGGAAGGGCAGGAAGCGAGGAAGTGAACTTCTCTCGCTGAATTGCATCATTAAGATGAAAAGAAAAGCCTGCATTTACAAGCCGTCCGAAGGGCGCTCTTCAGCGAGAGAAGTTCACTTCCTCGCGGCTTCTTGCCGCCTTACCCGCCCCCGGCCCGCGCCGTGTTCTTGGCGTTCTCTTCAAACGCCGCAAGCAATGCTTCTTCGCCGGCTAGGCCTGACGCTTCCACGCGGGCAATCGCGTCCTGCATCCGCTGGTAGTCGTGCGGGATGACCTTGATGAACTTCGGCACGGTCTCTTCCCAGGCATCCAGCAGATGAACAGCATGAACGCTGCCCGTGTACTCGGCGTGCTTGCGGATGAGCTGGCGGACTTCTTCTATCTCCGCGATGTCGCCCAGCTTTTCGAGACCAACCATCTGCTTGTTGCAGCGGGAAGCGAAGTCACCGGACGCATCTAAGACATACGCGATGCCGCCGGACATGCCTGCCGCGAAGTTGCGGCCCGTCATGCCGAGAACAACGACCCGCCCGCCGGTCATGTACTCGCAGCCGTGGTCGCCGACCGCTTCCACGACAGCGTTTGCGCCGGAATTGCGGACGGCAAAGCGCTCACCGGCCCCGCCCTGAATGTAGACTTCACCGCTCGTCGCGCCATAAAGCGCCGTGTTGCCGATAATAATGTTCTCGCTCGGTACAAAGCCCGACCCGGCCGGCGGCGTGATAACAATCTTGCCGCCGGACAAGCCCTTGCCCAAGTAATCATTGGCGTCGCCGTTCAGCTGAAGAGTCATGCCGGACGGGATGAATGCCCCAAACGACTGGCCTGCTGAGCCTTCAAACGTCAGCTTGATCGTGTCTTCGGGCAGCCCGGCGGCTCCGTAGCGCCGGGTGACTTCGCTGCCGACAATCGTTCCTGTGACGCGGTTGACGTTGTGGATTGGAACCGTCGCTTCCACGGGTTCGCCATGCTCTAAGGCCGGGCGGCAGAGTTTCAGAAGCTGAGTGTTGTCTAAAGCAGTGCTGAGGCCGTGATCCTGCTCCTGCTGCTTGTAGCGGCCCACTTCCGGGCCGACGTTCGGCTGGTAAAAGAGGTTCGAGAAGTCAAGCCCGCGCGTTTTCCAATGCTCAATTGCCCGGCTTGCCTCTAAACGGTCCGTGCGGCCGACCATGTCGGTCAGCTTACGGAAGCCAAGCTGGGCCATGATTTCGCGGACTTCTTCGGCGACAAAGCGCATGAAGTTGACTGCATGGGCCGGATCGCCGGTGAAGTTCTTGCGAAGCTCCGGGTCCTGCGTCGCGACGCCGACTGGGCAGGTGTTCAGGTGGCAGACACGCATCATAATACAGCCGAGCGAGACCAAAGGCGCAGTCGCGAAGCCGAATTCCTCCGCGCCTAGAAGCGCGGCAATGACCACATCGCGTCCTGTTTTAAGCTGTCCATCTGTCTCTACTGTGATGCGCGAACGCAGGTCGTTCAGCACCAGCGTTTGATGCGCTTCGGCCAGCCCAAGCTCCCAGGGCAGACCCGCGTGCTTGATGGATGTCTGCGGCGACGCGCCCGTGCCGCCGTCATAGCCGCTAATCAAAACAAGATCGGCTTTGGCTTTGGCGACGCCCGCTGCAATTGTCCCAACACCGACTTCGGCGACTAGCTTGACCGAGATACGCGCTTTTGTGTTGGCGTTCTTCAGATCGTGAATGAGCTCAGCTAAGTCTTCAATCGAATAGATGTCATGGTGCGGCGGCGGCGAAATCAGGCCGACACCAGGCGTCGAGAACCGGACTTTGGCAATCCACGGATAGACTTTGGACCCCGGCAGCTGCCCGCCTTCGCCGGGCTTGGCGCCCTGGGCCATCTTGATTTGAAGCTCCTGCGCGTTGACCAAGTAGTTCGACGTGACGCCGAACCGGCCTGATGCGACCTGCTTGATCGCGGAGTTGCGCGAGTCGCCGTTTGCGTCTGGGATAAAGCGGGCCGGGTCCTCGCCGCCTTCACCGGTGTTGGACTTACCGCCGATGCGGTTCATGGCAATCGCGAGCGCCTCGTGCGCCTCGCCGCTGATGGAGCCGTAGGACATGGCCCCGGTCTTAAACCGCTTGACAATCTCGGTCCAGGGTTCCACTTCGTCAATAGGAATAGGATTGTCGGCAAACTTCAAGCCGAGCAGCCCGCGCAGGGTGGCCTTCTTTTCAAGCTGCTCGTTGACTAGTTCGGAATACTCACTGAATGCTTTCTTGTCGTTGTTCCGAACGGCCTGCTGCAATTTATGGATCGTCTGCGGGCTGAACAAGTGATACTCACCGTCGGAGCGCCACTGATAGTTGCCCCCCACATCCAGCGTCTTGGAGTGCTGGCCGCGCTCCGGGAATGCCTGCGCGTGGCGAATGGTGGCTTCGCGGGCGATCACGTCCATGCCAACGCCGCCGATGCGCGACGCTGTCCGGGTGAAGTACCGCTCAACGACGGAGTGATGCAGGCCGACCGCCTCAAACTGCTGCGCTCCGCAGTAGCTTTCAATGGTCGAGATGCCCATCTTGGACATGACTTTGACAATGCCTTTGACAACCGCTTTGCCGTAGTTCTTTTTGGCGTCGTAAGGCGTAATATCGCGCAGCAAGTTTTCTCGGATGGCGTCGTCAATCGTTTCCAGCGCTAAGTAGGGGTTGATCGCGGCAACCCCGTAGCCGACCAGCAGCGAAAAATGATGCACTTCGCGCGGCTCGCCCGACTCCAGCACCAAGCCGATGCGGGTGCGCGTTCCTTGACGGATTAAATGGTGGTGCAGGCCCGCAGTCGCCAGCAGAGCCGGGATCGGAGCCATCTCCGGGCTGATGTCTCGGTCCGACAGCACCAAGATATTTTTGCCTTCGGCAATGGCCTTATCCGCCGCCGCAAACAGCGCGTCCATCGCGGACACCAAGCCTTCGGGGCCATCAGCGGCGTGGAAGACAATCGGCAGCGTCTTTGTCTCAAAGCCGGGCCGATTGATCTGCTTCAGCTTCGCTAAATCCTCGTTGGTCAGGATAGGCGACTCTAACGCGATCAGATTGCAGTTTTCCGGGCCAGGTGCAAGCATATTGCGCTCAGTGCCGATAGTCATGGCGCTGGACGTGACGATTTCTTCCCGGATGCAATCAATCGGCGGGTTTGTGACCTGAGCAAAAAGCTGCTGGAAGTAGTTGAACAGCGACTGCGGCTTATCGGACAGCACCGCCATTGGCGTGTCGGTTCCCATGGAGCCGATGGCTTCAATGCCGAGACGCGCCATTGGGGCCATCAATATCCGCAGGTCTTCAAACGTGTATCCGAACGCGAGCTGACGCTGCACGACTGTTTCATGCGTTGTTGTCGGTACATCCGTCGGCACCGGCAGATCGGCGATCTTAACAAGATTGTCGTCAAGCCACTGCCGGTACGGGTTCTCGCGGGCCATGCTTTCTTTGATTTCTTCATCGGCAATGATCTGGCCTAACGCCGTGTCTACTAGGAACATCCGGCCCGGCTGCAAGCGGCCTTTGGAGACAATCCGCTCCGGCGCAATGTCCAAAACGCCCACTTCGGACGCCATGACAACTAAATCGTCTTTGGTGACATAGTAGCGCGAGGGACGCAGTCCGTTTCGGTCCAGGACTGCTCCAATTTGCGTGCCGTCGGTGAATGCGATGGATGCCGGGCCGTCCCAGGGTTCCATTAGGCAGCTATGGTACTGATAGAACGCTTTCTTTTCAGCGCTCATGCTTTCATGCCCGGTCCAGGGTTCCGGGATCATCATCATCATGGCATGGGGCAGAGAGCGCCCGCTGAGAGCTAAGAACTCTAAGCAGTTGTCAAACATCGCCGAGTCACTGCCTTCGGCATTAATAATCGGCAGGATTTTCGGCAGGTCGTCGCCAAACAGCGCTGACGCGAACTGCTTTTGACGCGCCCGCATCCAGTTGACGTTGCCGCGAATGGTGTTGATTTCGCCGTTGTGGGCAATCATGCGGTACGGGTGAGAGCGCTCCCAGCTTGGAAACGTGTTCGTGCTGAACCGCGAATGCACGAGCGCCAGGGCGCTTTCCATGGCTGGGTCGTGCAGGTCCAAATAAAACTCGTCAACCTGCTCCGGGGTCAGCATTCCCTTGTAAACAAGGGTCCGGGCAGACAGAGACGGGACATAAAACTTTTCACTGCCGCCGATGCCGGCGGCCCGAAGCGCGTGGGCCGTGCGCTTCCGAATGATGAACAGCTTGCGCTCAAAATGCAGGGCGTCCGTGATAGTCTCGCCGCGCCCGACAAAGAACTGCCGGATGACAGGCCGCGCGGCAATCGCGGTTTCTCCGAGTGTTTTACTGTCGGTCGGCACCTCGCGCCATCCCAAAAATCTCTGGCCTTCTTCGGCAATCACGGCCTGAAGCTGCTCTTCGCAGATAAAGCGCTCTTTGTCATTCTGCGGCAGAAACGCTGTGCCGACACCATATAAGCCGGCGTCGGGAAGCGCGAAGCCAAGCTTTGTGCTTTCGCTCACAAAAAATCGATGGGGAACTTGAAGAAGAATGCCCGCACCGTCGCCGGAATTGGCATCCGCGCCGCACGCGCCTCGGTGGGCCAGATTACGCAGAATGGTCAGCGCCTGACGCACGATCTCATGCGATTTGCGGCCTTTGATATGGACGACAAATCCTGCGCCGCAGGCATCATGCTCGAAATCGGGGTCATACAGCCCCTGCTTAGGGGGCAGGCCAGTCGGTTTCATTGCGGGAGCGGTTCCTCTTCTAAATCAAGTCAAACTAAAGGGGCAAAAACCCTGAATGGGACAAAAATTGTAGCATAATTGCAGGAGCGGCGTCAATCTCTCGCCTGGCTTTTCTTTTAGGTTTTTCGGGAGCATTCGTTCGCCCCAAATCCGGGTAGAATGAAACCATGTTCGCCCCGATTTCACTCCCCATTCTAGATGCTTACCAAAGGCCCCTGCGCGACCTGCGTATCTCCGTCACCGACCGCTGCAACTTCCGCTGCACTTACTGTATGCCGAAGGAAATCTTTGGGCGCGACTTTGCGTTCCTGCCGCCGGGCCAGCTTCTTTCGTTTGAGGAGATCACGCGCTTGGCCCAAATTGCTGTCGGCTTAGGCGTCGAGAAAATCCGACTCACTGGCGGCGAGCCGCTGATCCGCCGCGACATTGAAAAGCTCGTCGCCCAGCTTGCTTCTCTTGACGGCCTGCGCGACTTGACACTGACCACAAACGGTGCGATGCTGGTGCGAAAAGCCGCGCTGCTGAAAGACGCCGGGCTGAACCGCGTCACGGTCAGTCTCGACTCGCTGGACGACGCCGTGTTCCAGTCCATGAACGACGTTGCTTTCCCTGTTGAGCGCGTTTTAGACGGCATTGCGGCAGCGTCGGAAGTCGGCCTCGGCCCCATTAAAATTAACATGGTAGTCAAGCGCGGCGTCAATGAAGACAGCATTGTCCCGATGGCGAGGCACTTCCACGGCACAAACTGTATTCTGCGCTTTATTGAGTTCATGGATGTCGGCGCAACCAACGGCTGGCAGCTTGCCGATGTTGTCCCCGCCTCTGAAATTGTTTCCCGCATCAGCGCTGAGCTGCCGCTCCTGCCGTTCGCGCCGAATTACCCCGGTGAAGTCGCCAAGCGCTTCCGCTACGCCGACGGCGGCGGGGAGATTGGCGTCATTACGTCCGTCACCCAGCCCTTCTGCGGCGATTGCTCTCGCGCCCGGCTGTCCGCCGAAGGCAAGCTCTATACCTGCCTGTTCGGCAGCGACGGCTTCGACCTCCGCGCCCTGCTTCGGGATGGGGCGAGTGACACCGAAATCGCATCCGCCCTGCGCAGCGTCTGGTCCCGGCGCACCGACCGCTACTCCGAACTCCGCACCGAAGAAACCGCCCGCCGCCCCAAAGTCGAAATGTCGCACATTGGAGGATAAGGAGGACAATTCAATGCGCCTCGCCGCATACACCACAACCGGGTTTATTGTTGGGGGCGTTTTTGGATTGGTCGGCTACTGGTGCGTCTTCGTGTTTACCAATGTTCTTGATGGGCTTGCCGAAAGATTGGACATAGAGGAAAGCTACATCTTCTTCGGTGCGTTGCTTGCCTGCGCCATCTTCGGCAGCATTCTTTCCATCGGCATTGCGTTGATCCGTGCGCGTAGGTAGAAAGCCAAGCACATACCAAAAACATGCGAGGGAATGAATTCCTCTCGCTGAATGGCATCCTCCGGATGACAAGAGAAGTCATATTCGGTGCGTTTCATCTTCCGTCCGAAGGACGTTATTCAGCGAGAGGAATTCATTCCCTCGCAATCCCATCCATGCCAACCACCGATAACAACCAAGCCCACCTGCGCCATTTGCCCAAAGTCCAAACGCTTTTGGAAAGCCAGCACGCGCAGGCGCTGACGGCGAAAATGCCGCGTCAAGTGGTCTTGGACGCAGTGCGAGCGGAGCTAGAAACGCTGCGGCAACGGGTTTTGGCAGGAGAAGCTGCGCCGCCGTTCTCGGACGCAAACATTTGGGCGGCAGTAGCGAAGCGTCTGGGTGACAAAGACCTGCGGCGATTGCAGCGGGTCATCAATGCGACGGGCATTGTCATCCATACCAACATGGGCCGGGCGCCGATGGCGGATGCCGCAGTCGAGGCCGTGCTGGCCGTGGCCGGGCATTACTCCAATTTGGAACTGGATTTGGCGACAGGGAAGCGCGGCGGGCGCGGCGGGCAGATTGAAGAACTGCTGCAGATGCTGACCGGAGCGGAAGCAGCCTTAGTTGTGAACAATAATGCGGCGGCGGTGCTGCTGGCGCTGTCTACAGTTGCGGCAGGCGGGGAAGTGATTATCTCGCGGGGCGAGCTGGTGGAAATTGGCGGCGGCTTCCGCGTGCCGGACGTCATTGTCCAGTGTGGTGGGAAACTGGTGGAAGTCGGGACAACGAACAAAACGCGCCTCAGCGATTACGCCAATGCAATTACGGCAGACACGAAAGTTCTGCTGAAAGTCCATGCGTCGAACTACAAGATTATCGGGTTCACGTCGGAAACAAGTGTCGCAGAGCTGTCTGCTTTGGGACAGGAGCGTGGGCTTTTGACTATGAATGATCTCGGCAGCGGCGCTTTAGTGGACCTGACGCGCTATGGCCTGCCGCCTGAACCGACAGCAAGCGAGACGCTCAAAGCGGGTGCAGATGTGGTCATGGTCAGCGGGGATAAGCTGCTGGGCGGGCCGCAGTGCGGGATTATTCTCGGCAAGTCCGAGCCGATTGGGCGCATGGCGGCAAACCCATTGTTCCGGGCATTTAGGGCCGATAAAATGACCCTGGCGGCTTTAGAAGCGACCCTGCGATTGTATTTAGACAAAGAGAATTTGACCAAAACGGTACCGGTGCTGCACATGCTGTCGATGTCTAAAGAAGAATTGACACGGCGGGCGCGGCGTCTGCGGAACGCACTGGCAAAGCTGCCAAATCTAAAAGCGTCACTGGTGGACGGCATCGGCTACACGGGCGGCGGGGCATTGCCAATGGTGCCTCTGCCGACAACTCTTGTACAAGTTGAGCCGCAGAATATCAGCGTGGAGCAGCTTGCCGAAGCGCTGCGCCGGGAAAATCCGCCGGTTATGGGGGTGCTGACGGACGGCATATTCGCGCTGGACGTGCGAACAGTGCGTGACAACGAGTTTGCGCTGGTTGTGTCGGCAATAAAATCCGCCGTGGGTATGCAGGCCGTGGGTATAAAACCCACGGCCCACTTTAGTCTATGAATCATCTCACCGTTGGAGTAGCAGGCCATATTGACCACGGCAAAACGGCGCTGGTGCGGGCGCTGACTGGAACCGAGACCGACCGGCTTAAAGAAGAGCAGGAGCGCGGCATGACTATTGTGCTGGGCTTCGCGCATCTAACTTTGCCGGACGGCGAGATTGATTTCATTGATGTGCCGGGCCACGAGAAGTTTGTCAAGACAATGATTGCCGGGGCCACTGGCATTGACACGGCCCTGCTGGTCATTGCGGCGAACGAGCGCATCAAGCCGCAGACAACGGAGCATGTTGCGCTGATGGGTCTGCTCGGCGTCAGGCGCGGCATTGTTGCCGTCACGAAAAGCGATCTTATTCCAGACAACGATGAGCGTGCGCGTGTCAGTGATGAGCTGCGCTTGTTTCTTTCAGACACGTTCCTGCATGATGCGCCGCTCCTGTTTGTGTCGGCGCAGACAGGCGAGGGAATAAACGCGCTTGAAGATGCGCTCGGTTGTGAACTGGAACATGCCGAAGCGTCTAAAGAACAAGTGGCCTTTACGCTGCCGATAGACCGGGCGTTCACGCTCACGGGGCAGGGAACCATTGTGACAGGAACGCTCCAGCGCGGACCGCTTCAAGTCGGACAGGCCGTGGAAATCCTGCCGCGCGGCGGGCGGGCCGAAGTGCGCGGTCTTCAGGTGCATGGGCAGCCGGTCACGGTCGCACGGCCCGGCTGGCGCACGGCGGTCAACCTGCGCGGCGTCAAAAAAGAAGACATCACGCACGGTAATACGCTGGCCGCGCCGGGAACGCTGCGCCCGACGCGCATTGTAGACGCCGAACTCACCCTGCTGGCGTCTGCCGCTAAACCGTTGAAGCGCGGTCAATCGGTCACTTTGCACCACGGCACCGCGGAAGTTCCGGCACGGGTGTATCCGCTGGGTCAAAGCGAGATTGCGCCCGGCGGTATGGCGTTTGTGCAGATGCGTCTCAGTCAAGACGCTGCTGCTGCCTGCGGCGAGCCGTTTGTTCTGCGCCTGCCATCCCCCCCTGAGACGATTGGGGGCGGGCGCATTATTGACCCGTACCCAGCGAAGCACACGCAGGCTGACGACGCGCTTTTACGGCAAGTGCAGACGCTTGCCGCCGGCAGTCCCGCCGAGCGCTTTATAGTGAAGCTCGCCGAAGCCGGACCGGCAGGCCGAGACCCGCAGCAGCTCTTGATGGATTTAGGGCTGAGTCAAGACGCACTGCCGCCGACGCTTTCAGTCACTCACTGTTCGCCGTCGCTGATGCTGCATCAAGCCGTCTTTGACACGCTGACCACGCAAGTGACAAACGCTGTGACGCAGTTCCACGCGAAATACCCTCTGCGGCGAGGAATGCCGTCGGAAGAGCTGCGCCGCCGGCTGCCGCCGATACTGAAACCGGCGGCCTATGCGTCGCTGCTTCGGGCGCTGTCTGAAGCACACACGCTGGAAACAACCGACGGCCTCGTCCGTACCGCCGGCTACTCGCCGGAAGCCGCCTTGTCCTCCGTTGAACGGGAGATCGCCCGCGAGATAGAAACGCAGTTCAAAGAAGGCGGCATGAAGCCGCCGGAGCTTGACGCCGTGCTGAAGCGTGACCGCCGCCGCAAAAGCTTGTATCACTACTTGGTCGAGTCAGGCGTACTTGTTCCCGCGACGGACCGTACCAGCAACCGCACGGTGGTCTTTCACCAGTCGGCAATTGCTGAAATTGAGCCGGCACTTCAAAGTGCCCTGCTGCATAGCGACGGCCTGCGGGTCTCGGAGCTAAACCAAGTGTTGAGCACTACGCGCAAGTTCTCCGTGCCGCTTTTGGAGTATTTAGACAGTATCGGCGTGACGCGCCGCGACGGCGACCTGCGGTTCTGGAATGGACAATGAAGAGTCCCCCCGGCCCCCAATGATGGGGGAGCCAGAGTAAGAAGGAGACCAGAACCCGTAGGGGCGCTGCTTGCTGCGCCCTTACAAGTTTTTTTCCTTCCTGCTCCCCTATTAGTGGGAGCTGGAGAGACAGTATTTTGAGCGAAAGGAGGTGATGATACCGATGACTGATGTGAATGCCACGAAGCGACTGACGGAAATGGTCAGCGGGGCGGGTTGAGCGGCGAAACTTGGTCCGGGGGACCTGAACGCTGCTGTCAAAGACCTATTTACGAATGTGCCGCGTGACCCGAACGTCCTGGTGGGATTTGGGACGCTGGACGATGCCGGGGTGTACCGCCTGAACGCGCAGACAGCGCTGGTGCAGACGGTGGACTTCATCACGCCGGTGGTAGACGACCCGTTCGCTTACGGCGAAATCGCGGTTGCCAACGCGCTTTCAGACGTCTACGCGATGGGCGGCGTTCCTATCACGGCGCTGAATGTTGTCTGCTTTCCATCCGGGACTGACCCGCAGATACTTGGCGCGATCCTGCGCGGCGGTTTGGCTCAATGCCAGGCGGCAGGCGTGGCGCTTTTGGGTGGCCATACGGTAGACGACCCGATGATCAAGTTCGGCCTGTCCGTGACGGGAACGGTGGACCCGAACGCAATCTGGACTAATGCCGGGGCGAAAATCGGCGACGCGCTGATACTAACCAAATCGCTTGGCATCGGTGTCATTACCACCGCCATCAAAGAACAGGCGGCGAGCGAAGAAGCTGTCAGCGCAGCCTTGCAGTCCATGCGAACGCTGAACCGGGCAGCACGGGACGCGGCAGCGCTGATAAAGCCAAACGCCTGCACGGACGTGACGGGTTTCGGCTTGCTGGGGCATCTGTACCAGATGCTGCGGGCGTCAGGCATGACGGCGCGAATTGATGCCGCTCAGGTGCCGCTGCTGACGGGAGCGTTAGAGCTGGCAAGGTTGGGCGTCGGGCCAGGCGGAACGGAGCGCAACAAAAACTACTTCGGCGGCTTTGTCTCGGTGGCCCCAAATGTAGAAGGCGCAATTGCCGAGCTGCTGTTTGACCCGCAGACTTCCGGGGGTTTGCTGCTGTCGGTTGCCGGGGATAAAAAAGAAGCGTTGCTCAGTGCGATGGCTGCACAAAGCGTTCCGGCAGTGGTCATCGGCAGGGTGACAGAGCCGTCGGCAGGGCATATTGAGGTAGCATAGAATCCCCCCAGCCCCCAATAATGGGGGAGCCGGGTTTCGGGAAAGACTTGGCCTTTCCTGTTTTGCTCATGCTCCCCCATTATTGGGGGCTGGGGGGATTCTGGCGAACAGTGTACTTGGAGGCGTTCGAGGTCTGGTGGCCTCCCTGGTCTTCAAAACCAGTGTCCCGCATTCCGCGGGGGGTGGGTTCGATTCCCATCCGCTTCCGCCATTTTTTCGTAGTGAAAGACCCATGAAGAAACGTAGTTTTTTGAGTGTCGTGGCACTTATGCTTCATGGCGCAAGCCTCCCGGCAGCAGCGCAGACGCCGCGAATCCTCACGACGCAGTTCACCTATACGGCGACAGTTCCGGCAGCTCCGGTTGGCACAAAAGCTGAGAACATCTGGCTGCCAATTCCTTCAGACAGCGTGTGGCAGACCGTTTCAGGTACAACCGTATCTGCGCCGGTCGCCTACAAAATCACGACGGAAGCGCATTATGGCAACCGCATGGTGTACTTGCATGATACGCAGCCAACCAAGTTGTTGTTGGTAACTGTGCGGTTTACGGTCGCCCGAAGGCAAGTCAGCGTGTTAAACAATTCCTCTGCTCCAGCTTTCTTACTGACGCCGGACATCGCGCCGGACAGCCGAGTTCCGGTCGGTGGACAGTTTGCGGGCATTGCGCGGCAAGTCACGCTTGACGGCAAGACGCCGCTGCAAAAAGAGCAGGACTTGTTCAAGCACGTTGTTGCGACGATGCACTATGATTACAAGAAAGCGTCGCCCAAGTACGCGCAGGGCGACTCGGCATTTGTCTGTGACTACAAAAGCGGCAACTGTTCCGACCTGCATTCCTATTTGATTTCGCTGTCGCGCTCACTCGGCATTCCGGCTGTTTTGGAGTTCGGTTTTCCATTGTCCGGCATCCCTGTGGCAAGTCCACTGCCGACCGACGGCACGATCTCAGGCTACCACTGCTGGGTCTGGTTCCAAGATGCTCAGAAGGGCTGGGTCCCGCTGGATGCCGCCGATGCCCGCCGCTGGGCGGATTCTGGTCAGCAAACGGTCTCCGACTCGCTCTTTGGCAGCCTGGTTTTGGAGCGCAGCGCGGTCGCTGTCTCGCGCGGGCGGGATTTGACGCTGTCGCCGCCTCAAAAAGCAGGCCCGCTCAACTATTTTATTTACCCTTACGCGGAAGCTGACGGCAAACCCGTTCCGGCCTCCTGGACACTCACCTACCATGTCATCTCCGGCAGCCGCCACTAAACAAAGAACGGTCACGCGCCTGCGGAGCGGCGAGTGGTCGGAGAAAGACGACAGGCTGGTTGTGGAAGAGCCGCTGGAAATCCGGCTTGGCTCTGAGCGCTTTACCGTCACCATGCGAACGCCCGGCGACGACTTTGCCCTCACACGCGGCCTGCTGCTGACCGAGGGCCTGATTTCGTCAAACGCCGACATCGGACAAATCCGCTACTGCGATACTGGGGAAGCCGCCGAAGCCGACATTCCAAATATCGTCACTGTGCGCCTCAACACCCTGCCTGCCGCCGAGCGGCTGTGGCAGCGGACACTCATGGCCGGCACAAGCTGCGGCCTGTGCGGCAAAGCGGCCTTAGACGCCGTCGCCATGCAGACCGAACCTCTGCCCTCACCCTCTTCTGCCAGCCTCAGCCAAGAAACCCTGCTGGAACTGCCCCATACCCTGCGCCGCCGTCAAGAGCAGTTCCAATCAACCGGCGGCCTCCACGCCGTCGGCCTGTTCACCGCATCCGGCGAGTGCCTCTGCGTCTACGAAGACATTGGACGCCACAATGCCACCGACAAAGCCATCGGCTATGGCGTCGAGCAAGGCTGGCTGCCGTGGACCGATCCTGAGCCGCTAATTCTCCTCGTCAGTGGCCGCGCTTCCTTTGAGATCACCCAAAAAGCCCTCATGGCCCGCATCCCCGTCGTCTGCTCCATCTCCGCCGCCTCCTCACTCGCCGCTGACCTAGCCGAGCTAAACAACCAAACGCTGATCGGATTTTTGCGCGACACAGGAATGACAGTTTATGCGGGGATGGAGCGGATTGGAACCCACCCCGGCTCGTCCCTCGCCGACCCTCCCGAAACGGGAAGGTGAGGAGGTAGTTTAAGCAGTTCTGGTTCTATCGTCGGTTGCTTTATTGAAGCGGAAAGGTCTGCAATGGAAGATTACAGCGAGGTAGCCAGAGAGATACTCGCCCGCATCAATGATAGGTCAACCCGTCTGCTGGCAAAGGACGTGCCAGAGGTTGTCGGAGGAGCAGGTCGGGTGAATTGCTATCCGGGCATTCCTGGTGGGGGATGTTGCCAGACCGCATTTTTCGTTTCCTTGAACGACAGTCGGCGTCATGGGCGGGGACACTTGAAATTCTCAGCAGCAATACCGATATTCGTTAGGCACATGGAAGATTGCAAAGGTACAACCCAAGTTGCTGTTATTGTTGCGGACACATGGGATGCTGAGGATGTTCGCGAGTGGCAGCCGCGAATCGACTCAATAAAGCATCACGCGCACGTTGAAGCCTATCTTATTTCAGGCAGCAGCGTGACGGAAATTCCTATTTGACCCAAACTTGCGCTCTCATACCTCTTCACATTCCCGTTTCGGGAGGGTCGGCGAGGGACGAGCCGGGGCGGGTTCCCTTCAGCCACGCAAGTCCCGCCATGGCGGCGTAGTAGCCGCACATGCCGTGGACGCCGCCGCCGGGAGGGGTGGACGACGAGCAAAGGTAGAGGCCGGGAACAGGCGTGGACCAGGGGGTCCAGCGGGGCAGGGGGCGTGTGAAAAGCTGCGCCCAGTCTTGGACGCCGCCGTTGATGTCGCCGCCGATGTAGTTTGCGCTGTAGCGTTCCATCGCTGCCGGGTCCATGACGTTCTTGGCAAGGATGCGGTCTTTGAAGCCAGGCGCGAATCGCTCAATCTGGTTCTCAATGCGCTCGGTCATGTCTACGGTGCTGCCGTTCGGGACATGGCAGTAGCCCCAGGCCGTGTGCTTGCCGTCGGGGGCGCGGGTGGCGTCAAAGAGACTTTGCTGGGCCAGCAGGATGTACGGTTTATCACAAATCTCGCCGTGCGCGGCGGCGTGTTCGGACGTGGTTAGCTCGGCACGGGTCCCGCCCAGATGCACAGTTCCTGCTTTTGCGACTTCGGGTGACTTCCAGGGGATCGGGCCGTCTAAGGCCCAGTCCAGCTTGAACGCGCCCATGCCGTACCGATAATGGCTGAGTTGTTCACGATAACCGGCGGGGAGTTTATCGCCGCCGATCTGCACAAGCTGTTTGGGCGTGATGTCGCCGAACACCAGCCGCGAGGGTGGCAGTTCCTCCAGCGTCTCAACTCGATGACTAGTTTCCACCTCCCCGCCTAGCGACTTCAAATGCGCGACTAGCGCGTCAATAATGCGCTGCGAGCCGCCGCGCGGGAACGGCCAGCCGACCGCGTGGCCCGCCAGACCCAGGGCCATACCGAATGCCGCACTTGGGGATTGTTCCAAAGGCAGCATGGAATGGGCTGCCATGCCGGAAAAGAAGCCCCGCGCCCGGCCTCCCATAAATGCTGCGTCTGTCAATGCGCGTGACGACAGCATGGCGCGAAGGCCGAACCGGGCCAAGCCAAACGGATAGCGGGCCAGCCGCAGCGGCTCCCGCAGTGTCACGGACAGTTCGGCCCAGTTCGGAACCAGCGGGGCCATTAATTTACGGTAGTTGTCGGCGTCTCTGCCCAGCGTCGCAGCTGTCGCTTCTACGGACTGATATAATAGCGCAGGGGGGGCGTCATCAAACGGATGCGCCAGCGCGGCTTCTGAATGTATCCATTCCAGGCCATACTTTTCCAGCCCCAGCGTCTGAAAGAACGGCGAGCCATAACCCAGGGGATGAATGGCCGAGCAGACATCGTGCTTGTAGCCCGGCAGCGTCAGTTCTTTTGTCCGGCACCCACCGCCGGGCGTGTCGGCGGCTTCCACCACCAGCACCGAGTGGCCTGCCTGCGCGACTTTGATCGCCGCCGCCAGCCCGTTCGGCCCCGCGCCGATCACGACTGCGTCATATGCTGCTATTTGTAGCCTCGACTTCTAGTTCTTTAACGACAAGCCGCCGCACGGTCAGCTCGTCTATTTCCAAAATCTTGATATGGGATTTGCCGATGACCAGGCGGCCAATCGCCAAAGCCCCGACGGCTGCCGCGCCCAGTGCAAATGCGCCGGCAGCGAGTGCGCCGAGCGCAAAACTTCCCGCAGAAACCGCGCTGGCAGACGGGGTGCTAGTGGAGTGAGCGTCGTCTTCTTCATTCGGCATGAGTTTGACCTCGCAGCGGCTCGGCCACTGGAAACGTAATCTTGTCGTACACTTCGGCAAGCGTCAAAGGAACGCCAAGAACCGTAATCGCGGCATCCATTCCCTCGGCAGACTTGAAAAGCCAGGTGTCGTCGCCCTGCCGGACATAATGCTCCACTCTCGGCTTATGCTGAGACACCAGCAGATATTCTTGCAGCGAGTCCAGCCTCTGATAATGCTCCCACTTCTCGCCCCGGTCATACCGCTCGGTAGACGGCGACAGTACCTCAAAAATTACCGGAGGGTTGATAATGCTGCTTTTGTCGAATGGATTCATGTGCGGCTCCCCGCAGACAATAGTGACATCGGGATAAGTTTCCATATCCAGCGGCATAATCCCGACACGCAGGTCGCTGTTGAAGACTTGGCAAGGACCATGACGCAAAAGATTTCGCATTTCACCACCGATGTTATTGGCGATGGCGCTGTGCTTAGGTGTGCCACCGGACATCGCGTAAATCCGGCCTGCGATGAACTCGCTCTTGTACGGAGCGCTTTCTTCCATCTCGGCGTATTGCTCAATTGTGTAGTAGGGCAGAGGCTGTGCAGACATAGGAACATGATACCCGTTTATTTTGCCCGTTATTTTCAGGGCGCTTGGATTAAGCGGCAGGATAACGCGGGTAGAAGATGGAACAAGTTCTTTCTATCCCCTGTAGTTACCATGTCTCCTGTTCCTGTACGTTAAGAAGAGGTATCACGATGTTCAATCTGCCCTTATTTCAAAAAAGCGGCGGCGGAAAGGCGGGTGCGGCGAAGCGTGAAGCACAGCCGTTTAGCCGCCAAACTCTTACCAAAAATGCCCGCATTGACGGCGCGACCGTCACCGAAAGCGTCTGCCCGTACTGCGCGGTCGGCTGCGGCCAGCACATCTACACCAAAGGCGGTCAGATCATTGATATTGAAGGCAACCCACACTCGCCGATCAATGAAGGCACGCTTTGCCCGAAGGGCGCGAATGTTTTCCAATTGGCGAAGAACCCGAACCGGGTCAAGCACGTTTTGTACCGCGCTCCCTACGCCACGGAATGGGAAGAAAAGCCTTTAGAGTGGGCGATGGAACGGATCGCGCAGAAAGTGTACGAATCTCGCGAGAAGGGCTGGACCGAAAAAGATGATGCGGGACGCCCAATCAACGCCGTCCGTAATATCGGGACGCTCGGCGGCGCGACACTGGACAACGAAGAAAACTATCTGATCAAGAAACTGTTCACCGCCGGCCTCGGCGTTTTGTCAGTTGAGAACCAAGCTCGCATTTGACATTCTGCTTCCGTGCCCGGTCTGGGCGCGACATTCGGCCGCGGTGCGGCCACTTCTTACCAGCAGGATTTACAAAACAGCGACGCGATCTTGATCATGGGTTCCAACATGGCCGAAGCGCATCCGGTCGGCTTCCGCTGGCCGATGAAGGCCAAAGCAAATGGGGCAAAGCTTATTCATGTTGATCCGCGCTACACCCGCACGTCGGCGATGGCAGACCAGCACGTTCAAATTCGAGCCGGTTCCGACATTGCGTTTTTAGGCGCTCTGGTCAACTATGTCTTGACCCAGGAGCGCTGGTTCAAAGAGTATGTGACTGCGTACTCCAACGCTTCCACCATTGTTGACCCGGAGTTCCAGGACACCGAGGCTTTGGACGGCCTGTTTAGCGGCTACGATCCCGAAACCCGCGCTTATGATCCGACAGCGGGACACTGGAGCTACAAGCAGCCGGAAGGCAGCGATACAGGCGAAGACAAAGGCGACAATCAGCAGGGCAAGATGTCGGCCAGCTCCAATGGTCTGCATGGGCATGGCATCGAAGGCGGGGCTAGTACGCACAATTCGCCCCAAACGAACTCTGCAACAGACAAGGCCGGGTATATTCAGCGCGACGAGACCCTGCAAGACCCGAACTGCGTCATGCAGCTTTTGCGCCGGCATTTCGAGCGCTATACGCCGGAAAAAGCCGCCGAAATCTGCGGCTGTACGCCGGAGCAGATCGTTCAGGTTGCCGAAACGCTCTGCGACAATTCCGGGCGGGAGCGCACCAGCGCGATTTGCTATGCGGTCGGCTGGACCATGCACACGACAGGTGTTCAGATTATCCGCACGGCCAGCATTTTGCAGACCCTGCTCGGCAATATGGGCCGCCCCGGCGGCAGCATCATGGCTCTGCGCGGCCATGCCAGCATTCAAGGGTCGACTGACATTCCAACGCTGTACGATCTGCTTCCCGGCTACCTGCCCCAGCCGACAGCCGAGCCGACGCATGACACGCTTGATGATTACGTTAAGTACGAGGGCCTGCCGACCGGCTACTGGTCAAACTTCAAGGAGTTTATTGTCAGCCTGCTGAAAGCCTATTACGGTGAAGCGGCGACAAAGGCAAATGACTTTGGCTACAACTGGCTGCCGCGCTTGGACGACGACTATTCCATGATTCTTGCGTTCCAGCGCATGGTGAAAGGCGACTTTGACGGCTACTTCCTGTTTGGGCAAAATCCCGCAGCCGGGTCGGTGAACGCCAAAGTCGTGCGCGAAGGCCTGCGTAATTTGAAGTGGCTGGTGGTTGCGGACTGGTTCGAGACCGAAAGCGCCGTGTTCTGGAAGAGCGACCCGACAGGGCCGCCGCCGGAGCAGGTCGGCACGGAAGTGTTCTTTATTCCGGCCGCGTCGTCGCCGGAAAAAGAAGGAACGCTGACCAACACGCAGCGCCTGATCCAGTGGCACGACAAGGCCATTGACCCGCCGGACGACTGCCGCTCCGATCTCTGGTTCCTGTATAACTTGGGCAAACGCCTGAAAAAGCTGTACGAAGGGTCAACGGCCCCAAAAGACCAGCCGATTCTGCATTTGACCTGGGATTACGACTATGACGAACATCCCCGTTTGCCGGACGGCACACTCAGCAGGATTGAAGGCGAACCCGATGCGCTCAAAGTCCTCCAGGAGATCAACGGCTACCATACAACCGAAGTAGACCCGTCAACAGGCAAGTTTAAGCTGCTGTCAGGCTTTAACGAGTGCAAGGACGACGGCACGACCGCCTGCGGTGGCTGGATTTATTCTGGGGTGACGCCCGCGCCGGATGTCAACCGCGCCCGCGACCGGGTCCGCACCCCGGACAACCCGCTTGACCCGAAATGGGGCTACGCTTGGCCGCACAACCGGCGGGTCCTGTACAACCGGGCATCCGCTGATCCCGAAGGCAATCCGTGGTCGGAACGCAAGAAGCTGATCTTCTGGAACAAAGAAGAGAAGAAATGGGACGGCAACGACGAGCCGGACTTTGAGGTAGACAAAGACCCGTCGTACCGTGCGCCCAAAGATGCTGTCGGCATGAAGGCGATTGGCGGCGATCAGCCGTTCATCATGCACCCGGACGGTCTTGCCTGGCTGTATGCGCCGGGCGGCACAAAGGATGCGCCGCTGCCAACTCACTATGAGCCGGTTGAGTCGCCGGTACGGAACCTGCTTTACAGCAAAACGCAGGACAACCCGACGACGCGCTACTTTGCAGACTTGCCGGGCAATCAATTGGCCCGTTATCCAGAAAACGACTTCCCGGTGGTCGGGTGTACGTTCCGCCTGACCGAGCATTACCTGAGCGGCCCCATGTCGCGCTTTAACTCGTGGCTGAACGAGCTGATGCCGTCCATGTTTATCGAGATCAGCCCGGAGCTTGCCGCCGAGCATGGCATCGAGCATGGCGGCTGGATGATCTGCGAGTCTAAACGAGCGGCGATTGAAGCGCGGGCGATGGTCACAAAGCGCATCAAGCCGATGGTCATTGACGGCAGGACGATCCATCAGGTCGGCATTCCGTTTCAGTGGGGCTTTGCTGGCGAAACAGTCGGCAGCAGCGCCAACGACTTGACTTCTTTGGTTGCAGACCCAAACGTAACCATGCACGAGGCCAAAGTGTTTGCCTGCCGGGTTCGCGCCGGGCGCCTGCCGGACCAGCCGAAAGTGCCAACAAAGCCGGAGCATCGCTGGGCCAGCCGCGAGCCGGTCCCCGACACCGCCGCCGGCGCACAGCCCGAAGGCCATTTGGAGAAGTCCCTCCGAAAAGATGGGCCAGAGATGAAGTAAAGCCCCCCGGCCCCCAATAATGGGGGAGCAACACAGATAAGAGGGCGCAGCAAGCAAAGAGGGCGCAGCAAGCAACGCCCCTACTTCTTGCTCCCCCATCTTTGGGGGCTGGGGGGCATTCTGAAAGCAATCAACTATGATCCAACTAGAAATGCTGCGAGCCGATGCGACGGCAAGCATTAGAAATGCGTTCCCGCCGCAGCGGACAGATGTTCCGAGTCCGGGGCCGGATGGACAGGACCAGATGGGATTTTTCACCGATACCAGCCTGTGTATAGGCTGCAAAGCCTGTGAAGTGGCCTGCAAGCAGTGGAACCAGTTGCCGTCGGACGGCTACAATTTTACGGCGAAAAGCTACGACAACACCGAGCATCTGTCGGCGACAACTTGGCGGCATGTGGCGTTCCAGGAGCAGATTGGCGAGACCAGCAGCCGCTGGCTGATGATGAGCGATGTCTGCAAGCACTGCGTTGACGCGCCGTGCGTGCAGTCCTGCCCGACAGGATCGCTTATCTACAACGAGTACGGCAACGTGTATGTCCAGGCGGACATCTGCAACGGCTGCGGGTACTGCGTTTCGGCGTGTCCGTTTGGGGTCATTGCCCGGTCCGCCGAAGACGGCCACGCGCACAAGTGTACGCTCTGCTATGACCGGCAGACCATTGGCGAGACGCCGGCCTGTGCGAAATCATGCCCGACGGCGTCTATCCAATTTGGACCGGTAGACAAACTGCGCGAACACGCCCGCGAGCGCGTTGAAACACTGAAAGCGCAGGGCAACACGTCGGCATATTTGTATGGGGCGGACGAAGACTCGCTGCCGGGCTATGGGACGCTGAACTCGTTCTTTTTGCTGGAAGACCATCCCAACCGCTACAACCTGCCGGAGCGCCCGCCCCAGCCGCTGCATCACCAGGGCAAGCGCTACGCGGCAAGCCTCTTGACAGGGCTGGCGCTGACGGCGCTGGCCGGGCTGCTTTTGGCGAAAGGGGCTACCGATGCCTGATTTTGATGTCACTGGAACAAGCGGGACTACCAGCGGAACCGAAGTGCGGGGGCGCTGGGACAACGCCAGCGGCATTGTCCCCGATAAGAAAGCGTTTGATACGCTGCCTGATAAGCTGACCGACTTCACGCCCAAGCAGAAGCCATTTACCGAAGGCTTTTCCGAAAGCGGCACGAACCGAAAGAAAAGCACGGGTGACAAAGACAACGGCGATCCGGCATACTACGACATCAGTTTGCTGCAGTCGCCTGTCTGGACTAAAGAAGTAGGCATTTACTTCTTTTTAGGTGGCCTGTCGTCCAGCGCGTTCAGCATTGCGCGTCTGTCGGACCGGTTTGGACAGGGCAAGCTGCGGCCTGTCACGCAGGCGGGAACACTGATTGCGGCGTTGGCCGCGCTGCCCTGCGCCCCGCTTTTAATTTGGGATTTAGGCGACCGAACACGCTTTCACCACATGCTTCGCATTTGGAAGCCGAAATCGCCGATGAACCTGGGAAGCTGGACATTAACAATCTACACACTGATGGGCGGCATCGCGGCCCTTCGCGAGTTCCTGCGGCTCCTGCGGAAAGACGCGCCACTGACAGGCGGAGCCAAAGCCGTGGACGAAACGGCGGGAGTCATTGCCGACGCGGCGGGTATTCCTCTGGGGCTGCTGCTGGCAGGGTACACCGGAATTCTGCTGTCCACGACTTCCACGCCGATTTGGAGCCGCAACACCTGGATTGGGACTTTGTTCAGCGCCAGCGCGGTTGCGGCGGGGTCGGGCGCAATCAAGCTTGCGTTAGAAGTGGCCGGCCAGGAAGGTCCGGCGACGGAAGCGCTTGGCAAAGTGGAGACACTGGCCCACGCCACGGAAGCCGTCGCCCATGCTGGATTCCTCGCGGCGGCTGGCCCTTTAGCAAAGCCGGTCACGTCAGGCAAGTTCCGAAACGAGTATTTGGGCGGGGCCATCGGGCTTGGAATACTGCTGCCGGAACTACTGAACCATTTGCCGGTGTCCAAAGAAAAAAAGCGGGGCTTGTCCATTGCCGCAGGCATTGCTAGCCTCGTCGGCGGCTACCTGCTCCGCACAGTGTTTATTGCCGCCGGCAAGCCGTCTGCTGATGACCCGGATTTGGCCCGGCTTGCCACCGGCGAAAAAGGAGCGCTGCCATGAAAGTCCGCTGGAACCGGGACAGCATCCGCCTCCGAATAACGCCGACAGAGTTTGCAGCCATTACACGCGGTGAAGCGGTGCATGAGGGAATTGCATTTCCCGGAATGCAGTTTTGGAACGTCACCCTACGGGCAAACGACGCGGAAACGATGATCGCGTCAGATCAGCATGGCGTCTATTTTTCGCTGTCCGAAGCTGATCGTGCCATTTTGGCCGATCCCGAAATCGAAGGCGTCTATTTTGAGATGACCCAGCCGACAACCCTGCGCTATTACATCGAAAAAGACTTTCCCTGCGTCCACAAGCCCGCCCCGGAGGCTGGAGAAGGTGTCTCAGAGACATTCACACCGCCCTCCGGCTTTGAGGCGCGTAAACTCGCGCCCACGGAAGTTAATGGGGACTAGCAGAGTCCCCCCAGCCTCCAATAAAGAGGCCCCCCAGCCCCCAATGATGGGGGAGCAAGAAGTAGGGGCGTTGCTTGCTGCGCCCTCTTTGCTTGCTGCGCCCTCTTTGCTTGCTGCGCCCTCTT
>CAXTER010000014.1:0-73977 GCA_964243345.1 uncultured Armatimonadales bacterium
TCTTGCAGAGCGCTCATGCTGCCCTCATCATGGTAGGACTGGAGAGACCTTGTGTAGAGATATTTGTGAAAGGAAAAACGATGACACTGACACTGACGCCTGACACGGAAACGCGCCTGCGGACTATCGCGGAGGGGCAGGGGCTGGAACTGGCGGAGCTGCACGATGCGATTTTAGCACGCGGGCTGGAAGAAGCCGAAGCCCGACTTCGAGCCGAAGCCGAGGCCGAGCTGCAAGACACGCTGGACGGGCTAGATCGGAGCATGGCTGATGTCGCCGCCGGTCGCTGGATTACCTCAGAAGAGCTGGACCAGCGTCTGGAAGCCAAAGCGGACGCCGCACGAGCGCGACGCAGCAAATCCAGCGCCCCGGAAGTGACTCCGGCTCGATGACTGCCCAAATCTATGCCGTTCGCACTTCAGAAGACTTTGCCACCCAAGCTGAGGCCACGTTCGACCGGCTGGAACAAAAAGCCGACTTCGAGACGGCAGAAGATTGGCGGACTGGATTGCAGGAAGCCAAAGCTTCCCTGGCAACTCTCCCCGCTCGCTGCGTAAGGGCGGAAGAAGACCAATTCTACCAGAAAAAGTACCCCGGCCCGCCGCTGCAAGTTTTGCTTTACCGGCGTGGTCGAAACACTTGGCGCCTGCTGTTCACCGCACACGAAGCCGCTGCCAATGACCCGGCTTATGTCATGCTCCATCAGCTTCGCCACGGCGCCCAAAAGCCGCTGACCAAATGGCCGTCGCCGAAAAAACTCTAACCCCAATCCGCCAGTCTCCGCGCCGCAATAATCCCCGGCCCATCCCGTCCCACCGCCGTCACCACCACAATCTGTTCCATAAGAGAAGTATACCAGAAGCGGCAGGCGGCTGAAAATAAAAAATAAACCAGGCAGGAATACCGCAAAACGAGAGAGAACTAGCGGGCAGGCGCGGCTGCCCAAACCAGACCGCAGGAAGGAGAAACGTTTCATCTATGCCGCAGGCAGGCGGAATAAACTCAATGCCGTCAGAACTTCTTAAGAATACACCCACTGTGACTTCCATTCAAGACGAGGAGAACTTAGAACATGAACGCCCACAAAAAAGCGCGGGTCGAAGCGATCCGCGCCAACACCGCTTACCCGACCTACCGCAGCATTATTGGGATCATTACGGTCATTTTGATGATCCTCGCGGGCCTGCAGGCCCTCGGTGCGCTGATCCTCGGCTTTGGAGCCGGAGCCGCCCTGCATAACGGCCTCGCCGGATTTGCTGTCATCCTTCTAGGCCTCGGCTCGGCGGCGCTTGCCTTCTTTCTGGCAAAGATCTGGAACGAAGGCGCACAAATCCTGGTCGACATCGGTGACTCCGTCCTGGACGCCAACCCCAGCATTGCCCCAATGCCCGGCCTTCCGCCCAATGCCAGCCTCACTTCCAGCCTCGGAGTAATTCCGGCTGCCGCACCGCCCGTGCCGCTCGCAGCAGCATCCTACCCCGCCGATGGGCAGTAAGCCCACTTTCCTGCCGAGATTCATGGAAGGACGCACATATGAACCTAAAATTAACCCGTTCCCATGCCGCCGCACTGTTCTGCCTGCTGCTCTTCGGCGCGTTTGCTGTGAGCGGTTCGCCTGTCCGGGCAGGCGATCTCAAAAAAGGGGACGCCGCGCCCGCCGTTCCTACGGATGCGCCGCGCCTGCGCTACCGGATTGTCGTGGATCAGGGCAAGTGGAACGAAATCCGCACCGAGCAGTGGAACCTGCCGCCTGAAGTGGGCGCAGGCATTCAGGCTCAGCTTGTGGATAAGCTGGAAAAGTCCGGCTACTTTATCGTGATGGAGCGCGAAGCCACCGCTGAAAATCAGGCATCTCAGGAAGATCAGATTGATGCCACCAAACGTGCAAGCCTTGCGCCCGGCACAATCGCCGCCGCCCGGCAGCAGCGGACCGTCGGCAACTTCATCATCACACCGTCGGTCATCGGCTTTGTGCCGACCGGCGGCGGCGGCAGCGGGGTCAGCTTCGGCGGCATCCATCTGGGCGGCAAAAAGGCGGAAAGCACCGTGACGCTTAGTGTTCGCATCTCCGATGCCCAGACCAGCGAGATCATTGACACGCAGACGGCCACCGGAAAAGCGGAAGCGAAGTCCAGCGGCCTGGGCCTCAATTTTCAAGGGGCCAATTTCAGCAACGACCAGTTCCAAAGCAGCCCGGCAGGCCAGGCGGTAGACCGCGCCCTCGATGACGCCGTCGCCAAGATCGTGGCCCGCCTTTCCAAAGAACCCTGGACCGCGCTTGTCGCCGCCCAGGACAAAGCGACCAACCGGGTGATCATCAACGCCGGCAACCAAAGCGGCGTCGAAGTCGGCCAAGTCTTCATTGTCTATCACGCCGGCAATCCGGTTCTGGACCCGGACACCGGCCAGAAAATCTCCGAAGGCGATGAAGTCAAAATCGGGCGCATCAAGATCATTCGGGTCGACCGAAACGCCTCCTACGCTGACATTCTGGAAGGCACCACCTTC
This sequence comes from uncultured Armatimonadales bacterium, assembly GCA_964243345.1. Lineage (GTDB taxonomy): Bacteria > Armatimonadota > Armatimonadia > Armatimonadales > Capsulimonadaceae > JANXMY01. Next base: position 2,509 of record CAXTER010000014.1, read on the forward strand.
CAGCCCCGCGACATCGTCAAAGCCACGTCAAACTAGCCGCTTCAAGCCGCTCCGCTTCCCCGCCGGACCAAAATCTGGCGGGAGGCTTCCTCAATCCAGCGTGATTGCAACTGTATGGGAACCCGTTGCAGTGGCCGGGACGCTTGGCTGGGTGCGTGGCTTGCCGTCGTAGACGAAGCGGGCGATGTGGCTGCCGCTGCCGCGCAGAGTCACAGACAGGACGGCGGCGCGGTAGTGAATGCCGGACAGCGTCACCGGCCCCCAGGCGGCGGGCAGGGTGGGGGCGAACGTCAGGGCCGACGGCGTGAAGCGCATCCCGAACAGGCCGGAATAAATCATTCGTAAATAAGCAGTTGCCGACCAGGTCTGGTCCGGCGCGGAGCCCCAATGGCCGCCGTTTTGCCAGCCGCCGTCGGGAACGCCGGTCAGTCTATTATAAATCTCAAAAAAGTGATTGCCGCTCCCTGCCGCGAGAAAGGCGGCCTTCTCCGCCTCGCTTTGGAACAAGTCGGTCCGGCCCGCCTGCGCCGCCGCGCTGGCGAACATGCCGTTGACCAGCGGCCAGACGACCCCGTTATGCCGGCCGGGATGGGCGTCGTCAAATCGCGCAAAATGCGGCCATGACGCCGTAATGCCGTGCGGGGAGCGGTAGGCGTTCTGAAGAACACTTTTCGCCTGGGCCGGGGACGCGACGCCGAACAGAATGGCGAACGACTGTCCAATGCCTTCCTGCGACGGGTCAATCTGGCCGGCCAGCGGCCCGGCCCCGTGGATGAAGTAGCCGTAGGTGGACTTCGACGGCATCCATAGGTGCGTGTTGATCGCCATGCGAAGCGCCGATGCCGACTGCATGTAGCCCCGTGTTTCAGATGCCGGACGCCCTAGCTCAGTTGCCATTTGCGCCGCGCACTTGTAGGCGTTATAATAAACGCAGTTGGTGCTGAGGACCATGAGCTGGGAAGTGTATGGGTGGTCCAGCACAAACGAGCTGGTGTTATGCGGGTCATACTCCGGCTCCGGGTAGCCGGCAATGCCGTCGGCGAAGACCGCCGGGCCTTGAAACAGGCCGTACTGCGCGTTGTAATGCTCGCGCTGCATCCGGGCCAGCTCATCCTGCGCGACACCATAGGCCGAGGTCAAAAACGCCCTGTCGCCGGTGACAGAGTAGTGGTTCCACGCGCCGGTGATCCAGATCACTTTATCCCACCACTGGTTGTCCTGCTGGATCGTCAGCGTCCCGTCGGGACCGCGCTGGCAGACGGCCCAAAGCGTGTTGCGGGCGGCCTGCGGCTCCAGAAGCGAGGCCGCGTTCCAGCTATTGAGGGAAGCGTCGCGGGTCCAGGGCTGGTCGTAGCCGCCGCCTGCGCGGAGGAAGAAGGCGGGATCGCCCGTCAGCAGCCCGGAAGCGTCGTGGGCATGGGCAAGGTCCGGGACGGTGTTGATCCGCAGCAGGTTCTCCAAAGCATCGTCGTAGGCCGTTCCGAGCTTGCTCTGAACGGCCCGGTTCTGGAACGTCAAGCGGGGCGTGCGGAGCGGCGCGAGTTTGGCGGGCGGGGCCAGCACGGCCTGGGCAGCGTCTTTCCCGACAATCGCGTATCCGGCATCGGTTAAATGGGTGAAGTCTTGGGCGCTGAAGTAGACGGCGCTGCGTTCTGCGCCCGGCGCTCCCAGACGCGGATCAGCCCCCACGTCAACAATGCCATCGGCGAAATAGCGCCAGTTGCGGCGAATAAGCGCGTCGTACCGGACCATCTGCGCGTCGAAATCCGCCGGGTAGACATTAGGGTAAGCCGCCACCGGCGGCGTCACCACCAGAATGCGCCACGGATGAGCAGCGTGCCGCGCCCGGCAGTAGGAAACCAAATCGCCGAAGGCCGCTTGGGCGCTTTTGTGGCCGCCGCCGAGGTCATTGGTGCCGCCGAAAACAATCAGCACATTCTGCTTCAAAGTCGGGTCAAACAGCGGGTCCACTTTTGCTGGGGCTTCCCCAATAAGCGCCCCCAAAGGCCAGCCGCCGGTGCCGATATTGGTAACGCGCCAGGACGGGCCAAGTTCCCGCGCCAGCACGCCCGGATAGGTAGTCCCCGTTGCCGTGAGCAGGCCCGACGAGGCGTTATACCCCGCCGTCAGGCTGTCCCCGTGGCAGATGACTTGCGCCGTGATGGGCTGCGCCTGAGTCGTCTCGCGGCTGACCGTGACATGATCAAAGACGGCTTCGCCGGGGACGCCAGGCTGGTGGGATGTGAAGGCGAGGCCCACAGACACGGCATCGGGCAGGAACGAGGTCGCCCCGCTCACCGCTGTCCAGGCCGCTCCGTCCGCAGAAGTGAACGCCGTCACATGCGTCCCGGTCCGCTGGAGCCGCAGCCAGGGCAAGCTGGCGTCGGGCAGCGGAACCTGCGTCGTAGCCGCCCCGGCTGAGTCCCGGTGCTGGAACGTCAGGCCGTGGGCGGCGGTGACGGCTAAGAAGACGTTCTTTGCGTCCGCGCCGGTGCTGGCGCGGAGCATAATGCCCGCTTTGGCCCACTCATTCGTGTCGGGGACGGAGGCGACGCGGGCCGTCAAGACTACGTCCCCGGAGGCAGGCTGAGAAATAAAGCCGAAAGCGTCGGCTTGGTCCTGAATGTCGCGCCCGGCGGCGCTGCCGGTGAACGAGCCGGTGCCGGACGTGCGGACGCTGACCGGGGCCGCATCCCCGACTGCCGTGCTGCGCCAGGGCGCGGGGAGCGACTGGGCAGAAGCGCTCGGCAGCATCAGTGTGCCGAGAAGACAAGCCGTGCCAAGAAGACAAGCCGCGCCGGGGAGCCTTTGCCATTTCTGCGGAAGGTTTCGGCAGAAATTTTTCAAGAATTGGTCCATGCTTGGATTATACCTATTGTCAAAGGAACAGAGGCCATTGTCTTGTCTGTGCGTGAGTGTTAAATCCTGCTGAGTCAGCGTCGCGCTGCCTGCCCCCCCCCGCTGTCGTTTTCCGCTAATTGTCCGGGAAAGCAGTCGGCACGAGAGGCAAACGCAGCCCGGCAGGGGCCCGCAGCAGATTTGAGCAGGAAAACGCCCCCGCCTCGCCGAACTCCCTGGCATGAACACCACTTTTACCTACCCCGACGCCCGCAAAGACGACCAGACCGACGATTACCACGGCACGCAAGTTGCCGACCCGTACCGGTGGCTGGAAGACCCCGATTCGCCGGAGTCCCGCGCCTGGATTGAGGCGGAAAACGCGCTGGCGTTTGGGTTTTTAGAGAAGCTGCCGGCCCGCGAGCGTATTGCAAAGCGGCTGACGACGCTGTGGAACTATGAGCGCTACGGGGCGCCGTACCTTCAGGGCGGGCGCTACTTTTACGGCAAAAACGACGGCCTGCAAAATCAAAGCGTCCTGTATGTCGCCGAATCTTTAGACGCCGCGCCGCGCGTGCTTTTAGACCCCAACACGCTGTCCGCCGACGGCACCGTGGCGCTCGGCGGCTACGCCATCAGCGACAGCGGCAAGTATCTCGCGTACAGCCTGTCGGCGGCAGGCTCGGACTGGACCGAGTGGTTCGTGCGGGACGTCGACACCGGCGAAGACTTGTCCGATCATTTGAAGTGGGTCAAGTTTTCGGGCGCGTCCTGGGCCAAAGATGCGTCCGGGTTCTATTACAGCCGCTACGATGCGCCCTCGGAAGGCGCGGAGCTTCAGCAGGCCAATTACTTCCAAAAGCTGTTCTTTCACAAGCTCGGCACCGACCAATCGGAAGATGTTTTGGTGTACGAGCGGCCCGACCAGAAAGAATGGAGCTTCAGCGGCCGCGTCTCCGAAGACGGCGCGTACCTTGTTATCTCCGTCGGGCAGGGGACCGAGCCGAAAAACCGCCTCTTTTACAAGTCCCTTGCCGACCCAAACGCCGAAGTAGTCGAGCTGATTTCCGAGCTGGAAGCGCAGTATTATTTCCTGGGCAACGACGGCCCGGTCTTTTGGCTGCAAACTAACCACAACGCCCCCAAGAACCAGGTCATTCAGATTGACACCCAGAATCCCGACCCCGAAAACTGGCGTGAGATTATCCCCGAAGCCGCCGAAACATTGGACGGCGTTAGTTTGGTCGGCGGCAAGCTGATTGCCGATTATCTCAAAGACGCTTACACGCAGGTCAAAGTCTTTGCGCTTGACGGCACACTGGAAAGCGAAGTGCAGCTTCCCGGTATCGGCTCGGCGGGCGGCTTCGGCGGTAAGCGGGCGCAGACCGAGACCTTTTACTCGTTTACGTCGTTCACTACCCCCACCAGCATCTACCGCTATGATGTTGCTGCGGGAACCAGCACGCTGTACCGCCGGCCCCAAGTCGACTTCGACCCCAGCAGCTATGAAACGTCCCAAATCTTCTATGCCAGCAAAGACGGCACCCAAATCCCGATGTTTATCACGCACAAGAAGGGCCTGGCTTTGGACGGCAGCAACCCGACCTACTTGTACGGCTACGGCGGCTTCGACATCTCGCTGACCCCGTCGTTCAGCCCGGCCCAAGTCGTTTGGATGGAAATGGGCGGCGTTCTTGCCATCCCGAACCTGCGCGGCGGCGGCGAATACGGCGCGGCCTGGCATGAGGCCGGCATCAAAGGGAAAAAGCAGAACGTCTTTGACGACTTCATTGCCGCCGCCGAGTGGCTCATTTCCAATCGCTACACTTCTACGCCTAAGCTCGCCATCGGGGGCGGCTCAAACGGCGGCCTTCTGGTGGGCGCGTGTTTGACCCAGCGCCCGGACCTGTTCGGCGCGTGCCTGCCTGCCGTCGGCGTCCTGGACATGCTGCGCTTCCAGAAGTTCACCATCGGCTGGGGCTGGACTTCCGACTACGGCTCCGCCGACAATGCCGAAGATTTCCCGTACCTCCTTGCCTACTCGCCCCTGCACAATTTGAGGCCCGGCACGTCCTACCCCGCGACTCTGATTACCACCGGCGACCATGACGACCGCGTTGTTCCCGCCCACTCCTTCAAGTTCGCCGCCGCGCTTCAAGCCGCCCAATCCGGCCCCGCCCCGGCCCTCATCCGCATCGAAACCCGCGCCGGCCACGGGGCCGGCAAGCCCACCGCCAAAATCATCGAAGAAGCCGCCGACCGCTGGGCCTTCTTAGTAGAAGTGCTGGGGGTGGAGGCAGGCTAAGAGCGAGCAAATGGACTGGAACGAGTTCCTGGATGACGCCGTGGCGGAAAAAGATGCTGAGATGGTTCGGCAGGCACTGGCGCAGGGCGCAGACCCCAATCATGCCAACACTGAACTAAACAGCGCCTTTTTCGGCACGACGGTACTCTACTGGACTGCCTGCGGCGGAGACTTGACGATTGCTCGGCTCTTTCTGGACGCCGGGGCGCAAGTTGTGGCGGAAAAAGCCGCGAGTTCTTCCTCACTTCATGCCGCTGTGGAAGATGCAAACCTGCCGATGGTCAATCTGCTGCTGGAATACGATGGGGCCGCTGCGCTGAACTGGTTTGATGAAACTGACCGGACGCCGCTGATGATCGCTGTGGGAATGGAAAACATCCCCATTGCGCGTCGCCTCATTAACGCCGGAGCGGATGTCAACGCGCACAACGAACCCAAAATCGGCGACACGGCACTCCGAATTGCTACCGAAAACGGCACATTAGGCATGGTGGAACTGCTTCTCCTCGCCGGGGCTGACCCAACCATTGAAGGCTGGATGAGGCTCACGCCGCTGGACAAAGCGCGGGGCCGCAAACGCGGCGATGGGCCGCGCATCTACGAGCTATTGGAGCAGGCTGCCAAGCGGTTCCAGAAGTGACGCCCACGACTGAGCGGGCAGCAGGTTTTGCGGTACTATAAGCGTATGACACTGAGACTTTGAACAAAGAACAGGCGGCGAATCTAGAAACACGCATGGCGCGGAGCCGGGGCAACTGGGAGCGTGATGTGGCGCTGCTGGCGAACGAGGTTCAGGGATGGACGGCGCAGGAAGCGGCGGCGCAGGGGAGGCTGATTTTGGAACCAATTGCGCGGGGTGTACTGGAAGCGCAGGGGCGAGTAGACTTATATGCCTGGCCGAGCTTGTTCCGGGTCATGCTGCTCAACAAGCCGCTCGGCAAAGACCGTGGGCTGGCGTGGGGCGTGCGGACGGAGTCGGGGATTGACTGGCCGCAGCCGTGGGGCCGAGAGACATTTTTCACCCTGGCGAAAGGCATGTGCAGCGGCTTTTAGTTATTGCCGAGGATTACGCGGCGGTGCGTCAAGCTGTTGTGAGATCGCTTAAGGAGACAAGTCTCGTTGGCTACGCCGCTTTAAGCCGTGCGGAAGGCGGTTTAGAAACATCCTATATTGCCCGGTTGTTCTCCAAGTTTGAGGCCATTCTACGTTCGTATCTTCAAGCGAGCGACCCGCGCAGCTATCTCCTTCTCAGACCCGCGCAGCATTCTCAGCAAGTCCCTCGCCCGTCTTCCCTAACTTCCAGAAACGCCCGCCTTTGCTTTCACGCAGGCGGGCTTTTGATGGATTTGTAGTGCGATGCTTTATGGCTTCGCGGCGGGCAGGCGGCTGTCTTGGATATGGGTCAGAACGCCGTTGTCGGCGGTAATGGTGCGGGCGAAGCCGCCGTGCAGATCGGCATAAGTATAGGTCTGCGAACTGTGCTGGGTACGGGGGGGATGAGGCTTGCCGGCGGCGTCGAGTGTGCGGGTGTCGGAGGGATGAACGATGTCGGACACGCGGCGAAAGGAAACGACGCGGCCGTTGCGGATGATCTTTTGGACAGAAATGCAGCCCTGCTCCACGGCGGAAGCTTGCGCCGCGCCGCCGTCGGCATTGACCCGGCGGGTGGACGTGAAAGCCAGTGGATAGCGCCGCTCGTCCTGCCGGACTTCAGTAAATTTAGGCGTCTGCGTCTCGGTTGTGGACAGCATGGTGGACAGCTGGAGAAGGTGGGGCAATGTCCGTCCGGCAGGCAGATCAAATGATTGGACATTGGAAAAGCCGAGCGTCTGCGTCAGGCGCGTCTGCACCTTGCCAGCAGAGGTCAGCACGTAGCCGGCAATCGTAAAGCTGCGGTGGGACGTCACTGAGACCGGAGTGGTCGGAGCGCCGCCGGCATTTGCTTGGTAGGAAGTAATTGCAGTTGGGCTGGCCGTCAGCGTGTCTCGTGTCAAGCCGCCGCGCACGACTTGAAGCTTTGGATCACGATATACCCGCAGAATGCCGGCGACTTGAAAAGAGTTCTGGTTGTTGACCACACGGACGCCGATTTTATGAGGCTTGCCGTTGTTGAAGACGCCCGCGAACGGGGTCAAATCCACCCGGTAGGGCGCAAAATCCAGCGTTTGAACGGCGGGAATGGGACGCCACCAGCCGGGGTCAATGCCGCCGGTGTAAATCCACGGAAAGATCGGCGCGGCCCCGGCGGGGTGGCCGTCTACGGTAATCTCCGCCTCACGAAACGCCGTGCCGCCGCTGCTTTGGAGCGGCTTAGAGAGAGCATCAGGAACGCTCAGATACCAGAACTCGTCGCTGCCCTGGCTTTCGGTCATCAAATCCAGATAGACGCGCACGGTGTTGGTCGGGAACGTGTAGGTTTCCGTCAGCGTGTCGGTCGGGCTATTGACGGACGCGGACCCGTTCTTTCCGAGCGGCAGCGGCAGCACCATATCCGGGACGTTTGGCGGCGCTTCATGCTGTCCAAGTGGATAAAACAAAAGCGACGCCGTGCCGTGAATGACACCGGTATAGGTCGCGTTGACAGTGTTCCCGATCTGGATTTGGCCCGCTTGAGCTATTTTGAAAAGAGCGGCGTCCTCGGTGACGTCCCGCTCCACATGCCATGCCGGCCCGGCTTTGTCCGACGGCTCGGCAGTCGTGCCGAAGTAGACGTTCGTGTGGCCGATTGACATCTCCCCGGTCCGGTCATACTGCCGCCCGGCTGTCACAAAGAAGTCCGCCACCAGCACGATTTTTGCCCAGCGGCGCGATTGACCGAAGGGAGGCGCGTAAGAAAACGAGTGGGGCGAGAAATCGGTAAACGTGAAGTCGTGGAACAATGGAACAGCGACAGGCTGAACAGACGGGCGCGGCACCGGCGGCTCGGCAGTCGCCGCATCGAATGAGCCGATTTTCAGTGCGGCCTGCGCCTGCCCTGAAGGAGAAAAAGCAGGAAAAAGAAGCAGTGCTGAAGAAATCAAAGCAAGACTAGAGGGAAAACTTCTACGGGCGCGGCGCGGTGCGAAGTGCATGGATGGCTCCTTTGAGGCGTGCCGCTATCATACCCGAACAAGCCGTGGGTTTCATACCCACGGGCGTTAATGTAGGAGGCCAAGATGAAACGCCGTGATTTTCTGAAAACAAGCGCCGCCGCTGCGGGCGGGGCGATAGTTTACAGCCTCCTGCCGGACACGCCCGCGCAGGCCGCCCTGCCTGCGCCCGCGCCGTCCCCCTGGGTGGTGACACCGCAAGCGCCGGGCCGCGTACAGCCGTTTGATTTGGCCGACGTGCGCCTGCTGCCAGGCCCGTTTCAAGAAGCACGCGACCGCGGCACGGCGTACCTGTTGGCGCTTGCGCCGGACCGCCTGCTGCACGGCTTCCGCACCGAGGCCGGGCTGCCCGCCAAAGCGCCTGCCTATGGCGGCTGGGAAAACAGCGGAGTGGCCGGGCATACGCTGGGGCATTACCTGTCGGCCATCTCAATGAACTGCCGGGCGACCGATGACCCGCAGTTAAAGTCGCGTGTGGCATACATTGTCGCCGAGCTTGCCGTCTGCCAGACAAAGAACGGAAACGGCTATGTGGCCGCCATCCCAAACGGCAAGGCGCTGTTTGCCGGGATTGCGGCAGGCCGGGCCGACGCGCTCCAAACCGGCTGGGTTCCCTGGTACACGCTGCACAAGCTGCTGGCGGGCCTGCGCGACGCACACATTTACACGGGAAATACCGAGTCAAAGACCGTGCTGATAGGTCTGAGTGACTGGGTTATCGCCACGACGCACGCCCTTGGCGATGATCAATGGCAGACAATGCTGGCGCAGGAGCATGGCGGCATGAACGAAGTTCTGGCCGATGTTTATGCGCTGACAGGCGAGCCGAAATATCTGGCCGTGTCGCGCCGGTTCTATCACAAGGCTGTTTTAGACCCGCTGACCCGGCAGGAAGATGACTTGACCGGGCTGCACGGGAACACCCAAATCCCGAAGCTGATTGGTTTGGCGCGTCTGTACGAGCTGACGGGAGAGCCGAAGGACCGAATTGCCGCCGAGTTCTTCTGGCAGCAGGTGGCGCAGCACCGCTCGTATGCGATTGGGGCCAACACCGACGGTGAGCATTTCGCCGCGCCGGACATACTGAGTGCCTATCTCAGCACGACCACGGCGGAGACGTGCAATACCTACAACATGCTGAAGCTGACCCGGCATTTATTTCAATGGACGGCTTCACCAAAATATGCCGACTTCTACGAGCGGGCGCTTTACAATCACATTCTGGCGTCACAGGACCCCATGCGCGGCATGATGACCTACTATGTGTCGCTGCACCCCGGCCATTTCAAGACATACAGCAGCCCCGAAAACTCGTTCTGGTGCTGCGTCGGCACCGGTTTAGAGAACCATGTCAAGTATGGCGACAGCATTTATTTCCACAGCGGCGACACGCTCTACGTCAACTTGTTTATTCCGTCGGTCTTGAAATGGCACGCCAAAGGGCTGACCGTGACCCAGCACACGCAGTTCCCGGAGCAAAACACGTCGCGCCTGACGCTCTCCTGCGCCCGGCCTGTCCAAGCCACGCTCCAAATCCGATGCCCGGCGTGGACGAAGAACATGACGGTCGCGGTCAATGGCCGTGTCCACAAAATCGCCGCGTCACATGGAGCGTATCTCTCCTTGCCGGGACTTTGGCACGACGGCGACACGGTAGACATTGTCCTGCCGATGCACCTGCATTCTGAGGCCATGCCGGACAATCCCCAGCGCATCGCGATTTTATACGGCCCGCTCGTGCTGGCCGGGCAGCTTGGCACGGACGGCCTCGCGCCGCCGATGCCCTACGCTGATGGTGACCAGAATGCCTACTCTCATGCGTCTAATTCATCTGCTCCCGTTTTCGTGACCGAGCATCAACCACTTGACGCATGGCTCAAGCCCGTGATTGGGCAGCCGCTGACATTTCAGACTGTCGGCGTGGGCCGGCCCGCCGAGGTAACGCTGAAACCGTTTTACTCCACTTATTTCAGCCGCTACACGGTCTACTGGGACACGTTCACGCCCGACGCCTGGGCAAAACATGAGGCCGAGTATCAGGCAGAAGAGGAAAAACAGCGTCAGCTTGACGCCCGCACCGTGGACGAACTGCACCCCGGCGAAGAGCAGTCGGAACGCGACCATCAGCTTCACGGCGAGCAATCAAGCTCCGGCGATGGGCCAAACGGCAACGGCCGCTGGCGCGATGCGTCAGGCGGCGGCAAATTCTCGTTTGTCTTAAAATCCCTGCCGAATACGCCTCTGGATTTGATCTGCACCCACTGGGGTTCCGATACCGGAAACCGCGTCTTTGACATTCTCGTCGACGGCACGAAAATCGCTTCTGAGACGCTGAACGGCAGTGCGCCGGGCCGATATTTCGATGCTGTCTACCCAATTGCCGCGGCCCTAACCGCCGGCAAAACGCAAGTCACTGTGCGCTTCCAAGCCAAACCCGGCGCGATGGCCGGCGGCCTCTTCGGCTGCCGCCTCGTGCAAAGCCCCCCTAGCCCCCAATGATGGGAGAATCCGAGGAGAATGGCTCCTGTCTTAACGTCCGGTTCCCCCATTATTGGGGGCTAGGGGGCTTCCCTTGACAAACGCCGCTGCGCCGTGCTATGATAACGCCAATAAATTCATAACCGAATGAATCCATAGCGTAGCACGACGATCTTATCAAGAGTGGTGGAGGGATACGGCCCGATGAAACCACAACAACCACCCAGCTTAACTTCTTAGTTAGACTGGGCAGGTGCTAAATCCGGCCCGGCGTTTTTCAGAAAACGGCTGGGCAAGATAAGAAGCCTCAGCGAACCTTAAACCCCGCTCCCGCTTTTTTAACTTTTCTTGATAACCCACGCCGCCGCTTGCTATCCTAGACGCTTAAAGGAAGCAACACCCATGCCCGAAACGAAATTGTTTACGTCCGAATCCGTCTCCGAAGGACATCCCGACAAGCTGGCCGACCAGATCAGCGACGCCATCTTAGACGAGCTGCTGCGCCAGGATGTCAAAAGCCGAGTCGCCGTCGAAACCCTGCTGACACGCGGCCTCGCGGTCATTGCCGGCGAAGTGACCACCAACGGCTATGTTGAGATCAGCGACGTGGTGCGTCAGGCCATCAACGAAGTCGGCTACACCAAGACCGACTACGGCTTTGACGGCAACACCACGGGCGTCTTGGTTGCGCTGCAAAAGCAGTCCCCGGACATCGCCGTCGGCGTGGATGCCGGCGCAAAAGGCGACAAGGCCCAGGGCGCAGGCGACCAGGGCATGATGTTCGGTTTTGCCGTCAATGAAACCCCTGAGCTGATGCCTCTGCCCGTCACCATCGCCCACGCCCTGATGGCCCGCTACACTGCAGTCCGCAAAGCCAGCACTTTGGGGCTGCGCCCTGACGCCAAGTCTCAAGTAACAATTGCCTACGACCCCGCCACCGACAAGCCCGTGTCCATTGATACCATTGTGCTGTCCGCCCAGCATGACCCGGAGCTGACGCAGACCGATGTCCAGGCGCTGGTTCAGCAGCACGTCATCCAGCCTGTTTTAGCCCAGTACGACCAGTACGTCACCCACAACATCACCTACCATGTCAACCCCACGGGCATATTCATTATCGGCGGCCCGCAGGCCGATACGGGAGTGACAGGCCGCAAGATCATCGTGGACACCTACGGCGGCTATGCCCGGCATGGCGGCGGCGCGTTTTCCGGCAAAGACCCGTCAAAAGTAGACCGCTCGGCGGCCTATGCCGCCCGCTTCATCGCCAAAAACATCGTCGCGGCAGGATTGGCAACAAAAGTAGAGATCCAATTGGCCTACGCCATCGGCGTCGCCGAGCCGGTGTCGGTCTTCGTGGACACCTTCGGCACGAATGCCATTCCCGAAGACGAAATCAGCCGCCGCGTCCGGTCGAACTTTGATTTAACCCCGCGCGGCATCATCCAGCTTTTGGACCTGACCCGCCCCATTTACTCCCAAACCGCCAAAAACGGCCACTTCGGCCACGCCGAGTTTGGCTGGGAAAAAACCGACCAAGCCGGCAAATTGGCTTCCTAAACACGCGCAAACAAAGCCGCCGGACTGGGTCCGGCGGCTTTGTTACTTCTTGAAGCATTGTGGTAGAATAAACTCAGGAGACTATATATGGCATCTACTCTTAAACAAACGACCCCAAAACAGCATAACCTTACCGAAGTTAAATTGGAAGAAGTCGATTTGCGCCTCGGCAAGCCGGCGACGGCGAAAAAAACCGCCCCTTCCCCTTCTGCCGCTGAGAGCTTTGCCAATGATGTTCAATGGAACCAGTTTATGCGGACAGATACTGAGAATAGACTGGGCAAGATTTTCGGCATTTTCAAGGATGAACCATTGATGGAAGCTTTAATGGAACGGCTTCGTGAGGATCGGCGGCGGGAGATCGAGGCAAGCGAATTGGAGTAAGATGTGTATTCACTGGATTCCGACACAGTTAATGGATTAGTGAGAGGACATCCGAGTATTGTCAAGCGTGTCCAGGCACAAAACCCGGATGAACTCTGGGTCTGCACAATAGTTCTTGAAGAATTGGTCGGAAGCAGATTAGTCACATCAATACCCTGCGCTCAAAAAGAAAATCTTTTGGAAGAGAAAGCGAGTTTTTGACGAAGCTCATGGGCGTACTGTCAGTTTTCCCGATATTGTCTTATACGGATGCAGCGGAAAAGTTGTATCTTTCCTGGTCTGCTCAACAAAGGCGCATCGGCCCAAACGATTGCCGGATAGCTGCGAGCGCAATCAGTATTGGCTTGACAGTCATCACCTGCAATGGCAAAGACTTCTCCTCCATCCCCGGCATTGCCTGGCAAGATTGGAGCCGGCCGTAACCGACTTTATCAGCAAAAGCCGCCGGACTGGGTCCGGCGGCTTTCTTGTGTATTGGTCTACATCTCGGTGACCTGAGTTTTGGTCACGGTGATGCGGGTTCCGTCAAAGCGCTTGAACGTGAAGGAAGCGTCCTCGTTGTAGGTCATGGCGGTTTCGCGCAGGAAATGCAGGGCGACCTGCTCGCCGAGGTGCAGGGACGCGCTGTAATCGGAGCGCCAGTGGACTCCGGCGAAGTTGCGGGCGATACCGATGTTGGCGGAGAGCTTATCCAGCTCACTGCCGACCGTCATTTGGCCAGCGTTGCCGGCGTAATCGTCCAGCCCCGTCCCACCAACGCCGGGCTGCTTGACCGCCCAGGTTCCGCCGCCTGCTTTCTGCGCGGCGGCAATCAGCGGTGCAATCGGCGTGTCGGTGTCGAACAAGGCTTTCAGCACCGTGACGCAGGCTCCGGCGACGGTGGCATGGCCGGCGCCGTAGGACGGATGGATGGGCGAGCCTTCGGGAAAGGCCATCGGCAGCAGGTAGCTGTCGCCGGCAAACGGCGGCGCGGCGGCGGCGTTGATGGCCGCGTTGTGCGCTTTGACTCGGGGCAGCACTGTGGCCTGGAGCTTGATGTACTCCCCAGCATGGAACGGATACTTTTCCGCGCCCGCCGTGCCGACCATGTGGTGATGGATGCGTCCGGCATAGGTCTCCGGGCGGGCGCGGCGGTGGACAAACCATTTCTGGAACCAGATGGCTTTGAGGGCGCGGGTAGCGACTTCGGCGACCATTACCTTGAAGTTCGGCTCGCCGAGCGTGCCGAAGCCCTCTTGATTGGAGCCGGGGTAGGGGTTGCCGGGGTTCAGCGGGGCATTCAAACCGCCCCGGTTGTTCGGGCTGATCAGCAGGAGGCAGGCATTGAGGTAAGCCTGGAACAGCTCGTCAATATGCACATACTGGGTCATGTCCCGCCCCCGGTACAGGTATTTGGGCGCTCCCACCGTAAAGGTCGGCGTCGCGGTCGGCTTGACCCCGCGCTGCACTTCCAGCCAGTCGTGCGGGGCGGTCATGTAGTCCTTTCCCGGCATTGCCTCAAATCCGGGCAGGCCGAAGGCGATCTTCTGCTCGAACCGCTCCGACCCATAAGGCACGTCCAGCAGCAGAAACTGCGACAGGTACGGGCCGGTGACATCGCCCTCGGTCAGCCCCCGGAACAGCGTGTCGACCGTCACTGCGCCTCCTGCTTTGGGGCCGTCAAAGACGGCGTACTTCGACAAGTCGTCGGCAGCCATTTGGGTCAGGCTGGCTCCGCCCCCGGCGTCGTCGGCCCCGGCCCCGGTGCCGTAGGCGCTGAACGGGACATCGCGGCAAAGCGCCAGCCAGTAGTTTTCGGCGATCTCGCCGATGGAGCCGGCATGGGAAAACTGGTACGGCGGCGGAATGGACAGCAAATGACTGTCAATGCCTTCCAGGTCATAGGCGAGGCCGGCCTGGGGGTTGGTGAACGGGCGGCGCTTCAGGACGTCGGCAATGCCCTGGGGCAGCGCGGCAAACGCGGCTGGGTCGCCGGTTTCGAGGGCTTCGAGCAGGTCGCAGTACGCCGGCTTATCGACTTCGCCGAGGGGGCCATGATGGGGCAGCCCTTTGGTGAAGGAAGCGAAAAAGCCCTGACCGGCAAAGCGCTGATCGTCGCCGTTGGTCAGGTGGTCGGGCTGAGGCAGGTCGTTGTAGAAGGCGGCGGCCTGGACGCGCAGGTCGTAGGAATGGGCGCGGCGCTCCTCATCGGGGGTGGACATTTGACGTCTCCTTTGTCGTTTAAGCGACAGTGTCGAGCAGACTAAAAACCGGCGGCACAAGCGCCGTCTGGGTCGTGCAGGAGCCAAAGACAACAAAAAATGGAGCAGGGACAATTGCGGCGAAGGTACAGAAGAAAGCCGCACCACCATTCTAACGCAATCCAATTCAGTTGTCAAGTGTCAGTTTACCAACGCCCCCAAGCACCGTCTGTAAAATCGGTCACATTCTCAAAAACTAAAGCGTGACACTTGACATACCTCTGAAATCTTAGTATGATAAGTACATAGAAACAGGAGGCAACAAGCCAATGCAGCGTGAGATTGTCAGACGTGAGCTTGCCAGCGGCGATCTGCCCGCACTAATTTTAGCCGTTCTCAGTCAAACCCCCTTGCACGGCTACGCCATTGCCCGCGCTGTCGAGCAGTTAAGCGAAGGCGCTCTGCACATGAAGGAAGGGACGCTCTACCCCGCCCTGCGCGTGCTGGAACAGGACGGCTTGATAGTGGGAAATTGGGAAGCCCAGCCCAAAGGCGCAGACCGCAAAGTCTACACGCTGACCGAGGCGGGCCGCAAAGAAGCCATTAAGCGCACCCAAGCCGTGCGCGATTATGCCGAAACCCTCACCACGGTCTTAGGCAAACTCAACTTAGGAGGACTCGGCCATGCACAGCCTGCTTGAAACCTATCTAAACACAGTCAATTCCTGCCTCTGGGCACTGCCGAAAAAGCAGCGTGACGAAGAAGTGCGCGAGCTGCGTCAGCATCTCACCGCCCTGAAAGCTTCACAGACGGACGCCGACGTCCAAGCGGTGCTTGAGCGTTTCGGCCCTCCACAAGTCGTGGGCCGCCAGATTGCCCGCACTTGGTGGCGCGGACGCCTGCGTCTCGCCTCCTCAAGCGCTCTTGGAATGACCCTGCTGGCCGGGTTTTTAATCCCGCTGCCCGGAACTGTAATCCGCCTGCTCATGCCAGATCATATTGTTTCGCCGAATACGCTTATCATTCACGTCATTCCACTGCCTCTAAATATCCTCTGGCAGATGCTCATCGGCTTATACGTTGGCCGGCGACTACAGCGTTCTCCGGCCGTCATTGTCGCCGTGCTGATGGCCGCGTCCGCTGCGTTTTTCCTGCTGCATTTCGTTCAATATAATGCAAATATGCTGCTTGTCACCGGGTCGCTTCCTGCTAATGAACTCGCGGTCGTGCAAAACTACGCTCAATCTGCTCTGTACAATCTGCTCCCGTCCGCGCTGTTCCTGCTTCCAACGGCATTTGCGGGCCGCGCCTGGTCAAAGCGCTCTTCGGCGTAATGACAAACTGAAAAGAGGAACCGTCCAATGCACAGCCTGCTTGAAGATTACTTGTCGGAAGTTGCCACGCATTTGAGCGCTCTGCCCGCCAAGCAGCGCAATGAAGAACTTCGCGAGATGCGGGTGCATTTAGAGAATGCTGTCTTCGTTAGCCGCGAGGGAGGGCAGTCGGAAGAGGAGGCCGTGCAGAACGCCGTCGCGCAGTTCGGGACTCCAAGAAACTTAGGGGAGAATATCGTTTGGTCATGGCGGCGCGGTCTGGCACAGGACCGGCGCAGCTTTTGGGGCGCGGCAGCCTGCACTTCGGCGGCACTAGTTCTAGCGCCATATTTGTTTATCACGTTTATCATCAGGCCGCTAGAGCCTATTGGTTCAGTGGATCAAGCAGATTGGGCAGTCGTAAAATGGCTGTTGTTTGGCTCCAACCTTGCGTATCCCATAGTAGCAGGATTAACAAGTGGTGTTTTCTTCTCAAAGCGAGCTATTGCTGGAACAGCATTAGGGGCAATCGGCTACTTGATGTTGTGCATAGATGCATCCTGCCATATGAACCACTTTTGGCATAGATTTGAAGAAGTGCGCTCCTTTTTGTGGTTCATGGGAGAAAGCCTCGCGGCTCTGTGCGTTGCGTGGGCCAGCAGTCGGTGGCAACAAAAGCGCGGACGACGAATATGGGCGTAGATGAGCCGGGGATGTGAAAACCCCGGCAGGAAAATGTCCTTCGGACACAGAGCATCCGGCAAATATACGCTAAATCTTCGCCCGAAGGGCGCTTCTTAGCCGGAGGTTTCTACACCCCCGGCACTTCCTGGCTCTCCGCCAGCGCGGCGTCGAACCAGGCGACGAAGCCGGGGAAGCGGCGCTCGGCGGTTTGTTCGGGCGCGTCTATGTTTTCCCAGACCAAGACGGCTTTTCCCGTGCCGTCTGGTCCTTTGTCAAAGCAGGCGACGGCATCTTTGTCTAAGCGCCTCGCAAACGCGACAAAGCCCCGGCCTGGAAACCGGGCTTCCAAACGAGCGGTCTGCGCGGCATTGTCCGCTTCTTCCAGCATTTCCCAGGGCGCAATGCTGTCCGGCGCGTCTTCGACTGTGAGTTCTCGCGGCTTTTTCTTGAACATAGCCCGTTGTTCGCGGAAATGGGGTGGGTTTCCTGCTAGGGCCGTGGGTATGAAACCCACGGCAGGAAAGTTCAGCCGCCCTTCGGGCGAGAAGATGTTGAAGACAACAAAGAGAAGATGTCCGGCAGCCCGAAGGGCGTCAGCTCTCTGCTGCCGTGAGTTTCATACTCACGGTTCTTTTCGGTTTGACTTCTTTTCCCGCCGTGTGCTATACTTTCCGGTGAGGATGCCCTGGTGGTGGAATGGCAGACACAGCGGACTTAGATATGGGTCGCAATCGGGGAAACCCAATTGTAGCAGCTCCCTAATTCGGGGAACTCTAAACCAGACAATACGCGCTGGCATGACAATCCCGAACCAACCCGCTGCATTACAGCAGCGGAAAGTGTGTAGAGACTGTACAGGAGCCGCCTAAACTGTTTTTGTCAAAACGAACTGTTTTGGCACATTCGGCATGGCGAAGAGACAGTCCAGACCACGAACGGCTTTGCAGAAGCATAGTGCTTCACGCAAGGCAGGCCGCGAAAGCGGTAGTGGTAAGTAAAATCCTCCGGGGGCAACCCCGTGCGGGTTCGAATCCCGCCCAGGGCATCACAAATATGAGTGCAAATGATTTACGTCGGCATTGATGAGACGGGCGAACACAAATAAAGAGGGCGAACACAAATAAAGAGGGCGAACACAAGGTTCGCCCCTACAGGTTCAATCCATCGCGTAGGGCGCGAACCTTGTGTTCGCCCATCTTGTGTTCGCCCATCTTGTGTTCGCCCATCTTGTGTCCAGGCACTTTTCGCCTCGTTCCCGTGTTCTAAGAGCATGGCAAGACACACCGAAAAGCGTTCCGGCGAAGCGTTGCACTGTCCTCTGTGCGAGCGGGTGGGGGACTTTCTGAAGCCCAGCAAGCACCATTTGGTGCCGAAGTCGCGGGACGGAGAAGTGACGGTGGAGATTTGCGCGGATTGCCACCGGCAGATACACGCGCTGTTTACGCTGGTGGAATTAGAGCGCGTGTACAGCACGATAGACGCGCTGAAAACAAGCGAGCCGATGCAGAAGTGGATCAAGTGGGCAGCGAAGCAGGGCGGCGGGCGCGTTGCAGTGCGAACGAGCCACGCGAAAAGAAACAGTTACCAGAAAGATAAGATTTATGGCGCAGTCTAACGGTTCAAGCAGTGGATATGATGTAGATTTGGTGGTCATCGGCGGTGGGCCGGGCGGCTATCCGGCGGCTATTCATGCGGCCAAGATGGGCGCAAGCGTGGTCTGCATTGACTTTGACAATGCCGGCGGGACGTGCCTCAACTGGGGCTGCATTCCGACTAAAACTATGATCGGCTCGGTAGCGGCCTTAGAGCAGGCCAAGCACTTTGCTGACTTTGGGCTGACCATCGGCGGCGAGATCGGCTTTGACATGAACGCCTTGATGGCCCGCAAAGACAAAGTCGTTAAAACTTTAGTAGGCGGCGTCGAGTTCCTGTTTAAGAAGAACGTCGTGCGGTTTATTAAAGGCAAAGGCAAGCTGATTGACCCGCATACGGTGGAAGCGGCGACCGAAGACGGCAAAACTGAGCGTGTCACGGCGGCGTCTATTATCTTGGCGACCGGCAGCGTGGTTGCCAAGCTGCACCCGTCCATTCAGATGATCGGCGCGGACAGCGCCGATGCTGATGTCTTCGTAGATAATAGAGAAGTCAAGAACCGCAAAGCGGCGGGGACGCTTGGCACGACGACGCTTTGGACCTCCAATGAAGCGGTCTCGGCGCTGGAAGTTCCGAAAAAGCTGGTCGTGCTTGGCTCCGGCGCAGTCGGCACCGAATTTGCTTACACTTACCGCGGGCTGGGCGCAGATGTCACACTGATTGAGCTGCTGCCGAACATTGTCCCCGCCGCCGATCCTGATCTGACCAATGAGCTGGCAAAGCTGCTGACCAAAGCCGGCGTCAAGATTATGACCGGCACAAAAGTCGTTGCGATTGATGTTCCCGGCAGGAAGCTGAAATATGTCACCGAAAAAGGCGACGGCGAGATCGAGTTCGACAAGCTGCTGATTGGCGTCGGACGCCGTGCTTACACCGACGGCTTAGGGCTGGAAGCGGCGGGCGTTGCGTTTGACCGCAAGCTGATTGTAGATGAATATATGCGGACCAACGTGCCGCACATCTACGCCATCGGCGATGCCGCCGGCGGGGGGCTGGCCCATGTCGCTACCCGTGAAGGCGAAGTCGCGGCGGAAAACGCGCTCGGCCACACAGTCAAGATGGACTACACCGCCGTCCCGTACTGCGTCTACACCGAGCCTGAGATGGCCTGGACGGGGTTAAACGAGCAGCAGGCGAAAGACGCCGGCTACGATGTCAAAGTCGGCAAGTTCACGTTTAAGTCTCTCGGCAAGGCCATGGCGATTAACGAGAACGTCGGATTAGTGAAAATCGTCACCGACGCCAAATACGGCGAGATTTTGGGCGTCCACATTGTCGGCCCCCACGCGACCGATCTGATCCACGAAGCCTGCGTCTCGATCAAGTTAGAGTCCACGATTGACGAGCTGATGCACACCATCCACGCCCACCCAACCCTCTCCGAGGCCATCATGGAAGCCGCCCAGGACGTCAAAGGCGAAAGCGTCCACAAGTAGTGTTGCGCTAGGAAGAGGCATGGATGCTGCTGCCGAATGCCGAACAGGCTGTTGTTGAGAGAAGCAAGGTGACTGAATACCTGCTGTCGCCCGATCACCCGGACGGACGCAGCAAAGCAGACTTCTTTGCACGGTTTGGCTTCCGGCGGCAGGAGTGGGAAGTCTTAGCGGAGGCCTTGCAAGCGCATGGGACCGCTTATCCCGTTGCAAGAGCGGTGGCTTCTATTTGGGGAACTCGTTACAGCATAGACGGTGAGCTGGACTGCCCGGACGGACGCCGTCCAAGTGTCCGCACGGTTTGGATTGTAGAGACTTTAGAGGCAACCGAGAACGGGGAAGCGCCGCCACTTATCACAGCGCACCCGATTTAGCAGAGAATGGAGCGCTGCATGATTGCCGAGTTTGAGCGAATTGTTTTAACTGCTGATCTTCCCGAAGAAGGCTTAGAAGCTGGCGATGTGGGAACGGTTGTGCTTGTCCACGCTCAAGGCGAGGCCTACGAAGTGGAGTTTGTAACATTTGGCGGAGCAACGGCTGCTGTCGCCACTGTTCGTGCGGAACAGGTGCGCCCTGTCAACCAAACGGACCTTGTTCACACCCGGTCGTTTGCGCTTTCTGCTTGATGGAGGCCGCCCAGGATGCCAAAGGCGAGAGCGTCCACAAGTAACGCTTGAACTGCCCCAAACAGTGCAGACGGTGCTGTGGCTGTTCTGACAAGAAGCCGCTCCCGCGAAGATCGCCGGAACAGGGAGCTGACCCATGAACATACTCCGCTTCTCATTCGCCCATCTTTATCACGGCGCGGACTACAATCCTGAGCAGTGGCCGGAGGCGGTCTGGGACGATGATGTCCGGCTGATGCAGCTCGCGCATGTCAACATTGCGACGCTGCCGGTGTTTGGGTGGACTCATTTAGAACCGGAAGAAGGCGTTTATACGTTTGAATGGCTGGACCAGATACTCGCCAAACTGCATGACGGCGGGGTCAGCCTTTGCCTGGCGACCGCCACTGCGTCCGTTCCCGCCTGGATGGACCGCAAATATCCCGATATTCTGCGGGTGGACAGCAGCGGCCGGCGGCTCTCTCATGGGAACCGGCACTCGTTCTGCCCGAACTCGCCCAATTTCCGGCGGCTGTCCGCCGCGCTTGCGGGCAAGATGGCGGAGCGCTATGTCGGCCATCCGGGGCTTCTGGTCTGGCATGTCGGCAATGAGTATTCAGGGACGTGCTTCTGCGGGCAATGCGCGGCGGCGTTCCGTCTCTGGCTGAAGGCGCGGTACGGCAGCCTCGACAGCCTCAACGAGCGCTGGTATTCCGCATTTTGGGGTCATACCTACGGCGACTGGGAGCTGATTGAGCCGCCGACCTTTCTGGGCGAGCGATCTCTACCAGCGCTTCTGATTGACTACGACCGCTTCCAGTCCCAGAGCCTCTTGAACTGCTTTGTCGCCGAGCGCGATGCGATCCGCGCTCACAGCAGCGATGTTCCGATTACAACCAATTTGATGGGCGCGTTTAAGCCGCTTGACTACCGGAAATGGGCAGCGGAAATGGACCTTGTTTCCTGGGATTCGTACCCGGCGTGGGGCGCAGCGCCGGCAGAGATTGCGTTCTCGCATTCTCTCATGCGGGGGCTGAAAGACGGCCAGCCGTGGATGCTGATGGAGCAGACGCCGTCCCAGCAAAATTGGCAGGCCTATAACTCGCTCAAGCGCCCCGGTATCGCCCGGCTGTGGTCTTATCAAGCAATGGCGCACGGCGCGGATGCGGTGATGTACTTTCAGTGGCGGCGCGGGCGCGGCGGCATTGAAAAGCTGCATGGGGCGATTGTCGAACATGCCGGGCGTGCGGATGCGCGGGTCTTCCAAGAGATCGCCGCACTCGGCGCGGAGCTGGAGGCGCTTGGAACGACGACAGTAGGCGGCCGCGTTCAGTCGGATGCCGCGCTGCTGTTCGACTGGGAGAACTGGTGGGCGGTTGACTATTGCAGCGGTCCCGGCGTGGACATGAAATATGTGCCGCAGGTGCAGCGGTTCTACAAAGCGCTGCATGAGGCCGGTCATGCCGCCGATGTCGTGGCGTTCGATGCGGATTTGTCGGGCTATAAGCTGGTTGTCGCCCCGGTGCTGTACATGGTCAAGTCGGGAATGGCCGAGCGTCTGCGTGCGTTCGTCGAGAACGGCGGCACACTTGTCGTCAGCTACTTCAGCGGCATCGCCGACGAAACGGACTTGGTGTTTACAGAAGGGTATCCCGGACCCCTGCGCGATATTGCTGGGGTTTGGGTGGAAGAAATTGATGCGCTCCCGCCGACCGAAAGCAACCAAATCCAGTTCGCAGGCGGGATAGAAGCCGGGCTGCTTGCCGAGTGCCGCCTGTTCTTCGAGCGCGTTCATCCCGAAGGCCAAACCCAGGTCGTGGCGACTTACGTGCATGACTTCTATGCCGGAGAGCCGGCGGTCACCGTCAATCCTCTCGGCGCGGGGCGAGCCTATTATGTCGCCACCGTGATTGAAGAAGACGGTCTGCGAAAACTGCTTGGAGCAGTCGCCGCCGAAGCGGGCGCAGCCCTCCCGCTTCCTGAACTAATGCCCAAGAATGTGGAGGTCACACAGCGAACCAGCCCCGACGGACACACGCTGATTTATGTCTTAAACCACAACAAAACTGCTGTGACTCTCCCGCTTGGCAGCAGAACCTACCATGACCATCTGACGGACAAAAGCGTCGCGTCAGAACTGACACTGGACGCTTACGGTGTCGCAATTCTGGCGGAAAGCATTCACAAGCAAGCTCGATAAGCAAAATAGCCTCGCGCCACCGGCGCGCGGCTATTTTGTTTTCGAAGACTGAAGATTTAGGTGATTGTCTTAGTCTTTCGGCGGTGGGCGCTGACAGCCGTTCCGCCCAGGCCGAGCGCCAGCAGCAATCCCAAAGACACTGTTGTCGAGGCTTCCGGCACGGCGGCGGGAGCCGTGATATCTTTGATGGTGACATCGTCAATCAGCGCAGTGGCATCGCCGCCCTGGGGAATGGAGACGGCAAAGACAAGGTCCGCAGACGTTCCCGCAGCCGTGTAGGCGTTGCCGGTGATGAAGTTGTAGGGATTGGCGTCGCCAACAGGCGCGATGCTCTGCGAAGGGGCAAGGGCTAGGCCGCCGAAGCTGACGTCGAGAATGGGATTATTTCCATAGTCCCGGCTGTTGTCGTAGAAGGAAATCACATACTGGTCGCCGGCCGTCAAGCCGGTGATTGTCTGGGCCAGCGTTGTCGGCGCCGACCCATCAGTCTGGAGGAAGGCAACCTGGCTGCCGTCAGGAATGATGCCGTTGTTGGCGAACGGGCCACTGCTGTTGTCGAGGCCGACCCCGTTGCTTCCACCACCAATAGTGCCGCCACCGGTGGCAGTCCACCCTTCAATGGCACCGTATTCTGCGGCTGGGGTATCCTCAAAGCTGGGGTTGGTCATGGTTTGGGCCGATGCGGGACGAACGGCGGCGAGAGAAAGAAGGGCGGCCAGACCGAGGCCGCAATGGCGAACTGTGAGCATGAGTTTCTCCTTTGCTGGTAGCTTGAGACCCTAGCGCCTCAGAAGCGGACCCGCCGGGAAGGGCGGTGACTGCGGCTATCCTACCATGCAGGCGTGAAGAGAACGTAAAATGGTTTTGTAAGGGAAATCGCCATACAGGGTTGAAAAGCCGATTTTAGGGCAAAAATCGGCTTTCTTCCTCTAAACCGGCAAAATTACCGAGGCTTCTTTTTGTGTTTCGGCGAGGGTGTGGGCGTCAGGGCAAGAGCAATCGTGGCCTCGGCAGGGAGGGTGCGGCCTGCGGCAAAAGCGGCGTCGAGATCGGTCGGCAAAAGCGCGGCTTGGAGGGCAAGCAGGGTTGTCTCCCATTCCGCCTGTGCGAGCGGCGACAATTGGTGAAGGCTGTACTCCCGCCGTGCCTGGGCCGCCGCCAGCAAATGCGCTCCCCGCGTCGGCTGGCCCTGACGCACGGCCAGGATGCCGAGCCGGTGCAGGCTTCCGGTGATCAGGCGCTCATCACCCAGCCCCTGCTGGATTGTCAGGCTTTCAGCATACGCTGTCTGGGCCGCCGACCAATCCTGTTCCGCGCAGGCAATGTCCCCAAAACCTACCAGCGTATTGGCGATGCCGTCGGGATCCCCGATCTCCCGGCAGAGCGCAAGAGCTTCTTCCAGCAGGGAGCGGGCCTTTTCTGAAAAATGCTGCGCCGCGGCGAGATAACCCAGGCTGATCAGAGCGCGGGCCATCCCAGTCCGGTCTCCCAGCGCACGCGCCAGGGCGAGACTTTGCTCATGGAGGGCGGCGGCAGACGCCTCCCCCTGTCCGCGCATCAGTTCACCCAGATTGAATAACACCGTCGCTTCGCTGCGCCGGTCGCCGGAAGCCTGCACGATCCGCAGCGTTTCTTCGTAATAATGCCGCGCCTGCTCCCGCTCCCCCTGCCACTGCGCGATAATCGCCAGACCCAGCAGCGCGGGCATGGCAAGGACGCCGCCGCTTTCCTGCCGGCAGACTTCCAAGCTTTCTTCGTACAGGGCTTTTGCGCCGTCGTTGTCGCCCTGGTACGCATGAATGGCCGCGAGATTTTGCAAAGTTTTCAGCAGATCGGTTCTTTCGCCGGATACGCGCCGTAAAGCCAGCGCTTCGGCGTAGCAGGCGCCGGCGGCAGGATAGTCGGACTGCCAGTAAGCCAGCACCCCCAATGAATGCAGCGCTTTTGAGCGCACGACAGGGTCCACTTGGCCCGCGCCGCTCAAGGCGTGTTCCAGACGCTCCCGTCCTTCGCGTAAATACCCCCGAATGGACCAGAAAAAGGAAAGAGCCGAGGCCAGCCGCAGCGATAGCTCCGGGTCATGCGCCTCTGCCCAGTCCAGCGCGGCCCGAAAGTTGTCGTGATCTTCTTCCAGTTGGGCCAGGCACGTTTCCTGCTCCGCGCCGCGCAGCTTCGGCTCCGAAGCCTGAGCCAGAGAAAGAAAAAAGTGCGCGTGACGTCGGCTGGCGGTTTCGCGCTCTTCGCTGTCCATCTGTTCCCAGCCAAAGGCACGCAGCGATTCGAGCAGCCGGAAGCGCATTTCCGCTGCCCCGTCTTCGGCCAGCACCAGCGATCGCTCCCGGAGCTGTGTCCAGCGCTCCAGAGCCTTTGGGTCGCCGGTCACCGCCGACGCGGCTTCAGTTGTTCCACCGCCACGGAAGATGGACAGGCAGGCCCAGAAGCGCCGCAGCTCCGGCGGCAGCAGGTCTACGCTCCAAGCGATGGTGGCCCAAAGCGACCGATGCCGGGCATCCTTGTCCGTTTGCCGGGTTGTCAGCATCTCAAAGCGCTGATGCAGGTGAGTGCGTATCTGAGCGGGAGTCAAAGTCTGCGCCCGCGCCGCTGCCAGCTCGAGGGCCAGCGGAATGCCTTCCAGATCAGCGCACAGGCCGGCGACTGAAAGGGCATTGCGGCGCGTGAGCTGGAAATCGGGCCGGATCGCCTGGGTCCGGTCCACGAAGAGCTGGACACTGGCGCATTGGGCCAGTGTTTCCAAGTCGGGTTCGTCCTGGGAGGTAGGCAGGGATGGAACAGGCAGGGCCGGGACAGCAAATTCGCGCTCGCCGGGCAGCGCCAGTCGCCGCCGCGAGGTCACCAGGCAGGTCAGGGACGGCACCCGTGTCAGCAGGGCAAGCACGACTGCCGCTCCTTCTTCGGCCAGATGCTCCATGTTGTCCAGCACAAGCAAAGCGCGGGGCAGTTCGCAAAGCGCCTGCACTGCCTGTTCCAGCGGCACCTTCTGGCCTGTCTCCGTGAGCCGCAGGGTGCGGCAGATCGCGCCGGGAATGTGCCGGGCGGCGTTCAAGTCGGCCAGCGGGACGAAAAACAGGGCGCTGCCGAACAGCGGGGCGGCATCCCGCGCGGATGCTACCGCCAGCCGCGTTTTCCCCGTGCCGCCGAGGCCGGTCAGCGTCACCAGGCGATGCCAAGCCAGAAGAGGCGAAATCTCCGCGCGTTCCTGTTCCCGTCCAAAAAGCCGTGTCCATTGGAGCGGCAGGCGCGGCGCGGCTGTCTCCGGCAGGGCAGGGCTGGAAGCCGCTGGTTCCTGTTCTTCCTGCGCTGTGTCCGGCAGCGTCTCTTTCGCCAGGGCGTCCTCATAAAGCCGGGCAAGGCGCTCGCGCTCGGTCAGCGCCCAGTCATCATAGAAACCGGGCAGCAGTTCGCCGATGTACAGCTCTAACGCCTGCCGGAACCAGGCTTGACGATCTGCCGGCGAGGCTGCTTTGGCCGCAGACTTGAGGGCGGACTCAAAAGCGCTGACATCAATGCAGACGGCTTGGGGGTTCAAGCGAATATGGAAAGTGTCAGTGACCAGGACGCTGCCGGACGGAATGCCGGGCGGCTCAAGCTGACGGCGCAGGGAGGCCAGAGCGGTTCGCAGGCTGCCCCGGCCCGCCTCCAGATCGCTGTCCGGCCAGAACAAATCCGCCAGCTCTTCGCGGGAGTGAAGGCGCTTAGGGTAAAGCGCCAGGTAGGCCAGCAGGGCGGCGTTCTTCGCCGTGGCGAAGCGCGTGATGACGCGGTCTTCCTGGCGAGCGCAGAGGCCACCGAAAAGTGAGATATGCCAGGGTGTATCTATGATGGGACCCCTTTCAGCAACGGAACTCAAAGCAAGGAATTTCTTTGACCTTACCTGTCGATTCGCACCTATCTTACCACAGCGGCGCTTCTTTTCCGGCTGCTTTTCTCACTCCGGCGTTTGTGCTAGATAGGCCAGCGCTTCGGCAGTATCGAGCTGCCAGACGGTGCGGGAGATATAAGGCATGAAGCCCAGGGCGTGGTTGATGCCGAGCATGGCGGCGTTTGAGTCGGCGTTGCCGGTGCGGACGAACTTTGCCTGCGGGCGGTCATTGAGAATGCGGTCCAGCATGGTGGCCTTGAGCCATCTTCCGAGGCCAAAGCCGCGAAACTCCGGGAAGACGCCGGTGCCGCCCTGCGAGATAATCTCCGGGCGATTGGGGTTCCAGTTGACTTCCGTAAAGCCCGCAAACCGGCCTGTAGCCGTTTCGGCGGCGTAGATGGTCCAGTGCTGCGTGCCCATCGCCGCCATCATTTTCTCCTGCTGGCGTATCTGCTCCGGGGTGAAGTGCATGTCTTCCATGTCCAGGTTCTCGCGCGGGGCCGTGTTCATTACGTCGGTGAGCTTTGCAATGGCCTCAATTTGGTCGTCGGGGTAGGGGCCGTCCCAAAAGCCGAGCGTGAAGCCGGATGCCCGCGCCGCGCCATCTTCCTGCCACTGGGCGAGGAGCGCCGAGTCTAACTCGGCCAGCACAAGCTGGTTGGTGTGCATCTGCATTCCGCGCTCTGCGCCGAGGCGCGTCATCAACGCTGCTCCGGCGGGAACGCGCTCATTGGTATCGGTCATCATCAGGCGGCGACCCTCGCGCCGGGCCGCGTCCGCGCAGAAGCGCAGCAGTTCGCGTCCGAGGCCCTGACGCCGATATTCTTGGTCCACGCTCAGGCCAAACTGAATCAGGTGCGTGTTCTCTTCGGTTTTGAGGAACGAGACTACGCTGCTTGCGATCATCTCGGTCTTGTCCGGGTTCCAGCCGGCCCAGGCTTCCACGGAAACAAATGGCGGGACGTTCCGCATCTGGGCAACGGTCTCTTCCAGCGGTATCGGCGGGTCATCCGGCAGCGTTTCGGCCTGCGCCCGGTTGAAGTGCCGGTTTAAAGCTTCATATTCCGCGTCGGTAGCATGGGCAAAATCAAAAGGCTGAATTGCTGTGGCAGGCGTAGTCATGGCGGCAGGCATTCCTCTTCAAAGTAAGACTGCCGTTAAGTTCGCCGTCCAAGCGCAGTTTTCCTATGTTTCAAGCAGAAGACTAGCGGGCATAGTGAGGCAATCTTAGGAGGTCTCTCAAATGCGTGTTTCTGAAATTTCGCCGCTCCGCGCCCTCGGCATTGCTGCTGTCTTAGGGCTAGGCGTCCTCGGCACCGCCGGGTGCGGCCATGACAACAGCGACCAGCCGCCGACGACGGTGGTAACGACGCCTGCGCCGCACAACACGACTGTTGTTGTACCAAGCGGCCCCGGTACTGCCGGTGCGCCTGGCCCGGCGGGTGCGCCCGGTCCTGCCGGCGCTCCGGGTGCGCCCGGAGCCTCCGGTGCTTCGGGCGCGGGTGCTTCGGGCGGCGCGAGTGCGCCCAGCGGCACAACCGGCCAGTAGTGTTTATCCCGGCCTTCTCTTTGGAAGGCCGGCTTTTGTTTTTGCGAGACAGTTAAGAAACGCGCAAACTGCGCTTTTTATCTGCTGCAAGACCCTTGTGCGTCTTGCAGCCTGTCCACGCCACGCCAAAAGGCACTAAAGACATCAATATACACTGCCCCAATTTTTTATAGGCGCATTGACTTTGCGCCGAAACCCTGATATACTGTATTCACGTTCGCAAAACCAGACGCGAAAACGAAGCGGCAGCCAAAAAGGCTGGCGCTTTTTTTATTTGTGTTTTTGCCGCGTCCCGCCGAACCTTTCCCCTCCCTCGCCGCGTCTTTCTCTTTGATGATCAACGCCATGACCGGTCCCTGGGCAGCGGATGCTGCCGCCCTGCAAACACGCGAACAGCGTGAGGAAGCGCTGTGGATCGCCCGTGCCAAAACCGGCGATGAGGCCGCGTTCCGCTGGATTTTAGGGCAGTACCGCAGCCGCGTCGTGCGTCTTGCCGCCCACGTCCTGCGCCGCAGTGACGAAGCGGAAGACGTGGCTCAGGAAGCGTTTGTGCGGGCGTTTCAGCGTCTGCCGGAGTTTCGCGGAGCAACCGCACCCGGCAGAGCCGGTTCGTTCTCGTCGTGGCTCTTTTCCATTACCGTGCGGCTGTGCCTGGACCGCCGCCGGACAGCAAGGTGGCAGCGCGAAATGCCCGCAAGCGCCGCGCCTGCTCCTTCTTCCAGCTTTCAATCTTCCGACTCGCGCCTGTTGATTGAGATGCTGCTGGATAAGCTCACGCCGCCGATGCGGGCGGCGCTGGTCCTGCGCGAGATCGAAGGCTTGGACTATGACGAGATCGCTCAGGCGCTTCAAATCCCCGTCGGCACGGTCCGCTCGCGCCTTCATGCCGCCCGCGCCCAGTTCCGGGACCTGTGGGCGGCAATTGGCGAAGAGAACTCCCATGTCTAATCCTAGTTTTCCTCCTGAAGACGCAGGCCTCGCGAATGCCCTGCGCTCCCTGCCGGTTCCGGCGCCGTCTGCGAGCTTTGACGACCGCGTCCTTGCCGCCCTGCGCGTCCCGGTCCCGTGGTGGAAGCGCCTGTCCTGGCGCAGTGTCCGGCAGACGGCCCATCCGCTTTTTCTGTCTGCATCCTGCTCTCTGGCTGTGACGCTTCTGGCGCTGCACCTGACTCTCAGCAGCCCCGTTTCCACGCCATCGCCTCCTGCCCCCGCCGCCGTCTCAAACCTCGCCGCCGCGCCGCCTGCGCCGCTGCCGTCGGTAGACGCCCTGCTGGACCGGCCTAATCTGTGCGCCGGATCACTCGCCGCCTGGAACAGTCCCCCAGCAGTTGACACGGAAAGCGCCGGACCGGAGAAAACGCCTTTAAAGCCGGAGCCGCGCCGCCGCGCCGAAGTTTATCAGCGTCCGACGCTTGTGGCGTAGAGCGTAGCAGCAAAAAGCCACGCAGCAAAAAGCCACGCAGCAAAAAGCCACGCAATAAATTGCGAGGCTCAGAAGTTCCCACCGTCGAGGCGACGTTAAGATTACAAGCCACAGCCTCTTTGTCCTCACGTCCCCTAGACGGTGCATTTTTGTCAGCCTCGGAGTTCACTTCGTGGCTTTTGTCTCGTCGCACAAAAAGAAAACACCATGAACACTCGCCAGTCTTATTTAACCCTTCTTGGCCTCACTTTCGGCATTCTGCTGGCCCTGCTGCTGGCCCCACAAACGCGCTGGATGGTGCGGGTGCAACTGCTGACGCTGCTGCATCAGTATCATCCGCTGCCGTGGGCGTATTCGACAAATTCGGCGGCAAATGATCTGCGCTTGTGTCAGACTGCTGCTGCGCTTTATCCGGGTGACTTTTCGGTGCAGTACGGCAAAGCGACACTGGGATCGAGGCTTGAGACAATTACCAACCTGCGGGCGCTGGCCTATCGGTTTCCTGACAATCCGGTGCTGCTGGCGAACTTGCTGCGCTATGACTCCGGCGGCATTTTCTCCAGCCGCACGGATGCCTTTCTGCTGGACAATGCTCCGGTGCCGAAAAACTTCCCTTACAACACGCCTTCCACGCCGGAAACACTTGCCGCGTATGACCGGGATGCGGCGGCAGGGGAGCAGGCCGACCCCGGCAATGCGTACTTCCCGCTCATGCGGGCGGGCGGTTTGTTTGCGGCCCGCCGCGACGCCGAAGCGCTTGCCGCCGTGCAGCGAGCGAGCGTCAAGCCGTTCTGGCGCGAGTATCTGCCGGATGATGACGAAGCACGCTGGCACTTGTACGCCGAAGCGTTCCATGACCCCGGTGCGATGCCGCAGGCATCCCTTGCTGCCAATCAATTTTTGTGGCAGTATAGCAGCCTGCGTCAAACGGCGCGTCTTGTGGCCTATCAAGCGGTGCTGAAAGAACAGGCTGGGCATCGTGAAGAGGGCTTAGCTTTGCGTCAAGCCCTGTTCCGCTGCGGTGACTTGATGCGCGTTCAATCTACGACACTGATTGGCTCGCTGGTCGGCATTGCCATTTCCGCGATTTCCGAGACGCGCCCCGGCGGCGGTCCCACGCTAAAAGACGACCCCAATCTGCCGCCGGAGCAGAAGGCCCAAAAACGCTTAGATGCCTACTGCGCGTATGTCGTCAAGATTGGACACCCGGAAGCGGTCCGGCAGGCGCAGGACGAAGAGGCCGCTCGGCGAAGTGCCCAAACGCTGGAAACTCCCAATCTGGCACCGAGCGACTTCAGCAGGCCGCTGGTGCTGCTGACGCGGTGGTGGGAAGCGGATTTGGCCGTGCTGCTGAACATCGGCTGGCTGCTGGTTCTGAGCCTGGCTGCTGCGGGCTATGCCCGAAATCCTGCTTTCGCAAAGCCGTCAGATTCCACGAAACCGCTGGCTTCCACGAAGCCGCCAATCGGAGGAATTGCAGCGGCAACCCGGCTGGCATCCGCCGTTCTGCTTTGGCTGCTGGCTTTTCTCTTTATGCTGCTTGGCTTGAACGTCTTTGATGTTGCTGCCTCCGCAGACGCTTTTGTTGTCTGGCGCGTAGCTTTTGGCCTGCTGGGGATTCTGGGCCTGCTTTTCTGGTTCGCTGCTAGGACAATGCGCCGCATCTCACCCAAAGAGCGCAAGGCCGCTTTGTGGACGGCGCTGCTGCTGCCGGTGCTGGTGGGAGTTGTTTATGGATTGTTTTGTCTTCTGGCGTGGCTGGCCGGGCCTTTGGCGGAAATCCCGGCTAACCTGCGCCTGTTATTTAATTTGTCCGGCACTGACAGCAACTCCGACACGGAGCAGGCGCTTCAAACGCAGACGCTTTGGCTCTGCGTAGCGGCGTCTCTTGCTGCGCCGCTGCTGCTGGCACTTGGTCTTGGCCTGACGGCTCTGGTGCGCCGCGTGCCGGTTGCGGGCGCTCTCAGCACAGGCTTTTTCCGTTCTGCCCTGCCGCTGGCCTGCCTGCTGGTGATCGTCTATGGCGGATTGTTGATTGGAACAGTGAGGCAGGAGCGTCTTTTGAGTGCGTTCACGCAGCAGTTCGTCACTGAGGGCGGGCGCTACTTTGCCGCCCGCGCTGGGCAAGCGTGGCCGGGGCCTGTCCGATGAAGCAGGATTTCCCGCGCTTCTTGCCGAACCTTGCCGCTATCATGCCTGACACCGATTCGCGCTTCTTTTCTAATGCCAATGGCAGCGTGTATGCGCTCAAAAACCTGCCGGAAGAAGTGGTCGCGTATTTATTTGCCCGCTACTCGCGCTCCCGCCTGTCGCTGCGGGACGATCTGCGGAACATGATTGAGGCGGAAGATTTAGGAGCGCTGATTGGGCCGGGCGGCGCAGACGACAAGAGTGATGCCGTTTCAGCGTTACAGGAGCGGGCGAGGGCGTTTGCGGAAAAGTATGTGCTGGGCTACGGGCATTCGTCCGTGGCCGAGCATGGCGTCGTGCATCTGGCGCTGGAAGACGTGTCCATCATTGCGTCCAAGCTTATCGAAGATGCCCGGCTGGCGTCCTACACCGAGAAAAGCACGCGCTATGTGGCGTTTGACCCCGGCAAAGCTTATTACCCGCCGCGTGTCATGGCAGACGCCAAGTTAGGTGAAGCCTACGCAAACACGGTGCGCGGGCTGCTGGAAGCGTACACGGGCTGGACGGAAGATGTGACCCGGCAAATTAAAGCGCGGACGCCGCGCGGGGAAAAGCAGACCGAACGCGCCTATGAAGCGGCGTCCCGCGCCACGGCGTTTGATCTGCTGCGGTATTTACTGCCGACTGCCACACACACAAATGTCGGGCTGACCCTGAATGCCCGCACGCTGGAGCATTTGATCACAAAGCTGCTTTCGCAGCCGCTGGAAGAAGGGCGCGAGCTGGGCGCACGCATGAAGGCCGAAGCACGTCATGTGGTCCCGACACTCCTCAAATACGCCGAATACAACGCCTACCGGGCCGAAACTAGCGCCGCAATTGAAACGCTGGCGCGTGAGCTTTTAGCAGACGCCCCAGAAGACCTCACCCCGCTTCGTCCCTCAGCGACCCTCTCCTCAAGCAAGGAGAGGGTGGACGCGGAGCGTCCGGGCGAGGTTCCCTCAGTCTCTCTCCTTTTTTCCGACCCGGATGCCGATAACATACTAATTGCCGCGATTTTGTACGGCGCGTCTCACCTGCCGATGGATGCTCTGATGGCGCGGGTTCAGGCGCTGGATTACGCCGACAAAGAGCGTGTTGTAGAGGAATACTTAAAGCGCCGCAGCAAACACGATGCGCCGGGCCGGGCGTTAGAGCGCCTCTTCTGCACCGTGGAAATGACCCTGGACTACGGAGCATATCGGGACGTTCAGCGGCACCGGATGGCGACGCAGACCACGCAGGCGCTTTCGCCTGTGCTTGGCTTTG
Source organism: uncultured Armatimonadales bacterium (assembly GCA_964243345.1). Taxonomy (GTDB): domain Bacteria; phylum Armatimonadota; class Armatimonadia; order Armatimonadales; family Capsulimonadaceae; genus JANXMY01. Next base: position 35,522 of record CAXTER010000014.1, read on the forward strand.
AGAGGCCGGACGAGTTTGAGACGTTCGGCTACGCCAAGCAGTACGATGACCTGATGGCGCAGTCGGCGGACACTTATGCGCGGCTTTATGACGCCGGATTTGTCCATGAAGCGGCCTATGTGCTGCCGCTGGCGACCCGCATCCGCGTTTTGTTCACCTGGAACCTGCGCGAAGTAACGCATTTTGTGGAGCTGCGCTCTGCCCGGCAAGGTCATCCTTCGTACCGCAGGATCGCGCAGGGCGTTTACCATGCCGCTGCCGCCTCTTATCCATTGATCGCAAAGTATATGCGGCCTGATTTGAGTACCTATGCCCTTGCGCGAGACTAAAACAATAAAAGATAAACAAACCGAGATTGCCGACGATGCGCTGATTGAACAGCCCGGCACGCGGGTGGCCGGAGCCAAGCGCCGCCGCACCTGGCTGGCGATCCTGCTGGGTGTCCTTGCGATCCCCGTCGGGCTGACGCTGATTGGGGCGCTCACCTCGCCGCCCCATGTGTCCGGCGTCCCAAGCGGGCATTTGATTACGCTGCAAGCCGACGCGCCTTCTGAGCATACGACAACCCTGCGCGGGCTGTTTGTGTCCGGCCCGGACGGCGCGGCCCGGCTGCTGACCCATGAAACCGAGCCGCAGGATGCCGACGACGGTGTCCGCGAGTGGATTACGCAGCCGGTTTTGTCGCCTGACGGCACGCAGCTCGCATTCGAAAAGCAGCTCATTACGCTTCAGGAAGACAAGCAAAGCATTGACAACCAAGTTTGGGTCATGCGTCTGACGCCGGACACGCGCAACCCGCCCCATCTTGTGATTGACCTCACCAAACAAAAGCTCAAGCAGATTGTCGGCCTCGCCTGGGACTCCGACTCGTCCCTGATGTTTTTACAAGACGGCGCATCGTATAGTGTCCCGACGGAAACCGATGACGCGCCCCTAATCACGCCGCTTGACCTGCATGGGCTGACTTTGGCAAAGACCGGCGATGTGTCGGCGACGCGCTCCCCGGCGCTGACCGAAGCCGGCACGTTCGCCTACGGGGTCCAGACTCCGACCGGCCCGCAGGTCTTGACTCAGGTGCAGGAGCAGACGCTGCCCGGACCCGCCGCCGCCATTTTCGTCGTTTCTCCTGATGGAGATCAAATTGCATTCGTGCCGCCGGGCGCGGCGAACATCATCCGGCTGTACCACATTGCCGCCCGCGCCTACGGCCCGGACATCCCCGTGCGCTGGGGCTGGTCCGTGTTCGGCCGGCGCGAAATTACGTCCCTGCGCTGGTCACCCGACGGCTCCCAGCTTGCGTTCACCGTCAGCAAGCCGCCCGTTCCCGAAGACGAAATCTTCGTCGTGACGCCCGCTACCGGCAAGACTGTCCAATTGCCTTACCGCACCGGACGCGCCGCCTGGGACTGGGGCAAGTGAGCTTTTCGCCAAAGCGCTTGACAAAGCGCCTGACAAAGTGCCAAGATTAAGTTGAAGTTGTGCGAAAGCACAGCAAAAAGAAGGGAACCGCCTGGCAGCGATCCCCTTCTTTTCAGCGGACCTTAGAAGCCGAGGCTTCTAATAATTCGCAAAGTCGCTGCAATTGCCGAAACAACTGCTGCGATAGTCTGCGCGATTGGTCGGACCCGTCTAAAGGCCCGCCGCACTTTGTTGGACATGGGAGATACACCTCCTTTCTGCCCAGTTGGGAAAGACAGCCTGTAGACTAGGCTGTCTTTTCTACTTCACCTCTTATCCTCCCGTTCCGGGTATAATTTGCTTATGTCGTCCTCTTTGCTCCATGCTGATGAAGAAACGGACATGAGTGTCTACGGGGCTTACCTGCGGGCGCAGACCGACGGCGACCTGCTGGACATTGCCCTGCACCTGGACCCGGAGCGCTACCCGGCCCGCCTCGGCAGCGCGGGGCGCGAACTGAACCGGCGCGGCCTGCTCCAGGCTTCCGCCTACACGCCCGCTGAAATCCGTGTCCGTTACGCGGCCCTTGCCGCATTTGCGCTGTCCTTTTTTGTGCTGCTGCTGACCCTGCTGCTGACGCCTGCCGACGCTGCCGGACCCTCCTGGCCGACCCCGGAGATGCTGCCGGACGGGCTGCCGCTGGGCGAGTTTACCCGGCTGTTTGCCGTGGCTCTGCTGCGGGCGATGGTACTTTGGGCGTCCCACCTCGGCTTGTTTCTGGTGCTGGCGCTCTGGCTCGGCGGCTGGGTTCTGCGTTATGCGCTTCCTCTGGCTCGGCGGCGGGCGCGGGCGGATGTTTGGCGTCTGGCCCTGCTTGGTTTTGCCGCTTTGCTGCTGTCGCTGTGCGCCGCTGTCGGCCCGCGCAGCGCGGTCCCGGCGGTGTTTGCCGCGTCCGCCGGCTCGCATTCCACGGCGCAGCGCTGTTTGCCGTTTTGGGACCCGTTTGCTTCGGCTCCTGTGAATACTGATTCCTGATAACCGTTATGAAGCACAAAGGCCGACGCGCTGGTCCAAACCCCCTGCGGGAGTACCGCCGCTTGCAGCGCGAAATCCGCGCCGTGTTTGATCCCTTTACGGCGAAACATTGCCCTACCTGCGCCACGCCCTGCTGCATCAAGCCGACACGGGTAACGCCGGTGGATGTGGCCCTGGCGGTCGGGCTGGGGCATGAGTTTCCGCATCTCAGCGGCACCGACCCTTACGCGCCGTCGGTTTCCTACGCCGGGTCGCGTCTGGCCCTGCCGATGCTGCCTGCCGCAAGCGAGCTTGTGTTTGAGCCGTGCGATTACCTTCACAAAGGCCGCTGTACGTTCCCGGACGACCTGCGGCCTTACGGCTGCACGGCGTTTTTGTGCGGCCCGATGTACGCCCATCTGCCCGAAGAAACCCTGCGTCGCCTGCGGCGTTTAATCCGCCAGCTTGAGGACGCCTATGTGTCGGTACTTCGCGCCCTGCGCGGCTCAGGCCAAATGCCGGACGAAGAAGACTAATGCCGCGCTATCGCTGAAGAAGCAGGGCGGCCACATCGCCCGCATCCGCCAAAAGCATTTCGCGGGTCGCGCCGGCACGGGCGCGGAGGGCAAGGGCAGACGACATTCCCAGGATATGGCGGCTCCGCAGGGGGCATGGAAAGTTCGGCGGCAGCTCCCCGGCGGCGACTGCCTCCTGAAGCCGCTGTTCAATGAGCTGCGCGAGATGCGCCGCCGCCCGTGCGGAAAAGTCCTGAGCTTTTGGGTCCTCGACGGACGGCAGGACGCAGGACATCAGGCACCCGGAAGGGTTCGAGGGACAGGTGGCACCTTCCACCGTCAGTCTCAGAAAACCGCTGATCGCGTCCTGAACCGTGGGGGCTGCGGACAAAACCTGCGCTGCAAACAGGGCGGCTCTCTCGGCGTAGTGTTCCAGGCAGCGCATGAAGAGCGCTTCTTTATCCCCGAACGTCGCGTAAAGACTGGGGCGGCTGACGCCGGTGCCGGCAACGAGGTCGTCCACCGTCGCTCCGTCGTAGCCTTTGGCCCAGAATATCTGTGTCGCTTGATCCAGGGCCTCGGCTTCGTTGAAGCTTCGCGGCCTGCCCCGCAGCCGCACGGATTTTTCATTCACGGATCTCTCCTCTACGCATTTCTCACTCATAGAGGTTCAACCCTGAAATAATTATTAACTAAATAGTTAAAAAACATTGACTTTTGTTCCTTTAATCTATTATACTACTAAACAGTTAATAAAAACTATAACAGCCGAGGAGAAAACAGATCATGGGACTTTACGACGGCAAAACAGTGGTTGTCACCGGAGGCACCAGTGGAATCGGCCTCACGACAGCGCAGCTTTTGGTCCGTGAGGGCGCACGGGTGCTTGTGACAGGACTCAATCCGAAGACGCTGGACGCGGCCCGCGCCGAACTCGGCGACGGTGCGATTATCTTTCCGAGCGACGCTGCCTCTTTAGCGGACATTGATGCGCTGGCTGCGAAAGTCAAAGAAGAGTTCGGCACGGTTGATGTTCTCTTCGTCAACGCGGGCTTCGGTCGTTCCGTGCTGTTCGAAGAGATGGACGAAGCCGTTTACGATGAAATGTTCAATCTCAATGCTAAAGGGCCGTACTTTACGGTCCAGAAGCTTCTGCCCCTGATGTCCGAAGGCAGCGCGGTCATTTTGAATACTTCCGTTGCGAACGAAAAGGGCTTCCCTTCGTTTAGCGCTTATGGGGCGGCGAAAGCCGCGCTGCGCTCGTTTGCGCGGACCCTGGCGGCGGAGCTTTTGCCGCGCGGCATCCGGGTCAATGCCGTCAGTCCGGGACCGATTGCAACGCCGAGCATTGGAAAGATGGAATTGCCGCCGGAAGTGGCTGATCAGATGAGAGCGCAGGTGATCGAGATGGTTCCCATGAAGCGAATGGGCCACGCCGAAGAAGTCGCCAAAGCCGTCGCGTTTCTCGCGTTTGACGCGACATTCACAACGGGAGCCGAGCTTGTGGTGGATGGCGGCGCGACGCAGCTTTAACACAGCCGTCCTGTGTCACGCTACATCTGACGGAGGGAAACGCCTGTTTGTTTGATCTTCGCGGCGTCGCGCAGCGGCGCGTTTCCGAACATCCGCGAGTATTCCCGGCTGAACTGGGACGCGCTGCTGTACCCGACCTGGAACGCCGCCCCTTCGGCGGTTTCCCCGGCCTCAGTCATCAGGCGTCTTGCTTCCAGCAGGCGAAGCCGCTTCTGATACTGGATCGGACTCAGCGCCGTCGCATCTTTGAAGTGCTTGAAAAAAGCCGACCGGCTCATGTTCGCCGCCTTCGCCAAAGCGCCGACATCCAGCGGATCGCCGAGTCCGGCGCGGAGGCTGTAAACGGCCTGCGCGATTTTGTGCCTGCTGCTGCCGGCCCGGACGAACTGTCGGAGCGCCGGGCCGTCGGCGCTCTTCAGCAGATGGTAAATCAGCTCCCTGGTCACCAGCGGCCCCAGCACGGGCGCATCTTCAGGGGTCAGACCCAGCCTCCCCAGACGGACCGCCGCTTCCAGCATGGCGTCGCTCGCTTTGCCGAGGAACACTGCCCTCCCAGTTTCCCTTTCCTTCGGGACGCATTCCAGTTGAGCCGCGACTTCGCTGAGAGTCAGCGGGTCAAACAAGATCCGCAGGCATAGAAAAGGCTCTTCCGGCGACGCCGAACAGACGCGGCTGATGACGGGCAGATCAATCGGAGTCGCGATGTAATGCCCTTCCCGGTAGCGGTACGTCTCGCTGCCCAGCACAATCTCTTTGCCGCCCTGGGCGATGATGCTCATCGAGGCCCGCCAGTGCTGCTTTCCCGAATGGTTCGGCTGGGTCGCTTTGGCACCGTGAGCGCCGGGAACCGGCAGGGCGTGGAGACCGTCGCCGGGTGCAAACGCGGAAATCAACTCGGCTAATTCAGTCCGCAAGTCAGTCATACCTCCATTATGACAAACTGTGTACGATTAGGCAAGAGATTTGGACGTTTAGAGATTCGCCCTGCAGACGCAAGGCGGTAGAATTTGTCTCATCACACCCAAGCGGAGGAAAAGCAAATGCGAATATTTATAACGGGAGCCAACGGGTATATCGGCGGCAGCATCACGGAGCAAGCGGTCGCCGCAGGCCACGCGGTTTACGGGCTGTCGCGGACCGACGCCGGGGACGCGAAGCTTCGGGCGCTGGGGGCGACGCCCGTGCGCGGGGATCTGACCACGCTGGACGTGCTTCGGGAGCAGAGCGCAGACGCGGACGCCGTGCTGCACCTAGCGTTTCCCGTGCTGGAAGACTACGAAGAAGTGCTGCGCCTGGATGCGGCGGCGACCAACGCCCTAGCCGAGCCGCTGCGCGGGACGGGCAAGCCGCTGGTAGTGACCTCCGGGTCGGCGCTGGTGGAGCCGGACCCGGCGGGCGCGGAAACGACGGAAGCATCCCCTTTGGCACGGACGTTCTTTTTGAAGGACCGGGTCCGCGCGGAGCAGCATGCGCTGCGCCTGGTCGAACAAGGCGTCCGGGTCAGCGCGATCCGGCTGGCGCCTTATGTTTACGGACGCGGCGGCAGCGGCGTGGCGATTTTAATGCAGGCAGCCGCACAGGCCGGCGAGTCGGTTTATGTGGATGACGGACAGCTCCGCACTTCTACTGTCCATGTAGATGACGCGGCGGCGGTGTATCTTCTCGCGGCGGAGAAAGCGAACTCGGGGGACGTGTTCAATGCCGCTGCGTCAAACACCGTCACCGTGCGGGAGATGGCTGAAGCTATCGGGGAAGCGCTCCAAGTGCCGACGCGCTCGGTCAGCCGCGCCGAGGCGGAAGCGATCTGGGGGTGGATGGTGAACTTTGTCCAGCACGAAAACCGGGCGTCAAGCCGCAAAGCCGTAGAAGAACTGGGCTGGCAGCCGAAAAAAGCGGACATCCTCACCGACATCCGCTCCGGGTCCTACCGGGAGCTGCGAGAAAAGCACCGAGAGCTGACGGAACGGCGGTCGGGCAAGTGACCAGGGACGGGTTTACTTTCTCCGCCGAATACGCCATAAAAAAAGCAGACAAGGGAGCGCTGCTCGCAGCAGCGCCCCTTCCTATCAGCGCCCCTTCCCATCAGCTACTTCTTAAAGAACTGGTGGATCGCGGCGATTGCTGATAGAATTGCGGCGAGTGTCTAGGCGATGAATCTGAGTTTCAGAATCTTGCGCCATTTCTCTTGCTTCAAGAGCGTTACCTCGTTTCGGCAAGATTACAAGGGCAGCCCGTGCAGGCTGCCCTTGCTTCTTCATTGCAGCAGACTGGCTCCTCGTTTCCCCGCTTAACCTTCTCTTAACATAGCGGGGCTATAATAGCCTTTATGAATGTTTCCAAACCACGTATTGCCGCTGCTGCCCTGACGCTTACGCTTTCTGCGGCGCTGGCGGGCTTCGGCCTGACCCACTCTCAGCGCCCCGTCACGGCAGCGAAGATGGTGACGCTGCCGGACCTGCCCGACGGCGGCGGCACGGGGACGCGCCTGCCGAACGGCTGGCACATCACGCCCGCCGGAACCCACATTCCTCTGCCGGGCGATCTGCCCCTGAAAATGCTGTTCAGCCCCGACGGCAAGTATCTCTTCGTCAGCACCGGCGGCTACCATGACCACGGCGTCAGCGTCATTGACCCGGCAGCGCTCAAAGTCACGCAAAGCGTTGATTTGGGTAAAGACTGGGCGGGGATGTGCCTTGACACCGAAGGCGACGACCTTTACATTTCCGGCGGCGGAACACCCGACAAGCGGTTCCTGCGCGGCGCGGCCAAAGCCGGCGCGACCCCGGAAATGCTGGACTCGTTCACCCACCCGATCCTGCATTTTGGGTTTGAGGACGGCACGCTTTCCCCAAAAAAATCCATTGACATTGCCGGCCTGAGCGAGACCCTGACTCCGGTTCCCGGCGACGACGATCCCAAGCCGAGTCGGTTTATTGCCGGGCTGGCGTCCGGCCCGGATGAGTCTCTTTACGCGGTCAATATCCAGACTGACACCGTGTACAAGCTTGCGGGCAGGCCGCGCACTGTTACGGCGTCCGCCCAAGTCGGCTACCGGCCTTATGCCGCCGCGCTGTCGCCGGACGGCAAGACGCTGGCGGTTTCCAATGAAGGCGCGAAGTCGGTCAGCCTGCTGAACTCAAGCGACTTAAAAGAAACGGCGCGAATTACTGTCGGTACACTGCCGAATGATCTGGCCTGGGCCAAAGACGGGCGGCTGTTTGTCGCGAACGCCGGGTCAAACTCGGTCAGCGTCATCAAAAACGGCGTTGTCACGGAAACCGTCAAAACGTCACTGTCGCCGACGGATTTAGTGGGTTCTACGCCTGATGCGCTGGCCGTCTCGCCCGATGCCAAGCGGCTGTACGTTGCTAACGCCGACAACAACGATGTGGCTGTTGTTGACATTTCGGATGCCAAAGAAGCCCGCGTCTTAGGCTTCATCCCGACCGGCTGGTACCCGTCGGCGCTGGCAATCGCGCCTGATGGCCGGACGGTTTATATCGGAACCGGCAAAGGGATGGGCTTCCGGGGCAACGCGCCTTCCACGCTGACTGAGCCGCAGTCAACGCGCACGGAGCCGGTGACGGGCCAGAAGTTTGACTACATTGCCGGCATTCTGAGCGGCGGCGTGTCCGCCGTGCGCCTGCCCGATGCTCAGGGCCTTAAAGCCTACACACAGCAGGTTCTGGCGAATGTGCCGCGCCCGGTGTCCGCCTCCCCGGCGCTGACGGCCAGCCTGTCTACGCTGCACAAAATCAAGCATGTCCTGTATATCATCCGCGAAAACCGGACGTATGACCAGGTGTTTGGGGACATGGGGAAAGGCAACAGCGACCCCAGCCTCGTGCTGTTTGGGCAGCAGACGACGCCGAACGCGCACGCGCTGGCCTCGCATTATGTTCTTTTGGACAACCTCTACTGCAACGGCGAAGTCTCCGAAGACGGGCATAAATGGTGCGATGCCGCCTATGCCACTAACTTTATCGAACAGTCCTGGCCGTCCTCGTACAGCGGGCGCGGTCAGCCGCAGGGCGATGACCGGGTGGCCGACTCGCCCGCCGGGGAAATTTGGGACAACTGCGCCCGGCATGGCCTGACCTACCGCTCTTACGGCGAGGACGCCGACTTCATCTCAACGCCCGACGCGCCGCCGGTGTTCAAGGGCGACAAGGGGCTGGTAGGCCATGTCAACACCGAATGGAGCCACTTTCCGTTCGGCAAGGGCCGGGACACGCAGCGGGCGGCGCTGTTTATTGGGGAGCTGAATACGGCAGAGAAAACGGGTGTCTGGCCGCAGTTCATGGTGGCGTGGCTGCCGGAAGACCATACCGCCGGACTGAAAGCGGGCGCGTTCACGCCGACTGCCGCCGTGGCGTCCAATGACCAAGCTGTCGGCCAAATCGTAGACGCGATCAGCCGGTCGCGCTTCTGGAAAGAAACGGCGATTTTCGTGATTGAAGACGACGCCCAGAATGGCCCGGACCATGTGGACGCCCACCGGACGGAAGGCTTGGTGATCTCGCCCTATGTCAAGCGCGGTGCGGTAGACAGCACACAGTATACAACGGCGTCAATGGTCCGCACGATGGAGATGATCCTAAACCTGCCGCCGATGACCCAGTACGACAAAAACGCGACGCCGATGCTGAGCTGTTTTACCGCGCTGCCGGACATGACCGCGTACACCAACATAGGCCCGAAAGTAGATTTAGTGGCGAAGAACCCGGAGCGCGGAGCCGGAGAAACGGCGTCCGCCAAGCTGGATTTGTCTGCGCCGGATCGGGCCAACCCGGACGCCCTGAACGCAATCTTATGGAATGCTCTCAGGCCCGGCGCCAAGATGCCCGCTCCCGTGCGGAGCGCCCGCCTGCTACACTAGAATAATTCTCTGAGATACGCTATAATAGCGCATGATTACTTCCAAGTTCCGCCTGCCTGCATTTTGCCTGACACTTGGCTTGTCTGCTTTGCTGGCAGGCGTTGGCTTGTCACACTCAATGCATACGGCCCGGGCCGCAAAGCCAATCACTCTGCCGGACCTGCCCGATGGCGGCGGCACGGGGACGCGCCTGCCGAACGGCTGGCATATCACGCCCGCCGGAACCCATATTGCGCTGCCGGGCGACCTGCCCCTGAAGATGCTGTTCAGCCCCGACGGCAAGTACCTGCTTGTTAACACCGGCGGCTACCACAATCACAGCGTCAGTGCCATCAACCCCCAAACCAACGCCGTTGTTTCCAGCGTGGACGTAGACAAGGACTGGGCGGGCCTGTGCTTTGACCCGTCAGGTCAAACCGTTTATGTCGCCGCCGGAGAAGGTCTTGGAGCAGAATATCTGCCGGATGTCATTAAGGGCGGAGCGGCGCCCCGGCGTATTGCGTCTTTGCAGGAAACGGTCCTGCGGCTTGGCTGCGCGAACGGCAAGCTGACTCTGCTGCCTGCCCTGCCGGTGCCGTTCTTAAGTGGCAAGGAGCATTGGACGGCAGGTCTCGCGGCAGGAAGGGACGGGTCACTGTACGCCGCCGATATCGAAGGCGACATGGTCTACAAACTCAGCGGCTCGCCTGCCGCCGCACAGGCACAGGCAAAAGTCGGTTATCGTCCTTATGCAGTAGTTTTATCGCCCGCTGGACAGACCCTGGCGGTCTCCAACTGGGGCGCACAGTCGGTCAGCCTGCTGAACGCGAGTGACCTCAAAGAAACGGCCCGAATTACCGTCGGCAGTCATCCAAACGAGTTAGCCTGGGCCAAAGATGGGCGGCTGTTCGTTGCGAACGCCGGGTCCAACAGCGTCAGCGTCATCAAGAACGGCGTTGTCACGGAGACCATCAAAACATCGCTCTCGCCCACGGACCTCGTGGGTTCTACGCCTGATGCGCTGGCGGTCTCACCCGACGGCAAGCGGCTATATGTTGCCAACGCCGACAACAACGATGTGGCCGTGGTAGACATCTCGGATGCCAAAGAGGCCCGCGTTCTGGGCTTTATCCCAACCGGCTGGTATCCATCGGCGCTGGCACTTGCGCCGGATGGCCGGACGCTGTATGTTGGCACCGGCAAAGGGATGGGCTTTCGGGGTAATCCAAGAGTCACGAATCCATTCACAGAAACGCAGGGAATGAAGTTTGACTACATCGCCGGCATTCTGAGCGGCGTCGTGTCTGTCGTGCGCCTGCCGAGTGCTTCCGGCCTCAAAGCCTACACCCAGCAGGTGCTGGCGAACGTCCCGCGTCCGGTTCCGGCCTCTCCGCAGCTAACGGCGAGCTTGTCCACGCTGCGCCATATCAAGCATGTGCTGTACATCATCCGCGAAAACCGGACGTATGACCAGGTGTTTGGGGACATGAGGAAAGGCAACGGCGATCCGAACCTGACGCTCTTTGGCCGGAGCGTCACGCCGAATGCCCACGCGCTGGCGGCCCGCTCTGTCCTGCTGGACAACCTCTATTGTAACGGCGAAGTCTCCGAAGACGGGCATCAGTGGTGTGATGCCGCCTATGCGACTGACTTCACCGAAAAGGTCTGGCCGTCGGCGTACAGCGACCGGGACGAACCCGACGCTGATGAGCGCCTGACCGCCTCGCCCGCCGGCTACCTCTGGGACAACTGCGCCAAGCATCACCTGACCTATTACAGCTACGGCGAGTTCGCTTCGTTTAAGGCGTCGCCAAATGCGCCGCCCATTTTTACCGGCGTCGGAGGTCTCAGCGGCCATGCGAGCGCCGCTTGGTCTGCTGTTTCGTTTGATCGGCACGATACCGAGCACTCGGCAATGTTTCTGGCCGATCTGCATGTCGCGGAAAAGACCGGCGTCTGGCCCCGCTTCATCGTCATGTCGCTGGGCGAGGACCACACGCAGGCGCTGCAAGCCGGAAAATATACACCGGTCGCGCATGTCGCGGCAAATGATCAGGCGCTTGGGCAGATTGTGGAAGGCGTCAGCAAATCCCGCTTCTGGAAAGAAACGGCGATCTTCGTGATTGAAGATGACGCCCAGAACGGCCCGGACCACGTCGATGCCCACCGGACCGTCGGCCTTGTCTTGTCGCCTTACGTGAAGCGCGGGGCAGTGGACAGCACGCAGTACACGACGGCGTCGATGGTCCGCACGATGGAGCTTATTTTGGGCCTGCCGCCGATGACGCAGTATGACAAAAACGCGACTCCGCTGCTGAATTGTTTTACCGCGCTGCCGGATGTGACGGCGTACACCGACATCGGGCCAAAAGTGGATTTGGAAGCCAGAAACCCGAACAAAGGGCCGGGGGCCGTGGCATCAGCGAATCTCGACCTGTCCGCGCCGGACCGGGCCAACCCGGACGCGCTGAACGCAATCTTATGGAATGCTCTCAGGCCCGGCGTCAAGATGCCCGCTCCCGTGCGGAGCGCCCGGTTGTAGAGGATGCCCGTCCTGTTGGCCCTCCCCAGGACAGCAGGAACCTACCCCGTCTCATTCTTCGCCACCCCTCCCTAAGAAGGAAGGGTTAAGAAGGAAGGGTTAAGACAAGCCTCTGCCTCCCCCTCTTAAAACTCTGCCTCCCCCTTCCTTCTTAGGGAAGGGGGCCGGGGGGTTGGGTTCCCGTAGTTACGGCAGCGCAGCGCAGAATGCTTGGACACATTTAGGATCCCACTGAGCGCCGGAGCCTTCGGTGAGGATCGTCAGCGCCCGCTCGCGGCTCATGCCCTGCCGATAAGGGCGGTCGGTGGTCATGGCGGAAAACGCATCGGCAACGGCCATAATGCGGGCAATCAGCGGCGTTTCTTCTCCGCGCAGCCCCGCCGGGTAACCGCCGCCGTCCCAGCGCTCGTGATGGTAGCGCACCGCGTCCAGTGTGTTTTCCAGGCCCGGCACCGACGCCACCATGACCGCGCCCATCTGCGGGTGCTGCTTGACGGCCAAAAACTCCTCGTCGGTGAGCCGCGCCGGCTTGCGGAGAATGGCATCCGGGACACCGATTTTGCCGACATCGTGCAGCAGGGCGGCCACGGCGACAGTGCTTTGCGCTTCTTCCTCAATGCCCAGCTCCCGCGCAATCAGCAGCCCATATTCCATGACGTCTTCAGAATGCCGCGACGTGTACCGGTCTTTGTTGTCTACCGCCGTCACGAGTGCGTCCAGCATAGAAAAGCCGTCCACATGGGCCAGCGCCCGGCGGACATGGTCGGCCTGCGTGTCTAGGGACGTGCCGGCTTTGGAGCGCAGCAGGCGCTCGTCCGCCAGCGTAATCAGCCGCGCCCGGTCCCGCGTCTCGCGCGGAAACAAAGCGGCCCCGATGGAAAGCGTTAATGGAATGGCCGACATCTCCCCAACGGGGTAAAACACCAGTCCGGCCAGACTCTCCCGCAGCCGCGCTTCCACTTCGGCGGAGGTCGTGTCATTCTCTTCGTGCAGAAGCAAAGCAAACTCATCCCCGCCGAACCGAGCCAGTGTGTCCTCCGGGCGGCAGATGGTTTCTAGACGTGCTGCGACCTGCTGCAGCACCTGGTCCCCCACCGCGTGGCCGTAAGCATCGTTGAAGAACTTAAAGCTGTCCATGTCCAGCATGACCGCAGAGAGGCTGATGCCTTCTTCCGTGACACGCGCGGTTTCTTCATCCAAACACCGATAGAACGACCGGTGGTTCAAGAGGCCCGTCAAGGGGTCCCGGTCCGCCAGGTCTCTCACGTTTTGCAGCTCGCGCTCCCGCGCTTCTTCCGCCTGCTTGCGCTCATCAACAATCTGGGTGACGCCAATCAGGCGCTTTGGATTGCCGTCGGCATCATACAGCAGCTTGCCGTTGGCGCTCATCCAGTGAATGCTGCCGTCCGGCCAGACCGCGCGGTACTCCGCCCCGTAGTCGTGATGGTCACTGATGGCGCTTTGGGCGGCTTCACGGGCTTTCTCGCGGTCATCGGGATGCAGGAACTCTAAAAACTCTTCCTGCGTGATGTCGCCCATGTCGGGCCGTCCAAAGTTCCGCTTCCAAGTCTCGGAAATCTCCACATAACAGCGTGTCGTGAGGTCCAAGTCCCAGGACCCAAGCCGCCCGCTTTCCATCGCCAGCCGCAGCCGCTGCTCGATTTCCGCCAGCTTGGCATTGGCTTCCGCCAGCCGCGCATTCTCGTCTTGCGTGTTTCCGTCTGCCGAAAGCGGGGCCGAATTAAGGGGGGAAGTGTTCTGCATGAGAGTCTTTCACTAGGACTGAGGCTGTTTGGCGTATTCTACCACAGATTACCTTGATAATTCTTAACATTAAACGTCAATAAAAGTGAAAAATACACACTCTTGTATGATAAGAAAAACCCCTTGACATATTCTATACCATAGAATATAATACGTCAAAGGTTAATCTAATCATGACTTCTGACAGTGAGCTTCTGCGAGGCAATGTACCGACACTTGTTTTGTCCGCCCTTGCCGGCGGGCCGCAGCATGGATACGCTATCGCGCAGGGCATCAACACGCGCACCGGGAACTCGCTGAAGTTCAAGCAGGGGACGCTGTACCCGGTCCTGCACACGCTGGAGCAGGGCGGCTTTGTTGCCGGTGAGTGGCAGCAGGGAACCGGAGAGCGGCCCCGGCTCGTGTATTCCATCACCGACGCCGGGCGGGCGGAGCTTGCCCGCCGGGTTGAAGCCTGGAAAACATTCGCCCATGCCATGGACACGCTGATCGGCTCAGGAGAAGCTCCCCATGAACAGCCCTCTTAAGAAGGCCGACGTGCAAATCCAAGACGCGATTGAAGACTATCTGGATTACTTGTGTGCGCCGCTGCTCGGCATCGCCTCCTACGCTCAGCGCCGCCGCCTGCGTCTGGAAGCCGCCGACCATCTCTACGCGCTGACGGAAGACTTTCAGGCGGAAGGCTTCGCGCCGGCGGACGCCGTGCGGTTAGCGCTTCGGGAATACGGCGAACCCTGGGCCGTGGGCCAGAACTTCGCCGACACCTGTCTGGAAAGCGGCGCGGCCCTTCGCCGCTGGGGACGCTTCACAGACGCCGCCACGCTGCGGGCATTCGGCTGGTTCGGCGTCTTCACAGTCCTGAGCCTGCTGCTGCTGGAAGCGTCTTTGCTCGACCCGGCCTCCGCCGGACTTATGGTCTGGGTGCAGTGCCTGGCCGTTCTGTCGCCCCTTGCCGCCGGCTTTTTGACCGGGTTAAGCCTCGCCCGGACCACTCTCGGCATCTGCCGCGCTTTGGGCGTCCTGAGCCTCGCATCCGCCGCCATCGGCCTCCTCCTGCGCCCGCACACGGAGGGCCTGCTGTTTACCGCCTTCCAGCTCGTGTTCTGGCTGCCTGCCGGCTGCCTCACCGCCGCCGTCACCGCTACGGGGTGCCGCCAGATGCGCCTGCACCGCTTCCGCCCTACGCCGCACTGATGCTATCAAGAAGGAGTCAAGATGATGAAAGAAGTCCCCCCAGCCCCCAATAATGGGGGAGTAGGATTTAGAAGAAGCCTGTTCTTTCCGGCTCCCCCATTATTGGGGGCTGGGGGGACTCTGAAAAAAGGCTTTACACTCATTGAACTGCTGGTCGTGATTACCATTATCGGCCTGCTTGCGGCCTTGCTGTTTCCCGTGTTCGCCAAAGTGCGCGAGAATGGGCGGCGGACGGCCTGCTTGTCCAATGAGCGGCAAATCGGTCTGGCGATTAGCCAGTACGCGGCGGACAATGACGCTTACTTTCCCAACACCCAGTCCCCGGACAATGCCGACGACTGGACGCTGCAAGTGTTTCCCTACATCAAGAGCGCGTCGGTCTACCGCTGCCCGGATGACCCGACGGAGGATGGGGACGTTAATCTGCCGGGGTGGAACACGCACTATTATGTGGACTCGTATGCGATCAACGCTGACCTTCAAGGACCTCCCGCGCCTAAATTTGACCCGACAGCAGCTTTCGTGCTAAAAATGCTGCCGAGCTATTCGGAGGGCGTACTGGCCGCCCCGGCCAAGACCGTGCTGCTGTTTGAGGTCGCAGACGACACCACGGCTTTGACTCCGCCCGGCGATGAGGCTGTTGCCTGCGCCGCGTCGGGCAGCGCCGGCGACCCGTCTACGCCCAGCCCGCCGTTTGCCGAGGGCTGCCGGGCTTCGGCGGCGGGTACTAACGACGGCGTAAACTACGCAACCGGGCTGATCGGCGGGCGTGGACTGGTTCTGTCCAACGGCACCAGCGGCCAGGTGATTGGTGGCCTGCAATCCACAGACCCGCGTCATGGGGCCGGGGCGAACTACCTCGCCTGTGACGGCCACGGGGTCTGGCTGCGGCCAGAAGCAGTCTCCGGCGGGGGCAGTCAGCCTGCCGGTGGTGCAGCCTGCGGGCAGGACGACACGGCGGCAGGCTGCGCCGGCACCGGCAAGGCGGCGGGAACCGGCAGCAGCCGTTACGCGCTGACGTTCAGTGTGAAGTGACAAAAAATAACGGCAGCTAAGACGGCAAAAAGGCTCCTGCACGCATCAATACGTGCAGAAGCCTCTACTTGCTGTCTCTACTAGCGGCGCCCAGACTCGAACTGGGGACATTTCGGGTATGAACCGAACGCTCTAACCAACTGAGCTACGCCGCCACACTTGTTTTTGACCGTTTTTCGCTATAGATGGCCCATTCTGGACGCGTCTGCCGCTATTATACCTCCCCTGGACTGCATTTTCAAGGGGCGTAATCATTTTATTCAGGGTATGAGCGTTCGCTCATACCCTGAATAATCTCGGAAATGTACGGTAGTGCCTTGCATCCCCTGGTAGATATACGGGAAGACAGCGGGCTGAGATCGCAGCAGCCGGACCCGAATATGCCATTGCCGCATGATTGCACGTCCGCCCCGCCCGATTATGACGCTCGCCCAGTATTGCTGAGGCCCCCTTGACTATTATTTTGTACGCCGGGCAAAAGTCTTCTCGTGGTGCCTAAGTACCCCTCTCCCATTTACCTTCACTTACTCCTCGAATTATTCTCTTCAGAACGCTTCACTTGGCTTGATCGCGGAAGGCGCTGACAGAGCGGCAAAAACAACTCAGCTCACGGACAGGAGAAACACCTGACAAAAAGTTGAAAACTTCATTGGGATAGCTGTGCGCTTTCTGCCCCTGAGCACAACAACTCAATTACGGACCCAACACAAGGGTTCGCAACACAAAAAACGCCTTGTAACATGAGAGGGGTCCACTCGTGGGCTGCTGGAGAAAAAAGTGAACGTATACCTCTTGGTAAGGCCCTTTGACCTTACCCCAAAACAAAACGATCCTGCAAACGGGCAGGGCGTTCTCGGCAGCCTGTTGCCAATGACGGCAATCGCGCCGCATGGAACAGCCATCACGCCGCCGAACAAAGCCTCGCAAATTAAATGGGAAGAACTTATTTTGCCTGCAGAAACAGAGCCTGAAATAGAAACAGAGCCTGAAGTGCAACTCGGCGCAGACGCCGTGCTTGCCAGCCTACTACACCAGGACACACTACTGGCAAGTCTCAAGACCGCGCAAGAATGCTTGGCGGGCCTGCCTGCGCCGAAAAACTCTACCCAGAGGCGGGAGTGGGCTAAGCTGCTGGCGGCAACGTGCGACGTGATTGCCCTGACGCTGACGCAGCGGGGGGTACACGCGTAAGCGCTACCCACAACCGCTTTCAGAACCGACCCCTCAATAAAGGCACCCAGCGCCGAAAACACAAAGCGCTTTGGCAGCGTCTGGAACGGGTGAAGCATTCTCTCATTGCGGCGATCTTGCAGGCGGCCAGCCGCTGCGAAGATGCCGGCGAGTTGGAATTCGCACTGGCGAATTACAGCGCTGTCCTGGATGTCGATGCCTCCCACGCGCTTGCCCACCTTAGGCGCGGAGCGATCCTGATGCAGCAAGGCGCTTGGACAGAGAGCATAGCGGCTTTTGAGGCGGCCTTACGTCTGAACCCGAAAGACGCGCTCGCGTATGTCTATTTAGGTCAGGTCCTTGACAAAGCGGGGCAGGCTGATTCCGCTGCCTAGGCTTGGGCAGCGGCGGAGTAGCGGGACCCCGTCATGGTGCGGATCAGCCGAGAAATGATCACAGTTTCTGCGCGGTGGAAAGAAACGGGTTCTGTGAAAGAGGTGGCCGTGTTCGCAAAGTTGGGCGAAGAAGCCGAGCAGCACAGCCGATCTCAGCTTGACAGCGTCAGAAAAAAATCCTTCTGAGGCAGCACCCCCATGCAGTGCTCGCGCGGGGCTGTTCGTTCCGGTCATCTCTACCCCGCAACAGGGTGCGTGGACGCTCCTCGCTGGTGCTGTGATACCCTTCCAAGCAAGCCTGCGCCGCCGCGACACAGGCAAATTTTTCGCGGTCAAGGAGTGCGTCTCCAAACCTGCCGTAGTAACAAGGTCGGTGCTGCGTATTCTTTGTTTTGGTTAGGAGTTACGCAGTTGAACCTAAAATGAGAGTAATTTCGATGTCTCGCTCACGGCGATTTACTCTTCAACTGCGTAACTCCTATTGGTTATAGAATGAAGAGCCACCAAGTTGTGGAAGAGAAACTCGCGGCTCAATCGGTGCAACCCGCATTTAGGGGCGGAGGATAAAATAGGAACGAAGATTATCTTTCCAAGCGATCCGGGACGATGGGAATTTTGCCTGTCAGTGACAGGCATCGGCTAAGTATAATATGTTTCACCCGATGTAGTAAATCACCCGATGTAGTAAATCACCCGAGAAATCCATGCGTTATCGCCCAAGCTTCCGCAGTCTGTGCGAAGAGTTTCGCCACCGGGCTAGTCGCCTCCCAGGAGCGCACGCCCAGCCCCACGCGAAAAGGCATCGCGGGAGACAGAGGCAAGGTCAGCAAGCCGTCTAAATCGTCTGGGAGCGTCGTACGCGGCATCAGCGTCACACCCAGGCCGTCCCGGACCATCAAAAAGATTGTCCGCAGGTCGCTCACAGTGTACTTGAACGAGACTTCCATATCCTCATCACCGCCCTCGTGCAGCGCTTCCACCACAAGAGCATGGCCCGAGCGCGGCACGATCAGCGGCTCGCTCAGCAACCTCTCAGCATCCACCCGCACTGAGTTTCGTAGTCGGTGATCCACTGGGAAAACGACGCAGATCTCGTCTTCCACCAGCAGACGGCTCTCAATGTTCGGGGTTGGATGCCGCACAAGCCCAACATCCACGATGCTTCCGGCAACCCACTCTTCGACTTCCTGCCCTGTTCCCTCAAACAAAACGAGATCAATCTCGGGATACTGCCGCTGGAAATCGCCCAAAATGCCGGCAAGAAGACGGGCGGATACCGGATAAGCGGTTCCAAACCGCATTCGGCCCACGGGAACGCCGCGTGCCGTAGCAGCACTTTGCCGAATTGCTTCCAGTGCGGCCAGCGCTGAACGGGCATGAACAATCACTTCCTGCCCTCCTCCGGTGAGCGACAATCCCCGGCGGCTGCGTGCTACCAGTGTGACTCCAAGCTCGGCTTCTAATTTGGCAAGGCCGTGGCTGACCGCCGACTGCGTCAAGCCGATCCGGTCGCCCGCTTCGGAGAAGCTGCCCGTTTCGATGAGCGCGACAAGAAGTTCGAGCTGGCTAAGATTCATGGTGATCTTTCTTCGAGAGGACAGGTTTTGGCAAGATTTTAATCAATGAAAATCATTCATACTTACATGTCAAAAACGATTTGACTTCATATACCCACTGAGCCATAATTCCGTTCAGCAGTCACTTACAGAGAAGATAAAAGGAATACAAAATGTCTCACTCAAACCATGAAGCATATCATAATCCGGGAGCAGAAAGCGGGTCTTCCCGCCGCACTTTTTTATCCCGCCTTGCCGCCGCAGGATTTGGTGCCGCCGTTTTAGGCGTCGTGGCCTCTGCACAGGCTGCGACTAAGCCGCAGCAGCCCGCCGCCGACACCGGGCACAACTACCCCATGGCGAAGCCGCACGCGATGACCGCGCAGCAGTTCTACCAAGGCGTCATCGGACCTGCTACACTGTCGAAGATCACCAGCGAACTCGCTGTAGACAAGGCGACCAATGCTCATGCTAAGGAATTCGCTAACTTCGAGTTGCGGGAAGCAATCGCTGTCACAACGGTGCTGATGGAGATGGGTGTCCCGACGCCGCCACTGGATGCAACCGGCAAAGCCATTCTTGCAAAGCTAAAATCGTCGGACGGCGCGACATTCGACAAAACATACATCCTGGCCCAGTTGTCGAACCATGAGTTTTTGCGGGATCATGCAGCGACTTACTTAGCAAATTCCAGTGGGCACACCGGCATGACAGAGACGCATGGGCGTCATCTGGCGCTGTTGACCCTGAACGAGTTCAAAGAGCATGTTGTTCTGACCAAGAACATTTCGGCTGAACTTCAAGGGTAAGCCATATACCGATGAACTTCAGGGGTAGGCCACGTACCGTCATACAGGAAACATTTATGATATATAGGGAACATTCATGATGTACAAAATCCGTTTCTGGGAGGAGTGCCTCAAGAACTGTCTTTAAGAACCGCCTTCAGCTCGGCCCGTGCTGCTAGAAACTCGGTGGCAGCTTCGAGTTTTTGCTGCTGGACATGAAGCAGGACTTCTTCGGCCTTGAGGAAGCGCTTTTTCAAACGCCGTAAAGTCGTGGTGGCGTCAGATCCTTCTTGCGGGAAGTGGGGGAGCGGCTTGGCGTGCCGTGGGCCGAAGTCGAGTTGGGAGGACATGGATCTTCCTTTCGGGTACTGCGAGTGAGTTGGCTTCTGTGCGTTAAATTGTTCCTTGAGCCAGCAGAGTGCGGGCTTCCTGGGCGAGGTCCAGGACAAACTCGGTGAGAGAAGCGCGGCGCGCCAGCAACTCTTCCAGCGGGCGACCCCACTGCCGCTCGAGCTGCGCCTGCCGTGCAGCGTCTTTAGGCCACACGAGCCACCACGGTGTTCCCAGGCCCCAGCCCAGAGCGGCGGAGGCGGCGTACCCGAGCCGGGCCTGCCGGGTGTCGCCGGTCCAGCCGCGTTCGTGCAGGCCGGTCAGGTAACCTTGAAAGACGGTGTGGTCCAGGGCGGCAGCTTGATCGAGGTCAATGTCAAAGTTGCCGAGGGTGTCTGGCACGAGGTTCCCAATGTCCTGTCCAAGTGCCCCGATCCCGATGTAGGACCAGTCGAGGGCGACGGTCTGCTCTCCGGCCGGCCCGGTGCGTGACAGAAGGTTCGGCCGCCATAGGTCCAGGTGGCACACGGTTTGGGGCAGACGATCTAGAGCGTCCAGGAAGTCGCCGCGCTCGGCCCAAAGCTGCGACAGGCGTCCTTCCAGGGAACGTGGGCAGGTGCGCTGCACCACGGGTTTGTCCCAAACGGCCGGGTCATGGAGCTGCTGCATTGAGCCGGCAAAGGAAGCGACACGGGTCCGCATCCAGCCTCGGCTGATCCAGGGGTCAGCGGGCAGGGGCTGCCCATGAAGCAGGGATTGCCCCTGAAGAAAGCGGCTTTGGAACCGGCCAAAGTGACGTGCGGCCAGGCCGTAGCGTTCCAGGGTCCAGCATCTGCTGCCGGATTCGGTGACATCTTCCAGCCAAAGCCAAACACGGCCATCCGCCTTTTCTTCGACCTTCCAGCACTGCGGAACGGCAAGCCCAGGCTCCTCTTTGCCGGTCTCTTTTTCCAGGCCGGTCTCTTTGGCCTGGCGGAACAAGGGTTCCCGGACGAGCTGTTCCAGCCGCCCGGACTGGTACGCCAGAAGCTCACGCTTCCAGTAGTTCCAATGGGCTGGATCACCGGAAGCGGCAGTCTCCTGGGGCTGAACCACCTTCAGGATGAGCGACCAGGGGAGAACTTCAGAGGCCGACTTTGTGTCCATGTGGTTTTGGGTTCTTGCGGCACCTTCTGGTTCTGCGGTGACTCCCTGGAGGCGGTACAAGCCAGCAGAGACGGAATTGCGGACGGTATAAGCGAGTGGCTGTACGTTCCACTCTCCCAGTAAGACGGCCTTTTCCCCGAGGGACCGCGCGACGACCTGTGCGAGATCATCGTGGGTGATGGCAACTTCGAAGGTCTCCTCGGAAGTCCCAGCGGAAAGCGCCTTTACAGAAAACGCCTCAGTGGAAAGATCATTTGCCCCGAGCGTCAGTTTGAGGAACCTGTTCATTGTCGTCCTTTCGTCGCCCTTGCCTTGCTGCATATTTGTTCCTGGCAGAGCACTTAGCTTCTACTTCCAAAGATACTGTCGCAGTAGGCTGTGTGCAGGTGCTTGTAAAGCAAAGCGAGTATGCTTGGCGGCGAGGGCATCCGGCTCCCGCGCCGCGCGTAGGTCAGGGAGGCACGGACGAAAGCTTCTACGACCAGATCGGCCGCATCTGCCTGGCTACCGGTTAGGCAGAAGGCATCAGAGTAAAGTACATCCGTATGAGGGAGCGCCAGGAGGCAGAACGCTTCAGAAACTGTCGCCGGTGGGTCCTGTTTCATTGTTGTCTCCAGTCATGATTTTCTCCCGACTTGCTTTACCCGCTCTTTTTGCCCGACTCTTCTTTTCCCGGCAATGCTCTAGTGGAGGAAGTCCAGAAGGGCAGAGTTCACCTCGCCGGGATGGGTCCAGAGGATCGCATGCGGGCCTCCCTCCACGATCACCAGGCGGCTATCCTGAATGGTCTTGTGGGTGCGGATGCCGGACGCCGGGAACGGCACGATCCGGTCGGCGTCCCCATGGATCACCAGTGTCGGGACATCGATCCGTGCCAGGTCGGCGCGGAAGTCGGTGCCCCAGATGTCCACGCAGTTCAGAGTTGCGACTGGAGACGCGGCAACGGCGATGTTGAAGCTGGCCTGGATGGTTTGGTCGCTGACCCGTGTGCCGCCATAAACATCAACGTTATAGAACTCGTGTAGGATGCCGGAAATGAACGAGGGCCGGTCTGCCGTGATGGCTTGTTTCAATCCGGCAAAGACGCTGCCATCCACCCCTTCCGGGTTATCTTCTGTTTTGAGCAGATACGGCGGAACGGCAGAAATGAAGGCCACATGGCTGACACGCTTAGTGCCGTAGGTGCCGAGGTAGCGGGCGACTTCCCCGCCGCCCATCGAGTAGCCGACGAGGGCGAAGTCCTGCAGGTCTAGTTCTGTCACCAGCGTGTTCAGGTCGGCGGCAAGGGTGTCATAGTCATAGCCGACGGCTGGCTGGCTGGATTTGCCGAAGCCTCGGCGGTCGTAGGTGATCACCCGGTATCCTGCCTTCAGCAGGGCCGATGTCTGCTTCTCCCAGGACGTGCTGCTGAGGAGGTAGCTGTGGATCAGCACGACAGGCTTGCCAGTGCCGTGGTCCTCATAGTACAGGTCAATGGTGCCTGAATTCTCTTTGCCGACGGTAATGAAGCTCATTTGATTTGTCCTTGATTTCCGGTGTCTGCCGCAAGCGCTCTTGCGACCGAGTCGATTTTGTCGTCTAGTTGGGTCCCGATCTCCGTCAGTTCGGCATAGCCGAGCGCGGCTAGGAACGAGGACGGACGGTCGTAAAAGAGAGACGCGCCGCCGGCCTCGCTGGTGTCAAAGAGGCAGACCCGGAACGGCACATAGAGGCTGCCGCGTGGGTCAATGTTCAGGATTTGGTTCGCGATGACAGGGTTGCCGACAAGGTACAGGGAACAGCGTTTCAGCGTGCCGTCAAGCGACGTGATCTCGCCCTGGTCTAGTCGTGTCATGACCATCAGACCGCGCGGCCCTGCCATCCGGGCGACTTCTTCCTTGACCTCGCTCCAGGGAGCTTTCCGAGCCACTAGACGTTCTTCGGTGGTCGTTTCCCAGTGTCCCAGTTCGTGCTCGAAGGCCTCGACCAGTGCTGGGTAGGTCAGTCTGGTCCGCACGGTCGTGCGTTCGATCACGACGCTTGTTGTGGTCCCGATGGACGTGAAGTTGTTAAGCTCGAGAGTGCTGTTCATGGAATTATCTCCTTCAACTAAGTCCTGTCATCAGGCCTTAAGAAACGCCAAGAGATCGGTATTCACCTGATCGGCCAGCGTCGTGCAGAGGCCGTGGGGTGCGCCGGGATAGACCTTCAGCGTCGCCCCTTTGACCATCTTGGCCGTCCGCAGCGAAGCGATGGTGATGGGCACGATCTGGTCGGCGTCACCCTGCAGCACAAGCGTCGGGACATCGAACTTTTTCAGGTCGTCCCGGAAGTCCGTTTCGGAAAAGGCTTTGATGCACTCGTAGTCTCCGTGGACAGAACCCTGCATCCCCTGCCGCCAGAACGAATCGCGGACGCCTTCCGAGATCTTCGCGTCGGGCTTGTTGTAGCCGTAGAACGGCATACTCAGATCCTTGAAGAACTGGGCGCGGTCGGCAAGGACGGAGGCCCGCAGACCGTCGAACACGGAAAGCGGCGCTCCTTCCGGGTTGGTGTCGGTTTTGAGCATCATCGGAGGCACTGCGGAGATCAGGGCCGCTTTGGACAGCCGCCCCGTCCCGTGCCGCCCGATGTACCGGGCGACTTCCCCGCCGCCGGTAGAATGGCCCACCAGGACGGCGTCTTTGAGGTTAAGCGTCTCTATCAGCGTCGAAAGATCGTCGGCATACGTGTCCATGTCGTTGCCGTTCCAGGGCTGGGAGGAGCGTCCGTGGCCGCGCCGGTCGTGGGCGATGACCCGGTAGCCCTGACCGGCGAGGAACATCATCTGGGCGTCCCAGGCATCGGCGCTCAGGGGCCAGCCGTGCGAGAAGACAACGGGCTTCCCCGTGCCCCAGTCTTTGTAGTAGATCTGCGTGCCGTCTTTCATCGTGAGGGTGTTCATCTCGTGTGTTCCTTTGAGTGCAGGCTGCATGGGTTCGGATTGGGAAGCGGCGGCGCGGACATCGGACGATGCCAGCAGGGGCAGGAGCGCAGCGGCAACCAGTGCTTTCGCTCCGGTCAGGAGGGCGTTCCGGCGAGAAACGTGCGGGGTAAGTTTCGCATTCTGAGGCGTATTCTGTGGCGTCATAGTGGCTTTTCTCCTGTACTTGCTTCTTACTTGGTCTGCTTCTTACTTAGGCTTTGACTGTGCGGCCTGCTCGATCAGGTCCGCGACTGTTCTAGAATTGGACAACAGGGAAGCATGGCTGGAGTCGATCTGAAAGGTGTGTGCGCCCATCCGTTTCGCCATGAACCGTTCCAGGTCCGGGCTGATGACGCGGTCCTGCCGGGATACGAGGTACCAGGAGGGGATTGTCTTCCAGGCAGCATCTGCGACCGGCTGGCCGAAACACGCATAAAAGACCGGCTTTTGGACAGCTTCGAGAACGTCTGCCTCGTCCTTCGGCAGATCCGCGCAAAAGACGCCGTGAAACTTCACCGGGTCAATCGTCAGGAACTTTGCCGCGTCAGGCACGAGCGCCGTGGCAACCGGCGTCGCCGGGAACAGGGCGTTGAGTGTCCCGACCGACTCGCCGGTGTCCGGGGCGTAGCCGGCAATGTAGACCAGCGCCTTCACGGCAAGCTCGCCGGCGGCAGCCTGCGTCATGACCACGCCGCCGTAAGAATGGCCGACCACCACCACGGGGCCTGTCTGTGCGTCAATGACCCGCTTCGTCGTGGCGACATCGTCGGCGAGTGAGGTCAGCGGGTCCTGGACAGCAATAACGGAGTAGCCGTCCTCTTGCAGCAGCGGGATGACGCGCCGCCAGCTTGATCCGTCGGCCCAGGTGCCGTGGACCAAGATGATGACAGGCTTGGCGGCCCGGCCCGGCCCGTTGCTGGGGTTGTCTGCGGCCGCACCGGCGGCAAGTGTGCCAAGGCCGGTGAGAAGGCTGAAGCCTGCTGCGAGTGTGCTGAGTTTCATAATGGGTTCCTTTTTCTGCGTATCTCGTGACTTAAATGTCTTTGCTGTACATGTTTGGTGAGCTAAACTTGCGCGAAGCCGCCGTCGCCAAACAGCTCTGCCCCGGCCCCGGTGACGTAGCTGCTGTCGTCCGAGGCGAGAAAAACGACAGCCTTCGCGATCTCGTCAGGGTGGCCGACGCGGCCGAGTGGGACGGCGTCGCTGATGCCCTTCATCCGCTCCTGTCCAGCCTTCGCGGAGATGGCGAGGGCACGAAGCCCTTTCGTATCGATGGGGCCGGGGCTGATCGCGTTCACCCGAATTTTGCGTTCTTTGAGACCGGTGGTCCAGGTTCGGGCAAACGAGCAGATCGCGGCTTTATTCGCCGCGTAGACGCCGTCGAAGAGTTCTTCGGTGATGGCCCCGAGTGGGGCAAAGGAGGCGGCTCCGGCATTGGCGAAAACAATATCGGGCCGGCCCTTTTCTTTCTCGATCTGCTCGAAGAGCCGGTCCAGATCGTCCAGTTTTGCGACATCACCCTGGATGCCGGTGACACAGCCGCCGAGGAGTGAAACTGCGGCGTCGAGTTCGGCCTGCCGTCGTCCAGTGATGAAGACATAAGCGCCTTCCTGCACGAAGCGTCGCGCGGTCGCAAAGCCAATACCGCTGGTCCTGCCTGTGATGAGCGCGATCTTCCCGTCAAGCTTTCCGTTGAAAGTGTTCATGAGTATCTCCTGAAATGTTGTTTCGACACCAGCGCCTCGCCATGCTGTTACCTCATCATACTGTTACAAGGTCGCTCCGCCGCCGGCGATGATTCGCTGTCCGGTGACCCAGTAGGCGTCGTCGGAGGCGAGGAAGGCGACAATACGGGCGATGTCCTCGGGCTGGCCGATGCGTCCCAGTGGGGTGACTTTGAGCATGGCGTCTGTGAACGCACCCTCCGCCATACCCGCTGTTTTGAGTCCTTCTGTTTCGACCATGCCGGGGTTAAGGCTGTTGACGCGAATATGGCGTGCGCCCAGCTCTTTTGAAAGCGAGACCGTGATCGAGTCCACGGCACCTTTAGTGGCAGCGTAGATCGAGCCGTAGGCGGGCGGCATGGAGCCGACGATGGAGCCTATGTTGATGATCGAGCCGCCGTCGGGGCCGAAGAGTGGCAGAGCGGCCTGGGTGGCGAGCAGGAGGCCAAGGACGTTCAAGTTAAACTGACGGTGAAACCCGGCGGGCGTGATTTCTTCGATCGGACCAAAGTCATAGACCCCAGCGTTGTTGATGAGGATGTCGAGCTTCCTGTGCTGTTGCTTGACTACGGCGAGGACACGGGTGATGTCTTCAGGCTTGGTGAAGTCGCCCTGAACGGCGGTGGCCGTGCCGCCACTGGCGCAAATCTCGCTGACGACCTTGTCCGCGCCGGCCTGGCTGGTGGCGTAGTTGACGACCACGGATGCCCCTTCGGCGGCCAAGTGCTTAGCGATGGATGCCCCAATGCCCTTCGAGGCCCCGGTCACGAGTGCGACCTTGTTAGTAAGTGTGTTCATTGTAATCCGTCTCCTTCTTCCGTCGAATGTGTTTTCCGTCGAGCGCCTTTTGTTCGGCTTGGGATGATTATCCCTGGCCTCCATTCCCGCAACGTTCTAATCCCAGCAGGAAAAGCGTTCCCGCCCCCGGAACTCTTCTTCGAAGAACTCTTCTTCGAAGAACTCTTCTTCGAAGAACTCTTCTTCGAAGAACTCTTCTTCGCGGAACCCATTCAGTAGCAGCAGAGTATAGGAGCTATCCTCTCGTATGAGAGTTGCCTTCGTCCCGAAAGGAAAATGCCATGGCTATGACTGTCGCAAGGCCCCCAGCGGACACCGTGCTGGTGGCCGCTGCACCGTTCACGATCACCCTGTTCGGACCAATGCGTGTTCTTGTCGAAGGGAAGCCGCTGCCGCACATGCACTCGCGCAAGGCACTCTGGCTGCTTGCACTCCTGGCACTGCGCCCCAGCCGGTCCGTGGAGCGCGAGTGGCTGGCCGGCACGCTGTGGCCCGATGCCGACCCTGTGCAGGCCCTTGCCAGCCTGCGCCCGGTCCTGAGCGAGCTGCGGAAGGCGCTCGGCGACGAGGCGGTGCGTCTCCAGTCGCCAAACCGTAACTCGCTGTTGCTCGATTTGACAGGGGCGGAAGCCGATGTTCCGACGTTCGACGCGGCGATCGCGAGTCAGAAGATCCCGGCACTCGAACGGGCAGTGGGGCTGTACCAGGGTCCACTGCTGGAGGGTTCCGGGGAGGAATGGGCAGGCCAGGAACGGAACGCGCGGGAGCAGGACTGCCTGCAGGCGTTGGGAACACTGGCCGCCAGCGCACTGGCAGCGGCCGATTACGAAGCGGCGGCAGGGTATAGCCGGCGGGCGGTTGGGATTGCTCCAGGATGGGAGGCGGCCCGGCGCGGGCTAATGGAAGCGCTGGATAAGAACGGCGACAGCAATGGAGCGTTGCAGATCTATCGAGATTTTATCGAGCTGCTGAGGAGTGATCCTCGGGCGGTCCCGAGCGAAGAAACAAGTACTCTCTACGCGCGTTTGCGGACTGAAACGAAGCAGCGGGCGACCCGGCCGGCGGGAGTGGTGTATCCAGGAATAACAGCTTCGCGCGGGGCGGCAGAAGCCACGCCGGTGGTGAGTGGCTATCTTCCTCATCCACTCACACGTGTGGTGGGGCGTGAGGATGAGCGCCTTGCGGTCGCGGCCAAGCTGCAGCGCTCCCGGCTGGTGACCCTGACGGGTCCGGGCGGGATTGGGAAGACAAGGCTGGCGCTGGCCGTTGCGGCGGAGGCGGCGGCCCACTACGCAGATGGCGTGTGGCTGGTGTCCTTGGAGGGCCTTTCGAGCAGGGCGATGGTGTCCCGGCAGATAGCGATCCAATTCGGGCTTAAAGAAGAAGTGGGTCGCACCTGTCTTGCTACGGTGGCCGATTATCTGCGAACGCGGCGGGTGCTGCTGGTGCTGGACAACTGTGAGCATCTACTGGAAGAAAGCGCACAGATCACGGGCCATCTTCTGCGAGAATGTGCCGAAGTACGGATCCTTGCGACGAGCCGGGAAGCGCTGGGGATCACGGGAGAGACAGCCTGGGCAGTGCCGGCGCTCGCGGTGCCAGATCCCTTGCATCTTCCCACAGGGCAGGCAACGCTGATTCGAGTCTTGCTGGGCTACGAAAGTGTGCAGCTTTTTGTCGAGCGGGCACAAGCGGTGCAGGGCACCTTTACGCTCATGGATGGCAACGCGCGGGCGGTGGCTGAGATCTGTGCGCGGCTGGAAGGAATTCCTCTGGCGATTGAACTGGCTGCCGCTCGGGCGAGGGTCCTGACACCTGTCCAGATTGCAGAGCGCCTAAATGACCATTTGAATTTGCTGTCTGGCGGCGGCCGGACTGCGCCGCCGCGCCAGCAGACATTGCGGGCGACCCTGGACTGGTCCTACAATCTGCTGAGCGGTCCCGAGCAGGTCCTGCTCAGTCGCCTGTCCGTCTTTGCAGGCGGCTGGAGCTTGAGTGCGGCTGAAGGCATCTGCGGCGGAGACGGCATTGAGGCTGGTCATACGCTCGATCTCTTGATGGCACTGATCGACAAATCGCTGGTTGTATTTGAAGAAAAGAGATTTGAGGAGAAGAAACCAGGAGAGCAGGAGTCCGGAGGACGCTACCGGATGTTGGAAACGATCCGGCAATACGCCGCAGAAATCCTGCACCAGAGCGGTGCCTTTAATCAGATTGTGAACAGGCATCGAGATTGGGCGCTGGCGCTGGCCCAAGAAGCGGCCCCGCAGCTCAATGGTGCCGCGCAGGAAGAATGGCTAACGCGCCTAGACGAAGAACACGACAATCTGAGAGCGGCCCTGGCCGAGACAGCGCTTGGCCCGGCGGGCGCGTTGGCAGGGCTGCAACTGGCAAACACCCTGTTCCATTTCTGGCGCGTGCGCGGCTATTACAGTGAAGGGCGGGGTCATCTGGGGCGGGTGCTCGAACATCAGGACGCGCAGGCAGACACCGCCGAGCGAGCAAAAGCCTTGAACGGCCTCGCGATGCTCGCGACCCTGCAAGGGGACTTTGGCGAAACACAGGCAACGTATGAACAGAGCCTTCTCATCTACCGAAAGCTGGGTGACCAAAAAGGGATTGCTGCCTCGCTCAATGGCCTCGGCAATGCCGTGTATTGGCTAGGCGAGTACGCGGCGGCGTGGGCCGCGTATGAGGAAAGTCTGGGCATCTCTCGGGACCGCGAGGACAAGCGAAGTGTGGCCGGTACGCTGCACAACATGGGTACGATGGCTTACGCCGAAGGAGATTTCACCCGTTCGCAGGCGATGTATGAAGAAAGTTTGGGTCTTCTGCGGGAACAAAACGACCAGTTTAATATCGCTGTCGCGCTGCACGGGCTAGGTAATCTGGCCTATTCTCAGGAAAAGTACACGGCCGCGCGCGCCTCCTATGAGGAGGGTATGCAGATCGCACGCGATCTGGGTGCCAGGCAGCTCATTGCAGCAATGCTCGAAGACTTCGGGAATGTAGACTTTTCCGAAAGCGAATATGCTTCCGCACATTCGCTCTATGAAGAAAGTCTGAGTATCCAGCAGGAATTGGGCGACAGACGCGGGATCGCGGCATCGCAGCAAAATCTAGCCAAAGTGGCTTTTTCCCAGGGGGCTGCCGTGCGTGCCAATTCCCTGTACCGGGAAAGCCTGGTCACCTCCCGTGAACTGGGGTATCAGGAAGGTGTGGCAAAAGGCTTAAAGGGATTGGCCTCGGTGATCGGGGAGCAGGAGCAAAAATCCGCGCGCCTCTTCGGTGCCGCCGAGGCGCTGCGCGAAAAGATCGGTGCTCCCATGCTTCCGAACGAACGGTTGCAGTATAAGATGCCATTGATTGAGGCCTGTGCGGCTTTAGGCAAGGTCGCCTTTTCCGCCGCTTGGGAGGAAGGACGCGCCTTGACCTGGGAGCAGGCAGTAGAGTATGCGCTGGACGAACAGCGAGAATGGAAGAACGCATAAGAACGATCCCAGTAACACAATCCCGAAAACACGATTTCCGGCAGGCTTTGGCGGTCAGTACGGCCACTACAGGGTCAACGAAACGGGTCTGCTGTGTTTAAGGCATCGGTATTATGATCCTGGCACCGGCAAGTTCATCAACCGAGACCTCGTTGGCTGCCCTGATATAGTTGTTTGGGAGGCGCTTATTTCGTAACTAAATCCGGTACTGATAATGCCCGTTATCAGTACCAGATGAAGGAAAAACGGCGGGGAGCGGTGAATATGCTTTCGGTGGCGCATTCTTGCGCCTGAGCAATAATTTTTGTGCCCGAGCAATACTTCACCAAAAAATACATCCGCTACACAACGCGCGGCCGCGACGGCAACTCGCGGGAAGAAGCCGGGTTGTTTGTTTCGGCATATCGACTGCGCGATGACAGCTCCCTGCCGGCGGCCGAGCAGCAGGAGCTTCAGCAGTGCCTCCGCTGGTTTGAGCAGCATGTACGGCTGGCGTGCCTGGATGAGTCAAGCGCCCTGGATCAACAGGCACGTTGCTGGTACAAGAACCCCGACTACAGCGCGCATGTCGCTGAGCATAAAGTAGGCGTTGCGCGAAGAGACGTAGACCCGGCTGCCGAAGCTTCTGCTTTTCCCGAAGCCACCGCTCGTCAGGCACTGTCACAAACCGAGCGGCTTGCAGAGCTGATGCGGCGCTACGGCTTTATGGTCCATATTGAGCAGACGGACCGGCCCGGCGTGATCCTTCATCAGCATGGCATCCAAGTGACAGCCATCCCCGCCTGCAATACATGGCATTCCCTGCGTTTGCGATTGCAGATCTGGTGGGAGCGCCACAGTTCAGCGGCTGGTCTTTGAAGGAAATATGGTTTAAGTTATGGAAATCCAGCCGGAGAAGATGGAAAGCGCAGGCTTGGAACTTGCACCCACTTATGCTGTGGAAGCACTTCCTGTGTCAGTGGTGGCAGCAAGCGTTCTCACTCCGGCATTGCCTTTTGCGCCGCCGCTGAGCGCGGACAGCTTGGCGGATGCACTTGTCGCGGGGCAGCTTTCACCCCGCACCCGCCGTGCTTATGCCAGCGACCTGGCCGAGCTGCTCGCTGTGCTGGAAGCCTGGAACGTGGGCCTTGTTGCCGTCACGCGTGACCACCTCAATGCTTATCGCGCCTGGCTCGCCGGCGAGACTGTTCCCGGACTTGAAACCCGGGCGGCCTGCGCTCCGGCCAGCGTCAGCCGCAAAGTGTCCGTCGCCCGCCAGTTTTTCCTGGAAGCCGAAAGCCGTGGTCTAATCCGGTCAACCCAGCCACCCGTCTGCGCGGCTTCCGGGTGTCGGACGAAAGCAAGACGCTGGGACTGTCCCGCCAGCAGGCGCGGGAGATGCTGGACAAGATCGACATCACCACCCTGCTGGGCCTGCGGGACCGGGCGCTGCTGGCACTGATGATCCGCACGGGGCTGCGGCGCATGGACGTGCTGAGCGCGACGATCGGAGCGCTGGGCGAGCAGCAAGGTCACAGGACGCTGCGGGTCCTGAGCAAAGGCAATAAAGAGCGGCTCATCAAAATCCCGCCCGAGGTCGCCCGCCACCTAGACACCTGGCGCGAAGGGGCAAGGGTGGTCCGGCAGGAGACGGGCACGACGCCGCTGTTCTGCGGGCTGGTGAAGACGGGGCGGGGCCAGGAAGCACGCCACCTTGCTTACAAAGATGGGCAGCGGCCACTGGCAGAGAAGGCAGTCTGGAAGATCGTGGTGCGCCGGGCGCGGGCGGCGGGGATCACGGACAACATCACGCTGGCACTGGATGCAGGTGCACCGCTTCATAAAGTGCAGGTGGCCGCCGGCCATGCCGACCCGCGCACCACCGAGCGGTACTGGCGCACCAAGCAAAACATGGACGATAACGCCGTGGACTACGTCCACTTATAACCCACACCTGGGTAACCTGCTGCGGGGTCTGGCGCAGTGAGGGGCACCCGGCGGCTGAGACTTTCGTTCTCTCCGCGAT
Organism: uncultured Armatimonadales bacterium; assembly: GCA_964243345.1. Taxonomy (GTDB): domain Bacteria; phylum Armatimonadota; class Armatimonadia; order Armatimonadales; family Capsulimonadaceae; genus JANXMY01. The sequence goes on from CAXTER010000014.1 coordinate 67,722, forward strand.
TATAACGCATTGACAATGATGCTTTTTGGGGTACTCTCTCCTCGTGAATGAAGAATACTTGACGGTTCAAGAAGCAGCTTTGACTCTTGGCATCACTGAGGTAAGCGTCCGTAGCGCCTTGAATCGCAACCGCCTCCCGTTCGTCCTGAGATACGGACGCAAGTTAATTAGCCGCGCCGACCTTGATGGTTACAAGCAGCGAACCCAGCCGGAAGGTGTCAAGCAGATTGGCCGGCCCAGGCGAGTGAAAACCGCGCAAATGCAGGGACAGGCCAGCGCCGCGTAATGCCGAAAATCTATCGAACTATGCTTATGCAAGACAATTTGCCTGTTATCGGCACAGACCCGCACATGCTTGGCGTGCGGGTTCCAGCCCCTGATAAGCCGGGAAAAGTCGTAGACATCACACCGGATGAATCGGGTCAAGTGCATCCTGATACCGGCGGCCTTTCCGTTGCTCGCTCCGTGCACGACTTCCCGGCACATTTGGTGCCGAAACGCCTGAGCGGCACTGTGGAAGGAGCCACCGGCAGCAATCTGCGCTTCGTGTGGAGCATGGGGAGAGGCTTGTTCTTTGCGGGAGCAGTAAGTCCAAGACTGAACCTGAGATTGAAACCCAATAACACTCCCAAGCAACAACTCGGCCTGATTGAGCCTGCCGCTTCGATGCACCTGACCGAATACCAAGCCGCGCTTGCTCAAACTCAATCCGCCTGGTCTCTCGATGAACTAAAACCTCATGAACCGTAACGCCGCGAAAAACCGAATCGCTCCTACATTCAAAGACAATCCGTACTTTGAGCAATATCTCACTTTGCTCATTGAGCTTCACGATGCACTGCGTAGGGACGATGAAGAAAAAGCGGATGCTATTCGTGAACGCATGGATGAGCCGGGCTACTGCCTGTCGCCGGCAGAAGTTCGCTGGGTCAACCGTGCATCGGCAGACCTGTATCTGCTGGCGAATGCAGAGAGCTTCCGTCCACGCACCGTTTCTCCCCAAATGCTTATGATGCAGCTTAAAAGAGCCTCCGATCAGGGCGACGGCGAAACGATGCTTGATTTGCTGCGTCAGGCAGATTTCGCCCTGCCTGAACATCGCGCCTGGTTCCGCTCAAGAGCCTATGAGATGCTCGGTTATTACTCCCTCTCCCTGCTGTTTTTGGCATTCGCCGCAGACCAGCGGTCGGAGCACTTTGAATACAAGTATATGCTCCTTGCTAAAATCCTTGGGCAAAGGGATTTTGTCAATGCTCGTATTTTGGCTTTCCATTACGCAGATGAACCGGATCAGCATCCGAAGCTGAAGATTCTAATTGCAATCGCTTTGTACCGCGCCACAAGGGATGTCCCTCCCTCTGAGGCCGAACCGCTGCTGGAAAAAGCAGTTAATGTTGCTTCTTCAATTGCTGTGGATAGCTCCACGGAAGCACTGTCGCAAGAAGATGCTCTAATGCTTTGGATGATACTTGGCGCTTGTCAGTATGAGTTGGGGAACATACAAGAGGCCCTCGCCGCTGATACCCAGGCACTTCAGCTTGATCCCACAAATACAAACGTACTGGAGTCACGAGGCAGACACCAGCTTCGGACCGATTATGCAAACGCGCTTGTTGACTTTCGCAGGGCTGTCACTCTTGAAACCCCGTTGCCGTTTCCCTACCTTTTTCTTATTCGAGAGGAATTGCTTCAGCGAAACTACGAGGCGGCGAAGTCACTGTGCGATACTCTTCTCGCACGCAACAAGCAGCCGCGCGTCATAGCACAAGCCTATGAGTTCTTGGCTCTCGCCTACTATGGATTAGGACGCTCTCTCTCGGATGTCCAGCAAGTCTACGGTCGTTCCCTTAAACTTGTCCCTTCGGAACGAAGGCAGAGGAATTACCAGTCTCTGATTGTTGGCAGCAGAGGCATAGTCCCTGAGCCAGAGATTATGCTTCCGCTCTTGACTATTGAAGAAGTCGAAGCAATCGAAGACGACATCCAAGATGATATTTCGGTTCAGCCCCCGGAGAGGAAACAAACGGAGCTTGTGCTTCATGTCAACGGACTGCGAGATTTCTCGCCACTGGAAAGCCAGCCATTCGCAGCGCGTTTCACTGAGAAGTTGCTCCGTGAGGATTTAGCTCGCGCCGCTTAAGGAGGGTACGGCTTTAGGCTGGCCGCGCTCGGCGAATATGGTGCGCCACGAGGTCTGTCGGCATAAATCACTTTCGACCGGCGCATGAAGGCCAAAGCCAGCAAGCCCGGAGACATTGAATGTTGAACGTCAAAAGAGACAGGAGCAAGTAGAGCAGCAAGAAGAGCCGCCCCCGCCGGGCGGCTCTTTGGTGTGTCTTTTTAAGGTTCGTTTTTGAGACGGAGAAAAATCATGCTGGATCGACTCTTTCAGCAATGGAAGTGTCTGGATGTCCAGACACTTCCTGCAAGCTTGAGACGGACGACATCAACTACTACTGCCTACAAGTGTCTTTATCTAAAATGTCTCTTTCAGTGCTGACAATCTACCAAAGCGTAGGCAAGAATAAGAAGCTGCTGAAAGTGGCCTATTTTGCAGCGAACACCTTTTGCAGCGAACATCTGAAGCCGATCAATCCAGCGTCAGCTCCGGATTGCGATGAGACGGTCGAGCCACTCGGTCAGCAAGAAGCGTTCCCCTTCTGAAAGCGATTGGACTTCTGGTAGAACGGCACGAAGAGCGACAGCCGCAGCCGCCGGTCCAGGACCCTCAAGTGCGGGTGCGTCTGTAGTGATCGCGACAATCGCTGCCTCGCGTGCGATGTTCGATAGATTCCTATCTCGATCTTCTTCGGCCCTGGCAAGAAGGGTAAGCACGGTCCCGCAGCCAAAAGCATGAAAAAGTTGTGCTGCTAATTCCTCAGAAAAGCGCAATCGACCCACAGCGGCAACACGGCGTATATGTTCCTTCAGGACATGATAGGATGTTTCGGTTGCCTGGAACTTGACACCGGGGCTGGGTTCGGCATACATCAGCAAATAGATCGCAGGGTGAGACAGTCCAAACGCGACGTGCAGATCCCATCCCGTCCGCAGGTCTTCTACGGGGTCTCGTCCGGTTCTGGAAATCATCTTCTGCGTTAAATACGTTGAAAAACCATATTCTGCAACTGCATTGAGGAGAGCCTGCTTATCGCCAAAGAGGCGATAGAGGGTCGGTACTTGAACACCTGCGGCGTCGGCAACAGCCCGCGTCGTCACGGCGTCCCGCCCTTTGTTGTTGAGCAGGTCAATCGCGGATGCAACGATACGCGAGCGCGTGTCGTCGCGAGAAGCGCCTGGTTCAGTGTCCGTGTCGGCGTGGGCCTCAGTCATTATCTTATCATCAGTCATTTTAACGGTACTCCGGTACTAAGCATCAATCTTTTCTTGACCGTGTTATCAACGGTATTATATTTATGGTATCATTGATAACGGCCTCTCAGCCGTCGCGCAGCAGAGTATAGCACAAGGAGAACATTATGATAGTCATCACAGGAGCCACCGGAAAACTAGGTCAGGCAATCGTGGAGCGGTTGCTTAAGCTGGTCCCCGCCGATCAGATCGGCGTCAGCGTCCGTGACCTGGAAAAAGCTCACACTCTCACGGAGCAGGGAGTGCGGGTGCGAAGAGGGGACTTCGCCGACCCAGAAACCCTGCGTTATGCCTTCGAGGATGCGTCGCAAGTTCTTGTCATTTCTACTAACAGTGCAGGTGATGGCGCTGTGCAGCAGCATCGCAATGCTATCGAGGCAGCTAAGGCGGTCGGTGCTCAACGTGTGCTCTACACGAGTCATATGGGCGCTAATCTGGCGTCTCTTTTCCCGCCCATGCGTGACCATGCTGCAACAGAAGAGATCTTGAAAACGTCAGGGATCGCTTTTACCTCGCTCCGCAACGGGTTCTACGCCGAGTCAGGTTTCTGGCTAGTGGGCGACGCCCTCAAAACAGGAAAGATCATTGCCCCGAAAGATGGGCCGGTCTCTTGGACGACACACGCCGATCTTGCTGAGGCGGCAGTGATCGCACTGACACACGAGGGCCGTTTTGACGGTTTGACCCCACCGCTTACAGCCTCAGAGGCGCTGGGCTTGGATGCTATTGCGAGTATCGTTTCCGGGCTGACTGGTCGTGAGATCACCCGCATCACGATAACGGATGAAGAGTACCGGGCAAGCATGATCGCCCGTGGCACGCCAGAGATGTGGGCGAATATGTCTATAGCGCTGTTTGCTGCCAGCCGGCAAAGCGAGTTCGCTGCTGTTGACCCCACTTTGGAAAGCCTGCTCGGGCGTTCCCCGGTGTCAATGCAAGACTTCATAGGCTCGCGCCTTGCAAAAGGCACTGAGTAAGCCGATAGTGGCGGATCGCTTCGTGCTGGGTATCAAGCAGCCATGAAGGGGACAGGTTCAAGAATGACAAAAGCTGGCCCTCTGGTCGTGGCGCAGGTCGGTCTCTAAGCATCGGTTTCTAAGAACCAGATACGGCTTGCGATATAGGCCACTACGCCGCAATGGAGGCACCCGACGAGTTAGCGAAGGCTATTCTCGACTTCCTCGGAAGTATTGACGCTGCCTGATTGGGCCGCAGCGATATGCTGCCAGAATGAAACTTGCAGCAGAATCAAACTTGCGACACAGCAACCAGCCAGGAATTTTCTATCGGCCAGGGACTTCGCCACAGGTATCCTATTGTGCGGCATAAGAACAGGCTGTAAAGACTGAAACGTGCGTTTTCGTTCTTACAACCGCCCCGCTTTTCCGTGCTATAATGCCTTGGTGACGCCCATGCGCCCGCTTGGTTTACTCAACCAGAAGGCGCTGTCACGAGGTTACACCACACCGGATTACATTGCCTGTTACCTCGTCTTGACCGATAAACAGGGAGCTACGGGCTTAGGCATGACGGCGACGCAGCGATCTAACAACTTTCGGAGAAAATCAAGTGCTCGAAAAAGTTAATGTTACGCAGAAACTTAATCTATTTACCGATTACTGCCGTCCGCGTATTGCGGGAGAGCTAAACGGACAATATGTGAAGCTTGTGAAGATGCAAGGCGAGTTCATCTGGCATCACCATGAGACCGAGGACGAGTTGTTTCTGGTCGTGAAAGGCCGTTTGACCATGCGCCTCCGAGACGGAGCCGTCGAACTGGGCGAAGGCGAGTTTCTAATCGTCCCCGCCGGCGTCGAACACCAGCCATACGCTGAACACGAGACGCATCTGCTGGTGTTCGAGCCGAAAACGACGCTCAACACGGGAACGGAAGTGAACGCACGCACCGTCGTAGACTTAGAGCGGATCTAACATCCTTCCAATGATTACAAAACGTCCTTCCAATGATTACAAAACGTCCTGCCGATCATTACAAAACGTCCTGCCGATCATTGCGGCAGAGCGTTTCTTGCGCTGGATGAAAAACTGCTTAAAAGTTCAAAGAAATCCATAGCGAGCACAACCGCCGAAATAATGACGTCATGTTGGAATCGTTCTGACTAAGCCATTTGACTGTTTTAAGAAAAAATGAAGGCGAGTGGCAAGTCTTGCCTGAACTCGCAAGCGGACTACTCCTCAAAAGCAAGGCAGAGCGAAGGAACTAGCCAAACCCAGTTCCCCCGCCTTGCAATTGATTATCAACCCTCCCAGAAGATGCGGCGCAGGCGCAATGGAATGCGCGAACGAGGTCAGGCTTTAGTCCGGCGCTGCGTCTTCCGGCATTTTGTCGACGCCATGAAGAGGCTCCTTTCTTTGCCGCTCAATTACTCCCCGTGGATTGCGGTGGAGGTCAAGTCAACCGCCGTAGTGTCACTGCCCCACATCGCACGGTCGCCCCACACGCTGCTCCCCCACATCGCACGACTGGCCGAAGGAGCGCTGCTGCCCCACATCGCACGGCTGGCCGTGAACGTCGTATTGCTGCCCCACATGGCGCGGCTCATGTCCACGCCCGAAGAACCCCACATCGCCCGGCTGCCCCACATCGCCCGCAGGTCCGTCACGCCCGTTCCCCACAAGCTCGAACCCCACAGCGCACGGCTCAGGTCCACCGAGACGCTGCCGTCGGAGTTGGCAAGAAGCGCGGGGCTGGCTGCTGGTCCTGATGCGACTGCCGCACTTGCGAGCGCCGCCGGGATGTTGAGGTAGCCTGCGCCGTAGGTCAGCGGGTCCTGCGTGCCGTCGGGGGCAACCCACTTGTCGGCGGACAGCATCAGGCGGGCCTTGATGGTGTCGGGCGACAGGTTGGGATTGGCTTGCAGGA
>CAXTER010000015.1:0-20119 GCA_964243345.1 uncultured Armatimonadales bacterium
TCGCGGATCAATCTCTCGCGGATCATTCTCTCGCGGATCAATCTCTCGCGGATCATTCTCTCGCGGATCATTCTCTTCCAGATCAACCTGGTTCGGAGCCTGTTTTGCCTGAAGCTGCTTCTTTTGCCAGAACGGACTTAGGAGAAACAGGCGGAGCTGGTGAAACAAGCGAAAACGAATCTACTGAGAGCGAATCCACGGAAAACGAAACCACGGAAAGTGCGACCGATGAAAGTGCGACCGATGAAAGTGCGACCTATGATCAGCGCCGGCAGGAGCTGCGGCGCCTGTGTACGCGGCTGACAGCGCTGATCGCTCGGGAGCTGGACGTGAACCCCTCAGTGGTGCACCGGGCCTTCCACCGCAGCCTGGGGGCGCGTCAGGCGGACTCGACGCTCGCGCAGCTTGAGCAGCGGAAGCAGCGGCTGGAAGACAAGCTGCGGGAACTCCGGGCCGGCAGCTGACTTCCGATGCGGCCGGCTGAGGGAGCTTTCCCAGCAGCCTTCGTCAAACTAGCAGGAAACAAACTTCCAAGAAGGCCTTAAGAAGGAGGACTCTGGGAACCTTATCAAAACCCCCAGCAGCGCCAGACTTTAACAGCGCCGGACTTTTTCACTCACGGCGGGCTGGGGCGATAAAGTCCGGTGAGTTATGTAATGTAATCGCTGCCCTGAAGTAATCGCTGCCCTGAAGTAATCGCTGCCCTGAAGTAATCGCTGCTCTGAAGTAATCGCTGCTCGATTGCCCGAAATCATGACCACCCGAAATCATGACCACCCGAAATCATGACCGCAGGTGCAGATCTGGTGCTTGCGTTCTAAGTGTCTTGCGTTCTAAGTGTCTTGCGTTCTGCTGTTTCTTTTCTCAATAATGCCGTGAAAAATGAGCCATTGATTGCTGGACGAGAAAAGAGACGGCGGCTTGAGAGTAACTCCTTTTGCTGTGAGCTGGGTGGGGGTGTTATCTTTTAAACGTTCGGATACTGTTGGCGAATTACTAAACGCTTCAAATCCGCTTCTCAGGCTCGCCTGCTTGCAGGCTTGATTTTGGGCACGCCGAAAGGGCATCTCGCAATTCGCCAACAGTATCCGTTCGTTTCTGAGACGCGTAAAATTGAGAGCTCGGCAATACACCGGATTGGAATTTCAGACTTCTTTCCACCCGGTAAGCAGGCAAATGGCTTCGTGGAACGATCCGCCGCTGAAGTGGCGAACGTTCTGAGGGATTGCCTCGCTGATTTGCTGTAACGATGTCTCTAGCGCCCAAGCTTGCCGCGCGAGATAAGATAAGCCGTCCAAGCCGAGGAATGGCCCTGTGCGAGTAAGGACAGGGTTGCCGAGCGCCGGTTGCTTTGCTTCTGTCAGTCGTCCGTGAAAAGCGGCACGATGTTGCTTGTACCAACGATGTTGCAAATACCCAGGAGAACTCGTTTGCGTGGGGCTATCCGGGGCGGGCAGCGTGTCTGCCCCGGAGATGCGGTCAGGACCGGATGAAGGCGAGCAGGTCGGCGTTGAACTCGTCCTGCCGCGTGGTCGCCAGACCGTGCGGACCGCCCGGATAGATCTTCAGTGTCGCGCCTTTCACTAATTTGACCGTATGCAGCGCCGAAGCCCCAATGGGCACGATCTGATCGTCGTCACCATGGGCTACCAGGGTCGGGATGTCGAACTTCTTCAGGTCCTCCGTGAAATCCGTCTCCGAGAACTGCTTAATGCAGTCGACCATGCTCTTGATCCCCCCCTGAATTCCCTGTCGCCAGAAGGACTGGCGCACGCCCTGGGAGACTCTCGCCCCCTCCCGGTTGTAGCCATAAAAGGGCAGTGTCAGGTCAAGAAAGAATTGGGAGCGATCGTCGATAGTGCCCGTGCGGATGGCGTCGAAGACGGAGATCGGTAGGCCGCCGGGGTTAGCGTCGGTTTTGAGCATCAGGGGTGGGACCGCGCCCAGCAGAACAGCTTTGGAAAGTCGGGAGGCGCCGTGGCGTCCAATGTAGCGGGCGACTTCTCCGCCGCCAGTGGAGTGTCCCACGAGGACGGCGTCCTTGAGATCGAGTGTTTCGAAGAGCTGAGCGAGGTCGTCGGCATAGGTGTCCATATCATTGCCGTCCCAGGGCTGGCTGGAGCGCCCGTGTCCCCGGCGGTCATGGGCGATGACGCGGTAGCCATGCTGCCCGAGAAAAAGCATCTGTGCGTCCCAGGCGTCTGCGTTGAGGGGCCAGCCGTGGGAGAAGACGACGGGTTTGCCCTTCCCCCAGTCTTTGTAGAAGATCGTCGTGCCGTCTTTCGTAATCATAGTGCTCATGATGCGGACTCCTTTGGGTGATCGAGATGTGTTCGGATCTGTGGCCGACGCTTGTGAGTTACCTCACGACGTTAGGGCGAGAGCCGACGCCGCGATGAATGACCCAACTCCGGTGAGCAGGGCCGTGCGGCGGGAAATTGGTGCCTGGAACAAGACGTTCTTTGTGATCATTTTATTTCCTCTGCTTCCTGTTCAACTTGCAGCTCACGCGAATGGACAAACGCCTGCTAAATCCAGCGATGCCTGACGTCCTTTCCAACCCCCAGTGCGGTTCGCGACCGAGACCTCGTAGATGCCGCGCCGCGCTGCGAGGATCGGATCGTTCGACACCTCAATCCCGTCCGTAAGGCGTGTGGGGTCGTGCAGCATGATCGCGTCCCCGATCTCTTCCACTGTCGTTGGGCGTGTTACCGTCAATCGTCCGATGGTAATGCGAGGGCGATCATCGGGCCACGGTGCATTGGGATCGTCGGTGGGATCATCCTGGCCGGCAAGCTGAAGCACAAGATCAAACGCAACAGGCGCGACGCGCAGCCGTGCCTCCAGCTCTTCATACAGGTAGGTCGGGGGCTGTTTCAGGAGTTCTTCCTTGCTTTGGCCGGCGATCCCGGCGACCGGCTCCCAGTGGTAGCGGGCGTACTGCGCCTCGTTCGCCGCGTTGACAAAGCGAAACGCGTGCAGTGCGTGAAACGAAGTCTGGGCTAGGCTGACCGTCGCCGGCAGCGCGGCGATCTCCATGAGCGCGTGTGCGACCCAGGGCTGGGTCGCGGCGAATTCTTTCATCCTATCGATGTTCGGGTTGCCATTTGGGACATCCGGCTTAATAGCTTCCAGGAACTCCGCTGTTTCCTGGGGAGTCCGGATCGGAAAGAGTGGCAGCTGAAGCGCGATGAGATCGGTGACCGTCCCATTCGGAAGGTAGAACTTAACGGCCATGGAGGGTGCCCCGACCGGTCCCAGAGGATTCCCGGAAGCGCTGACCGAATGACGCACTGTGGCAGGAGTCGCGCCCCCTTGCAGGTGGACGGCGCGGCTGAGTTCCCTGGCGGCCGGTGTCGCCGTGAACGTGGCTGCGTAGTAACGCGCGGAGGCGTGTACGTCCCGGTATCCTGGGTGAAAGCCCTGGAAATTTTCGTGTATGAGGTTCACCAGCTTTTCGGCGATTACATATTGACCGTGATTCACAGATTGATCGTGGTTCATGTTGTTCTCTCTTCTTTGCTCTCTGAGCATTTGTTCTGAGCGGATCCGGGGACGAATGTTCTCGGATCCGCTGCCGAAATGTTGTGACTGGATCAGTTATGCTTGAGCCTGGTCCAGCAGATCCTCAAATGCCTTGAGCACGCGCTGTCCCTTCCAGACCTGACGCACGGGCACTTCCGGGTAGGCAGAATAGAAGACGAGGGCCTGCAGCTGGTACTTGGCGATATAGGCCCAGATCTCGGGATGGCGGACACCGGGATAGTCTGCACACTCTCCGAAAAACTCGTCGATCTGATCGGGAATGATCGTCGAGAAGTCTTTGATGTACTGCTCGAAGCCGCCGTCGTAGGTGCTGGCAAACAAAAGACGGGTGTCGTTGTCAAAGATGGCATACCGGAAGTCGTGGACAGTTGCGATCTTGTTGATGTTCTGCACATCTTCCAGCCCGAACGTCTTCGCCTTCTCTCTCATCCGCTCAGCGCCGCCTTCCTGGAGCGGCAGCAGGATCAGGAATTCGTGCGCCTGGCCCAGTTGAAGGCCCTGGTCCTTCATACCTGCCGGTGACGCTTGTGTCGTTGTTGGTTCTGTCATTGTTTTTCTCCTGTGATGTCTGGCTTGGTTCTCTGTCTGGCGTGATCGGTGCATTTTAGGCGCTCTAAGGCACAGCGGGGTCAGCAGTGGTTTCGGCGGCCATCCACCCCAGTGCCCGCAGACCCGGCATGAAGAAGTACTCGCCGCCCCGTAGAGAGACAAATTGCGGCAGCCCGTGGAGGCGTCGCCTTACGGGGCGCTTTGGAATGGTGAACATTTTATCTGCCTCATCGTTGCCGAGGATCGGGTCCTGCTCAGTCCCCTCATTGATGAAGTTGCCGTCCGTGATCCACTGCGACTGGACGAACTCAAACTGCTGCGTCAGGTGGGTGCCGATCAATAGAAAGATGCCGCCGCGCTCGATGCCGTCGTCTTCCAGCACGCCGTCCGGCAGCGGAGGGCCGTAGTTGGTGCCGCGCCGCAGGAAGTGGTGCAGATCGACCGCAACGAACTCATCTGCCAGGGCGTCGCGGGGATTGACGCGCCGAATGTGGGCGCTGAACGGGCATTTCAGTCCTCCTTTGTCGTCCTGGTAGCTGAACGCATTGTTGCGGCTCAGATCCTCGCCCAGCCCAGCATCGTCGTTCTCCGGGGCGAGCACCAGAGGTGCTCCGCTGGGCCATCTGCCGAACATTTTCGCGGCGAGCAGCTGCTCCTCTTCCGCCGAGGCGGACTGCTCCCGGAGATACTTGCGGAAGTCGGCCACCCGCGTCTCCAGCTTGCGGAAGGCCACAAATGTTCCATTGCGGCGCAGCATCTCAGGCTCCGGACTTGCCGCTGTTTCTCCCAGCTCGTCCGGGTACCCCATGACAAACTCACCTGCCTTGATCGCCCTGCCATATCCCGGAGAAACGGGGCTGCCGCTTCCTTCGAGGTCCGGATTGTGCAGGCCGTCACGAAATCCGAAGGGGTTGCGCCCTCCGGGCAGTTCATGGAATTTCAAGCGATATACAATGGAGATTCCGGGAAGTTCCTGGAGCGACGCACGTGCCTGTTCCAGAATCGTTTCTAAGCTCACGTCATCAGCCGAGTAGATCGCGAGCGCAATGTGCAGGTCTCCGGTGCCGAAGGGCTGCTCCCAATGAGCGGGAGCGTTTTTGCCCACGTCATTGAGGATAGAGGCACGGGCGGCCATGCCCTGGCGGAACTCAGGCGGGAAACTATCCAGGGACGCCTGCGGTAATCTGAGTGCTTTGAGACCTTCGTAAGTGAATGCGATCCCCAGCCAGGCCGGAAGGCTCGGTGTCCACCAGTCATCCGCCGGAGCCACATGGGGAAGGAGCCGGCGCAGCATTTCACGGCCTTGCGCTGCGTCTTCGATTTTGAGTCCGACATATTCGCCTCGATACGGGGACGGACGGGAGCGCAGAACGGTCGCCTGTATGTCGCAGAGATCAAGTATGACGGAGTCCGGCACTGTCTGGGTAGTTTGAGTCTGTTGTGTCACCAGCTTTTCTTCCTTTCTTTGAGTGATGCAGTGTCATTATCCAAGCGCAGCGTCCCGGCAGCGTCCCGTGCTGGAAGGAAAAGCGTCCCGTCAAGCGGAATTGATCTCCTGTAGCAGATCTTATGAAACAGAACTGATGTTAGGCAACGAAGCACGAGCGTTATTTTCGGGAGGATCCTTATGAACGCGCCTACATCCAAGGACTTGGCTCCGCCAGGGCCTGACGCCGTACCCCTGACTGTTGTGCTGTTCGGGCCGATGCAGGTGCTCGTTCAGGGGCACCTGCTGCCCCCGCTGCGCTCGCGCAAAGCCCTGTGGCTGTTGGCTCTTCTTGTCCTCCGGCACGGCAGGCCAGTCGAGCGCGAGTGGCTGGCTGCAACGCTGTGGCCCGACGCCGACCCGGAGCAATCCCTCTCCAGTCTCCGCTCGGTCCTGCTCGATCTGCGGGCGGCTCTTGGAAGTGAGGCAGTCCGCCTGCTCTCGCCAAGCCGCCGTGTCCTGGCCCTGGAACTCCGCGGGGCAGCTGTCGATGTCCTCGCCTTCGATGAGGCGGCGGCGGCGAAAAGCCTCCCGGCACTCGCGCAGGCGGTGTCTCTTTACCGGGGGCCGCTGCTGGAGGGCTGCGCCGAGGAATGGGTCGAACAGGAACGGACAGTCCGTGAACAGAACTGTCTGCAAGCGCTACTTGTGCTGGCTGAGGCATCGCTGGCGGAGAAAGACTGGGCGGCGGCGGCGGACTATGCACGACGTGCCGTGGCCCTAGATCCGTGGCGGGACGGGGCGCGGCGCTCCCTGATGGAGGCCCTGGCGGGCGGCGGGGATGGGAACGCCGCCCTGCTGATCTACCGCGAGTTCGTGTCGCTGCTGCGAGACGACCCCAGGGCCGCCCCGGATAGGGAGACGAGCGCTCTTTATGGGCAGCTGCGAGCGCAGGCACGGCAGGCCGGGCACACGCGGGACCTCGGGGCTGTGACAGAAAGCCCAGCGGACGCCCCACCGGCAGTCAGTGGTTATCTGCCCCATGCCCTGACAAATCTTATCGGGCGAGAGGACGAGCGGGAAGATGTGGCGGCATTGCTACGCCGGTCCCGGCTGGTGACGCTGACGGGGCCGGGGGGGATCGGCAAGACACGTCTGGCTGTCGCGGTGGCGCGGGAGGTCGCGGGCGAGTATCCGGATGGTGTGTGGCTGGTGCCACTCGAAGCACTCCCTGCGGGCGGACAGGTCGCCTCGCAGCTTGCGGCTGTTCTCGGCGTCAAAGAAAAGCCAGGCCAGTCGGCTCTGGGGTCTGTCGTGTCCCACCTGCGTGAGAAGCGGCTGCTGGTAGTGCTGGACAACTGTGAGCATCTGCTGGAAACGACTGCACAGGCCGCCGGGCATCTTCTGCTGGAATGCGCTGGGGTACGGGTCCTGGCGACAAGCCGGGAGCCTCTCGCGGTCACAGGGGAGATGGTGTGGCCGGTGCCGGGACTGGCGGTTCCCGATCCGGCCCACCTGCCGGCGGGTGGGCCGACATTGGTGCGGGTGCTGGCTAGTTACGAAGGCATTCAGCTTTTTGTGGAGCGGGTGCAGGCGGTGCAGCAAATCTTCGCCCTGACCGCAGTCACTGCTCCGGCGGTGGCACAGATATGCGCCCGGCTGGGGGGAATCCCGCTCGCCTTGGAGCTGGCCGCCGCACGGGTGCGGGCCATGACCGTGATGCAGATGACGCAGCGCCTGAATGACCATTTGGGCCTGCTCACAGACGGCAGTCGGATCGCGCCGTCCCGCCAGCGGACACTGCGTGCGACGCTCGACTGGTCGTATGCACTTCTCAGTGTGCTGGAGCAGCTTCTCCTGGCACGCGTCTCGGTCTTCGCCGGAGGCTGGACGCTGGAAGCCGCGGAGGCGGTCTGCGCGGGGGATGGGGTCGAACCGGGTCAGGTCATCGACCTGTTGACGAGCCTGGTAGATAAGTCTCTTGTCATGTTTGAGGCCCAGCAGGCAGCAGGCACAGGCAGCGGTCGGTACCGTCTGCTGGAGATGGTGCGGCAGTACGCCGCAGAGCGACTCGCGGCTGGTGGTACGGCGAAATCGGTTCAGGCGCGTCACCAAGTCTGGTTCCTAGCGCTCGCGGAGGAAGCCGAGCCCCAGCTGCGTGGCCCCGCGCAGGCAGCTTGGCTGGCGCGGCTAGAAATGGAAGACGACAACCTGGTGGTCGCGCTGTCAGGGAGTGAGGAAGGTGGACTGAGGGCGGAGGCCGGACTGCGGCTGGCAGGAGCAGTCTGGTGGTTCTGGAACCAGCGCGGGCGCTACGGGGAGGGCAGGCGCTATTTGGAAGAGGCTCTGGCGAGTGTGCCGGGCCGGACCGTTCTGCAGGCAAAAGCGCTCAATGCGGCTGGAGCTCTGGCGCACAATCAGGCGGACAACACGGCGGCACAGCGGCTTCACGAGGCGAGCCTCGCCATTTTCGAGGAGCACGGAGACTGGCGCGGTGTGGCCTCCGCCTGCAACAACCTGGGAAATGTCGCACGCAGTTTTGGTGACTATACGGCGGCGCTGTCCTTCTGGGAAAAAAGCCTGAGCGCCTCCCGTGAGGTGGATGATAGGACTGGCTGCGCGACGGTCCTTCACAACCTGGGCGGCCTGGTGCGGCAGCAGGGCAATTATGCGGCGGCCGTAGAACTGCTGACGGAAAGCCTGACAATCCGCCGCAGTCTTGGAGATCAGCGTGGGATAGCCCATAGCCTCGGCAGCCTGGGGAATGTGACACGCCTGCAAGGCAACAATGCTAGGGCCCGCGATCTGCTGGAAGAAAGCGTGATCCTCTGCCGGGAACTGGGGGACCGGACAAGCATCGCGTATGCGCTCAGCCACTTGGGCGCGGTCGAAACCGCGCTGGAGCATTATTCCGCCGCAACGGCGCTCTTCGAAGAGAGTTTGAGTATCCGCCGCGGGTTGGGGGAAAAGCCAAGCATCGCCTGGTCCCTGGATAACCTTGGCATCGCCGCCCTGTTCGAGGGACGTTTACCGGCAGCGCGTGCTTTGTTTGAGGAGAGTCTGAACTTATTCAGGGAGTTAAGGGACCGGGGGGGGACCGCATGGACGCTCAATTACTTGGGTGACGTCGCAGGCCGCTCCGGCGAGGAGAAAGCCGCTTCGGCCTTATTCGCTGAGAGTCTGGCACTGTTTTGTGAGCTGAAAGACAGAGAAGGTGTCGCCGAGAACCTCCGGGATCTCGGGGGCGCGTGCGTCGCAAAGCCAGAGCGGGCCACATACCTGTGGGGCGCCGCGGAATCCCTTCGTGAGAGTATCGGGGTGCCCTTGTCGCAGGCGGAACAAAGGACGCACTCTCTGGAAGTCGGTCGTGTGCAAATGGAGTTGGGCGACGAGGTGTTCACTGCGGCTTGGGGGGAAGGCCGTGCCTGGACCTGGGAGCAAGCAGCAGAGTACGCCCTGAAAGAATAGCAGACTCTCTTGAGATTATCTCAAAAATGTTCGTTTCTGAGACAGGGAAAATCGAGAAAACCCCCCTTTTGCCGGCGCAACATTTCTCAGAGGCTTTGTTGCAGATCTAGGAGAAACGACTTTAGAACGTAGCGCTTTAGAAGCCTATTTGTCAGAATAATGCAATACTTCGCGCTAATTCTGTTGCATCTGCTGGAGATTAGGGCAGGTGCTGCTGGAGGTACTGCTGGTACAGGTCGCAGCGGAAGGCGGGCCGGCCACCCGGCGTCTGGCGGATGATCCCGGCGGCCAGCAGGCGGTAGAACGCATCCTGGCCGGCCGGGACAGTCCCCGTCAGCAGCTCGCGGGCGTACTCGATGACGGAAGGCAGGCGGGACACCGAGATCAGGATACGCTTGAGGTGGTCGGCGAACGGGCCGTCGTCGCGGGACGACTGCGCCAGAAGGGCCGTAAAGTCCATCTTGCCGGTCGCCAGTGTGTCTAGGGCCCGGCGCGTCAGGAACGGCTGCCCGCCGATCAGCGCGTGCAGCGTCTCCACATCCCCGTAGCTGCCCAGCGGGCCGCCGTAGCGCCCATTGAGGTCCACCGTCTGCTGCAGGTTGAAGTCCGAAAGCTCCATCCGCCGCCCGACGTTGAACGGCGACTGGTTCAGGTCCTGGATGAACAGGTGCGCCTCCGTCGCATAGGCGATCACGACCGTCAGCTTGCTCCACGGACCGTCCGGCTCGGTCGAGCGCGAGTTGTGCCAGGAGCGCACCAGGCCGAAGAAGTCGCTGGCGAACGGGGCGGTGAACAGCTTGTCCACTTCGTCCATGCACCAGACCAGCGGCGTGTCCGCTGCGTCCAGCAGTTCGCGCAGGAAGTTCTCCATGTTCAGGTTCGCGCCGAAGATCTCGTCCCACTCGCCGGCGAAGTCGTACTTGAAGCCGAGCTGACGGGCGAGGGTAGCGGCCAGCAGCTTGTAGAACGCTTCGTCGGAGGACATCTGGGCGGCGTTGAACTTCTGGAAGTCGGTCATGGCGACCCGCCGTCCCAGTTCTTTGGCACGCTTGGCTCCTTGCGCGAGCATGGACGTCTTGCCGATCTGGCGGGCGCCTTTGACCAGCAGGATGCTTTCGGCGTCTTCCAGGGCCTGCAGGAACTCGTGGTCGGCGGCGCGGCGCAGGTAGAACGGGGAGTCCGGCGGCACGGCCCCGCCGACCGGCTCAAGCTTGACCTCGGTGGCGCGGGGCCTCAGCGGCTCGGCGATGGCGGACAGCAGCTCGGCGATGAGGCGCGGATCGTCCTGCGGCCCTTCCCAGGTGAACTGCGTGAACGGGCGGATGATGGCCCCGATGACGCCGTCGGGGACGTCTTGTGTGCCGATGCGGACCGGCAGCAGGAGAGGCTTGCCGGTCTGGGCGTACTGGTCGTGGGCGGTCTCGACCTCGAACTCAAGCATCTCGCTCTGCATGGCTTTGGGGGAGACGATGGCGATGACGGCGTCGGCCTTTCGGATAGGCTCTTCGACGGCTTGGGCCCAGGCTTTGCTGATCTTGGACTGGTTGTCCACGAAGACTTCATGTCCGGCGGCTTTGAGCTGTTCTTCCAGGGTCCGCAGCACCTGGGCGTCGGGGTCCTGGTGGGGCCGGTAGAGCAGGGCCACGCGCTGGGGCGTCACGACGCAGGCGGCATTGCCTTTCCCTTTGGCCGCCTCCAGCAGCCGGGTGGGGGCTTTAGCCCGTCCGACGCCCGTCCCGTGGAGACTGTAGAGCTGGACGGTCTGGCCGTGCTTGGCGGCTCCTTCGCCCAGCGCATGGACGAGGGGCGTCCAGTCGTCGAACTGCTTGAGCCAGAGGGCGTACTGAGCGGACAGCAGGATGTGCCCGGCGTCTGCGAAATCCATGACGCGCTGGGCGGTGTTGATGCCTTCGCCGACGACGTTCTGCCTGCCGGCGATGTCCATCTGTGTCTGGACCAGCCCGCTGTGCAGGCCCATCCGCACGGGCGGGGCGTCTTTGCCGGTGAGGGCATGGGATACGTCGCGGGCGCACTGGGCGGGGGCGATGACATCGCTGAAGAAGAGCAGGGCCATGCCGTCGCCAGTGGGGAGCGGCTGGACGGTTCCCGCCGACTTCGCGGCGTCGAACGCGGGCGAGGCGGCGACGGCGGCATTGAGGCGCGCGAGCATTCGTGCCTGTGCGGAGGTGTTCTGCTGGGAGTAGCCGACGATGTCCAGGAACAGGACGTGGGCGATCTGTACGGAGCGCCCGGTGTCGGGGGCGTCATTCCTGTCTTTGTCTGTTACTGTTTTGTCAGTTACTGTTTTTTCTGTCATGGTTTGTAAGTGGAATAGTCTCGGCACGAAGCCATAGGCGTGTCCTGAGATTGCCCCGGCAGCTTTGTGCCGTAGTCACCTGTCCTGTAGTCACCTGTCCCGTAGTCACCTGTCCCGTAGTCTTCTGTCAATGGTAGTCCTTGAAGTCTGTCTCCCAAACGTGCGCTGCGGTGCGGTTAGCGGTGCGGTCATCCGTGTCAATCGCATCAGTCCCAATGACGAGGCGTGTGCCGTCCGGGGAGAAGGCGGCGCTAATAATCCATCCTCTTTCTCTCGGAAGCGTGAGCAGCTCACGCCCATCCTTGGCGTCCCAGATCTGAGCCGCGCCGTCGGTATTGCCTGTGACGATGCGTGTGCCATCAGGCGAGAAGGCGGCGGTGATGGCTGCTCCGGTATGCAGCTTGAACAGCACGCGCCCCGTTCGTGCGTCCCAAACCTGCACTGTATCGTCGATACATGCCGCGATGATACGCGTGCCGTCAGGAGAGAAAGTGGCAGGGTACGACGCCTTGGTGTTTCCGGCGAGTGTGAGCAGCGTGCGACCTGTCCGTGCATCCCAGACATGTGGCATCTCGTCCCATTCATCTGTGACGATGCGTGCGCCGTCGGGGGAGAACGCGGCGTGCTTTCCGTTCCCCTGCCCCCTTGTGTCCAGCGTGAGCAGCTTGCGTCCGTTCTTGGCATTCCACACCCGCACCCTCTGGTCTCCGTTTCCGGTGAGGATGCGCGTTCCGTCGGGGGAGAAGGCGGCGCAGGTGGACCCCGGAAGCGTGAGCAGATCGTGTCCGGTCTGAGCGTCCCAGAGATGCGTCGCAGCGCCGCTTGTGAGGATGCGCGTGCCGTCGAAGGAGTAGGCGGCAGACCAGACGTGCCCCCCTGTGTGGAGCCTGAGCAGCTCGCGTCCGTCTTTAGCATCCCAGATCCGCGCCGTTCGATCCGCGTTTCCGGTGATGATGCGCGTCCCGTCCGGGGAGAAGGCGACGCAGGTGACCTGCACTGTATATCCCGTGAGAGCAATCTGACCATGCTCAATTCTAGTGTCCCAGATGCGCGCTGTGCCATCTCGGCTTGCGGTGAGTACCTGCGTCCCGTCGGGTGAGAAGGCGACGGACTGGACATCCCTTGTGTGCCCGATGAAAGTAAGTAGCTCGCGTCCGTCCTTGGCGTCCCAGACACGTGCCGACCGGTCCGCGCTTCCGGTGACGATGCGCGTCCCGTCCGGGGAAAAGGCGGCGCAGGTGACAGGGGATGTGTGTCCCACGAGCGCAAATAGCTCCCGTCCCGTCTGAGCGTCCCAAACGCGCGCAGTGCCGGCGTCGTGCCATTCATCTGTGACGAGGCGTGTGTCGTCTGGGGAGAAGGCGACGACCGTAATCATCTCCGTTCCGCCCGGAAACGAGGCCAGCTTACGCCCGTCCTTGACATCCCAGACGCATACGGTGCCGTCCACGCTTCCTGTGACGATGCGTGTGCCGTCGAGGGAGAAGGCCGATGCGGTGGTGGCTTCCCCTATGGGGAGCGTGAACAGCTCGCGCCCGGTGTGAGCGTCCCACAGGTGTGTCGTGCTGCCGCCGCCTGTCAGGAGAGTCTTGCCGTCTGGGGAGAAGGCGGCAGTGCTGACGCCGCCTTCGGGGTGGAGCGTGAGCAGGTCGCGGCCTGTCAGCGTGTCCCAGACGTGCGCGATACCATCGGGGACAGGAAGGTCATCGTTTGTGAGGATGCGACTGCCGTCGGGAGAGAAGAATCCTACGTACCTCCCGATGCGATGTCCTTTGAGTGTGAGCAGTTGGCGCTCCGTTTGAGTGTCCCATATATGTGTCTTGCCGTCGGAGCCGCCCGTGATGATGCGCCGCCCGTCCGGGGAAAAGGCAGCGAAGCGAAGGCCGAACTTGGCCTGATTACTGAGGATTATCATCTTGGGATGGAGCACGGAGTTCCAATAGCCCCACTCGAAGCCGCGACCGGGTAAGTCCCGAGTTTCCTTGAGCAGATCGAGGGCCCGGCCGGCGTCGCTAACTCGCCACGCTTCCTGTATGGTGTTCATGTCCGCCACATAGAGACTGCTTTCAGCCCTGAATTTTTCGGCCTGGGCCTCGTTCAAGGCGAGCTGGAGCCGCGTGGCAATGCTGATGGCTTCCTGAGTTTTGGCGTCCGCGCGGCGTGTCTGCGTCTTAGCGACGGAGAGGCTGCTGAGGGCGATTTTCCTCTGGCGCCGGGCGTCGGCGGCGGCTCCCTGGGCAATCTGCTGCTGCTGCTCAGCGATAATCCGCTGCTGCCGGGCGTCCGACGCGTTTTGCACGGCCTGCAGCTCCCGCCGCCCCGCAAGCGTCTCCTGGGTGTGCGCGGTCCACGCGTTCGCCTTTGCCTCCGCTGCGTTCTCTTTCGCTGCTTTCGCATTGGCGCTGGCCCGGCCGGCATACTGGATCGAGGAGAGGGCCAGCAGCCCCATCACCATCACCACACAGGCGGCGACGGCTCCCGCCCGCATTAAGCCGCGCCGGTACGCCTCCCGCTGGCGTCGTAATTCAGCTCCTGGTGTGTGCTCGACGATCCACTCGCGGCTGAAGACATGCTGGTAAATCCGGTTTCGCACCCGCAGACGCCCGCCCTCGGAGCGAGCCACGCCGCTGAGCTTCAGCACGGCGCACTGTTGGTCCGCCTCGTCATCGGGGACGCGCCGCCCCCGCCGCATCTGACCGTACAAGTCCAGCAGGCCGGCGAGGTCTACCTCGGATTTGAGCAGCCGGTTGCGGACGAACGCCAGGTTGTCGTCGGTCTCGGCGGCGCTGCGCGTTAGGAACAGGCCCGAGCACAGTTTGTCGATGTCGGCGGGCGTCTTGGCTCCGCTTTCCTGGGCGGCCCGGCACAGGCGCTGGGTCAGGTACGGGTGACCGCCTGTCCAGTGAAGTACCCGCGAGAGCAGCGCGGGGCCGTTCGATCCCAGTCCCTGCGCCAGCGGCGCGGCCTCGACGGGCGTAAAGTCGCAGACCTCGATGCGCCTGCCGATGTTGAACGGACTCGTGCGCGTGTCCTGGATCAAGTCCGCCGGGGTTGCGGTTCCCAAAAGGCAAATCGTGAGCCTGCTGAGGGCGGCGTCAGTGGCGCGTCCGACGTAGCACTGACGCACTCCGGCGAAGAACTCGTCGGCGGAAAAGGGCAGGCCGCGTGTGACGTCGATCTCGTCCACGAAGACCGTCATGGGAGACTCGGTCGCTGGCAAGGCGACCTGCTGCATGGCCCCAAAGAAGCGCTGCATCGGCCCTAGTTCTGTGTTGGCCTTCCAGTAGGCGAGCATTTCCGCACGCAATCCTAATTCCCGCCCGGCCTCCGACAGAAGAGCGGCGTACCACTGCTCGGCAGACAAATTTTTGCCGCCGAACTTGGTCAGGTCGAGAAAGCAGGTGCGCCCGCCGAGTTCCCGCAGGCGGGCCATGGTGCGGACGCAGAGGCTGCTTTTGCCCATCTGCCGGGAGTTGAGGACGTAGCAGTAGTCGCCCCCCGTCAGGCCGCCGAGCAGGTCATAGTCGGCCTGGCGCTCGACGTAGGAAGCTGCCGCCGCGCCCAGCGTTCCGCCGGTCACGTAGAAAGCGGGCGAAGTGTCCTGTTGGGGTGCGGACGGTTCCGGGGAGACAGCAGTCGTCATTGGGTGCGGACCTTTCACGGATCGTGCTCAGGGGCATACCGGCGTCATTGTAACGAAGAAGACGGGCATTTAACAAGGAACTTTGTCACCTATCGATAACAAAATGAAAGCGGCGTTCAACTAAGACGAGAAAATGCAGCGCTTTCTCTTCATGGCTTTGCTTCCGGTGCCGCTTGAAGTTTCGGCGAGCCCGGCTTTCTTATCATTCGGACGCGTTGCCATCTCCTTGTTCCCCAGTGCAGATGGCCGCCATTCGCCGATTTCGCCGATGATGGGTAAAGAGTGACCGCATGCGGCCCCGGCGGCGGCGCTCTGGTGAAAGTCGGGTCCGGCGCTACGGTGTACCGTGACACAAAAACGACGGCTCCGAGGAGCAGGGCAAGGGCCCCAACGATCAGCAGGGCCGCCAGTTTCGACTTGTCGGATTTTGGCTTGTCGGATTTTGGCTTGTCGGATTTTGGCTTGTTCGGGGAAGAGCGGGTTGTCTCGTTCATTGGATGTGCCGGCGGCTCACAAACCGCTGTCCCCTTCTTTTTTCAACGACCAGAGATACTGGCTGATGTCGGTGATGTAGAGGTCGCTGGCATTGATGCCGACGTGCCAATTGGTCCCCGCCGCCAGCCGGCCCGGTGTCAGCCACTGAACATGACCGTCGCAGAAAAGGACGTTCGTGCCGCCCCGATGCCGGACCGAAGTGACGCCCGTGTACGAGATCGGCTCATCACCGGGGGCGGGACCGCCGGGAGACCCAAAGAAAGTCCCGTTGGGATCGCTGAGATCATCGGGGTTCGGAGTGGGCATCACGCCCCAGGCGTAATAGCCGCAAACGACCGGCGCGGTATAATTCGCCGGCGCATCCGCATAATCTGACCAATCAAAAAAACCGAACGAACTCCCATAAGGAACAGACACAATATCTCCCGATTTACTGTCGACCGCAAAGACAGTCGCCGCCGGCGCTTCGACCTGACCCTCTGCCACAGGAACGCCAAACTCTCCATTGGGCAAAATGGCTTGGGGATCACAGTTTGGAACCGGGTTCAGGTAATCTGCATTCATGGCATAGCTTAACCCTTCTTGTCCCCCGTGGCCCGGATTGGTTTGATCCGGACATAAGAAGATCTTGTAGCTCTGCATGTAGGGATAGATTTCATCGACCCACATCTGGGTGTCGGTGTAATTACCCTCCGCGTCAGTCTCGTAATAGTACTCGATGGGATAGGCTTCATCGTTGTCCTGAATGTACTGCAAAACGCCTAGGCCAATCTGATGCTCGCTCGACTGACAGGAAGCGCGGCGGGCGTTCTCGCGGGCCTGGGCGAAGACGGGAAACAAAAGCGCCGCCATAATCGCCACAATAGCGATGACCACGAGCATCTCAATCAGGGTGAAGCCGGATTTTGCGGCTTTGTCTTTTAGGGAGCAAGAACGACAGTTCATCAAAATCCTCATGGACTCGTGTGGGTTCACGCGCAGTTCTTCCCAGGTGCCGAGGGCAGGCATGCAGCCGGTCAAGCAGCCTCATCACACCGCGGTTCTGTAATATGGTCACACAGAGTCCGTCAGACGGAGAATTATCTGTTCTACTGTCGCTGGCCTTTTGTGCCGCCGGAACATCTCCATGTTTGGAAGTGTCGTCGTGGCTGCTAGTAGAAAAATCCAAATCCTAAGTTGTTACAAAGAGTTTAACTCCTAAATCGTGACAGCATCGTGACGATTTCTTGCAAAACGTGACTGAGGGAGAGGGAAACGTGACGGAATCACGAATAAAGCATTACAGAATCACGAACGAAGTATTTTCTAGATCAGGACAAGGCGAGCCGCTGCGTGAAGAAGGACTCGTATAGGAGGCAGCGGAACCGAGCTTCGGCGGAGGACGGGCCAGTCAGGATCCCGGCCGCGCGCAGGTGATAGAACGCTTCGGGCGAGAGTCTCCCGGAGCCCCTGAGCAGGCCGCGCAGGGCAGCTTCGTGTTCGGGGGAGCGAGACACGGCCCCGAGCAGGCGCCGCAAATGCTCGCTGAAGAGGCTGTCGTCGCTGCCAGCTTCTGCCTCGATCCTCTCCAGAGCGATGCCTTGGGCCGCTTGATCCAGCCCAAGACGCACGAGATACGGCTGACCGCCGACCAAGGCCCCAAAGCGCACCAGATCGGCCTCCGACCAGGGACTGCCGTAACGCCGGTTTAGCTCGGAGACCTGCCCCGGCGTGAAGTCCGAGAGCGCCAGCCGGGTGCCGACATTGAATGGGGACTGGTTAGGATCGGTGATAAAAAGGTGGGCCTCGGTCGCGTAAGCGATCGCAAGCGTCAGCCGGCACAAAATACTGGAAGGGTCCAATGAGCGCTCATTGTGCCACGACCGGAAGAGGCCGAACACTTCCCCGCCAAAGGGGCAGACAAACAGCCGGTCTACTTCGTCCATCGCCCAGACTAGCGGCTCGGAGATGGCAGGCATGACATGCAGACGCAGGTACAGCTCCATGTTCATGTTCGGGCCGAAGTCCTCGTCCCAGACGAGGCGCGGGGATGCGGTCAGCCCAAGCTGCTGCGCGATACTGGCGGCGAGTGCCAGGTAGAGTGCATCCGGGGATGCCAGCTGATCAGTATTGAGCTTCTGAAAGTCGGTCAGGACGACCCGGGCCCCGGCTTCGCGAGCCTGCTGCAAGCCTCGTGCCAGCAGTGACGTCTTGCCCACCTGGCGTGCACCTTTGACCAGCACGATGCTGTCGCGCCGGGCTAAGGCCGCGTGGAAGTCGCCGTCACCTTGGCGAACGATGTAAAAACGTGAAGTGATTGGTACGGCTCCTCCCGGTGCCTCCAGAGTCAGGGCTTGGGCCTTCAGCAGGTCTCTCTGCTGGCTGAAGGGATCAGCAGCGACCGGATTATCAGCAGCGACCGGATTATCAGCAGCGACCGGATTATCAGCAGCGAGAATAGCGGCAGAAATAGACGGTAGGATGGTGCCGATGTGCTCGCTCTTCCGTCCACCGCGCAGTTCGTCAGCCAATGCTGTTGTCTCCGGCTCGAGCGCCTGGCCCTTCGCAGCGACCGCGCGGGTCAGCTGCTCCAATGCTTCTCGGACTTCGGCGTGACGCCCAGCAGCGCCCAGCACCCGGAGCAGATCACGCCCTGCTTCCTCGTCAGCAGGCCGCGAATCAAGCAGCAGACGTATCCATCGCTCTGCGCCTTCCAACTGCCCAGCCCGGCGCTCGCTCTGAGCAAGCCGCCGCAAAGCCTTCTCGTATTGCTGCCGACGACGGGTGCGTGCCCCCAAAATCCAGCTTTCATTCCAGCCATCCAGCAGCGGCCCTCGATAAAGTGCTACTGCGTCCGCATCGGCCTGCATGAGTATATCACCTTGTGAGGTGTTCCCTGTTTGGAGTTGGGTCAGACGATCGAACGTCAGGATGTCAACCTCCACACCTGTAAGATCCAGCCGCACAGTAGCTCGGCTTGGGCGTGTCAATTGCCCTGAAGCTGCTCCAAGAGACTGCCGCAGGGAATGCAGCGCCTGCCGAACACTAGGAAAATCGCCTTGCCCGTCCAGGGTGCCCTGCGCCTCAGCGGGCCAGAACCATTTCGCCAGCTCCCAGGAAGAAACCGGCTCGCCTGCCCGCAGCGAGAGGTAAGCCAGCAGCCGTTCCCCGTCGCGCAGGTGCAGGCCCGGGAGCGGGACACCGCTGCGTTTTGCCGCGAAGTTGCCGAAGAGCTGGATCGTAAGAGGGGGGTGCGGCTGTTGTTCAGGCATAGGGACTGGTACTTCAAATGCCGATGATTCTCACACAACTGATTCTCACACAACTTAATATCAGTATGCTTCTAAGACCTCGCACTATTCAACAGTGGAAACGCGTTTTCCTGCACTGTTCCTACAGCATGCAAGGCTGTCTCAAAAAGATCCGGATACCCTTGACGAAATCAAGCTGCCAGCCGAGCAAACCGGGACTTTCTTGTTTTCGCCAAAGGCTGCGCTTCCAGATGGTTCACCCCCCCGCACAAGGTTCAAGCTCACTGCCGTCGCCAAATGCTGTAAATGCGTTCTCGCAAAACGCGCCTGTTGAAGTGCTTCAGAGCGGGGCCGCTCCGGCAAAACCAGCATTCAGGACTGGCCCGCCGGCGAACGGATGCACCTGTCCCGCTTGGGGCAGGCCGCGCAGTCGCTTTGCAGAAATCGCACTTTCACAACCGGCATATCGGGGCAGGAAGGGGGTGCTGCCGGGGCAGGAAGGGGGTGCTGCCAGGGCAGGCCGGGAGTGTCCGCCCCTGACAAGCCCCGACAAAGATTTGGCAAGTATCTATGTGTCAGCCGAGCTGGGCGAACGCCGAGACAGCATAAGCAGCACTGGCGGCCATGAGGCTGAGGACCATCACCATGTCGAACTTGCGGACGCAGGTGCGAACGAAGGTGCGAGCAGCCGGGGCAGGAAGACTGGGCGTGCGGCGGGTGCGGGCGGAAACGGTGCGGACTGTTTGTGCGGTGCTAAGTGTGTTGTTCATGGTCTGTCTCCAGGAGCGCTTGGCTCGTTTGATGGTTCTAGTATATTCCGGAAGAGCGACTGGGGAACGGAAGCAGGTCACAGGTATACTGTGAAAGAAGTCACACAAAAAGTCACCGGGGACAGCACGCGGGTTTCTTTGTGTTCACCAGCGGTTCAGGCTTGGTTGGCAGAGTTGATATATTGTTGCGACATCCGGAACTCAATCCGGTACTGATAATGCCCGTTGTCAGTACCAAATACGGGCTGATGGAGAAGTTCTGAGTACATTTTCGGCTCTCTTGTCTGATGGTACATTTTCGGCTCTCTTGTCTGATGACTCATTCTGAAGAAGGCAATAGGATCTCTTCAACCCCCTGTAAAAGCCTTTTGCAAAAAGCAAGGGCCGATTTCCTACATTCTTTTCAATAATTCTAGGACTTACGCAGTTGGCCTCAAAATGATGGTCGGGCGCTGCAAATACAACCGAATAGCCTCCCGAATGATAGCCTTCCGAATGAGGCCCGCTTTGGCGGCGTAGCCGCTAATGCCTGTTTCCCAGCGGTGCGCTTCCAGCCGCACGAACGCCCGCAGAGACAACACGATGTGGCACTTCTGGGCCTTCACGCTTCGTACCTGTGCCCGTTCCACACTGCAGCACTGCTTGAGGGCGCGGTGGTAGTTCTCGATGGCGAGC
>CAXTER010000015.1:20219-22014 GCA_964243345.1 uncultured Armatimonadales bacterium
ATCTGGCGCGATGGCGAGCATCTGGCGCGATGGCGAGCATCTGGCGCGATGGCGAGCATCTGGCGCGATGGCGAACACTTGGCGCGATGGCGAACACTTGGCGCGATGGCGAACACTTGGCGCGGCCATTCACGCCGCTCGCCTGCTTCCACCTTCAGGTCCTCGGTGGCCCAGTGTTCCAGATATTCATCTTCCACGTCGCCGTTGGGGGCGACCGTCCGAAACACCTGGATGAAGCCGAAGCCTTCGAGGTGTACCGTGCGCCTATGCTCAGGAACGTCAATATCCTTGACGGCAACATTGCCTGTATCGTCGGGGTTCACCAAGCGGTTGCTTTTCAGGCGCGTCAAGAAGTGCCAGCCGTGCCCACGCACCGACTTCAGGTTTTCGAGGCTGCTGTACCAGCCGTCGAAGCACACATACTTGGGGCGGAACCCGCGATCTTTAGCGGTTTGCAGCATCGCAAGGAAATGGTCGTTCTTGGTCACTTGTTTTTGGCCGTCCGCAGCAGGCTCGTAGAGGCGGCAGTCGCAGGGCAGGCTGCTGAGGCCGTCGGTCCACAAAAGGGTCGTGAGGCTGATGCCCTCGACGACGGCATGATGCTTGCCGCTCCAGTGGCGGCTGACGAGGCCCATCTTTTGGGCGTAGCTGATCCAGCGTGGTATCGTCGATGACCAGAAGGCCGTGCGTCATCGCCACCAGTGGCTCGACCTCTTGCCACAACGCCGCCGTGTATGCCCAGAAGGGCATCACTTCGTATCGGGCGGCAGTCTTGTTAAAAGGCGCGTGTATGCCTGCAGCATTACTTCGTATAGGCATCGTGGGAGGCGTTCACAGCGCAGCGGGCGGCTTCCGTGCACGTGGAGATGCCCTGCGCGGCGATCAAAAACTGAATGTAGTCCAGGTCGGTCACTTTCGGTGCGTTCATCTTCGAGAGTATGAACGCCCAGGCACACGAAAATCAACCCGGAAGTTACTCTAAGATGACAGAAAACCAACCCTGCGCACCAACTGCGTAATTCCTAAATTTTTTCAATCGTCGTGCAGCAGGATACAAAGCAGGTTGGTGGCTTTGCCCTGACGGTCTTTCCGGTTGTCGTCATGCTTGGGCAGAGTGTGGATGCCTTTGTGCCGGGACAGCCCTATGCTTCCAGGAGAACCCCGCCGCTGTTATCCAAAAAGATCGTGACTGCTAAAGATTGTGACTGCTAAAGCACGCCATTTGTGGGGGGCGATCAGCATCTCCTGCAGGATGTTTGGAACGCGCAGCTTACAAACCAATGTGGAGCTTACAAACCCGCAAAATGGTTCCGCAAAATGGTTCCGATCTTTTCTCGGTTAGTTGATGGAGTCGTCTGAGTCGATGTTGCCGGCAGTGCCGGCTCCCTCGATTTCCTCACTCTCCGCCTCCGGCCACTCATCGCTCGCTGCCTGATCATCGCTCGCTGCCTGACGAATCTCGCGGGTGAGAACTGCGGCAGCTGCCGGGGCCGTGCGAATAAACGCTGGGTCGAGAACGCGGTCTTGCTCGTCATCTTCAATCAGGAAATTTGTGTGCAGGCCATCAATGACTGTCCTAACAAGATTAAGGTCTGCTGTCTGCGCCACGCATTCCCTGCCTCCCGCACCCTTGCTGCGCCATAAAACTAACCAGTATTTCATCCACCTGTCCTCATTTCATCGGTCTATCCTATATCATCGATTTTCCCTTTGCCAAAAGGAAATACATCTGCCTCTCAAACCAGTTTCTTTTGTCAGAACAGCTTCTTCTTAGACCAGCTTCTTCTTAGACCAG
>CAXTER010000015.1:22114-72878 GCA_964243345.1 uncultured Armatimonadales bacterium
CTTCTTCTTAAACCAGCTTCTTCTTAAACCAGCTTCTTCTTAAACCAGCTTCTTCTTAAACCAGCTTCTTCAGCTTGTCTGGTTTTGCGTTGCCTCCTTTCGCTTTGCCCGCTGTAGCAGTGTTTCCTGCGGGACGCCCGCGCGTCAGGATATGGGCGAGAGGGTCAGCCGCCGCATGGGTCGCCCGGATCTGGTCGGCCCGGGCATGCAGATAATTGCTCGCTGTGATCGTCACTGAGCTGTGCCCGAGCATGAGGCTTGCATGATAAAGGTCCTGCTCGGCCATCGCTGTTCCCGCGAGGTGGCGCAGAGAATGCAGCGTAATCCGCGGCAGCGCGTGGCCCTGACTCCGTGCAAACGCAACGTAGCGCTGAAACTGATGTCCCCAGGACTCGCGGTGCAGCTGCGTGCCGTAGTCCGTCACAAACAAGAAGTCCGACGGGCTGGCTTTCGGGCGCACCCGCAGCCAGTCGGCTAGCAGCGGGGCAAGGTGGCTGCCGACCGGAACGGCGCGGGGCCGACCGGACTTCGAGTGGGTGACCGTAAGGGTCTTCTGCTCGGCGCTGTAGTCGTCGAGCCGCAGGCCGAGCGTCTCCGAGATGCGCAGGCCGGTCGAGACCTGCACGGCGACAATTGCTGTGTCGCGCCGGGAGAAGAACGTACGCGCGGAAGCGTTTCGGAAGCGGGACAGAGGATTTTGCGCGGCGGACCAGTGCTGCGGGATGGCGGCGAGAATGATGCCGACTTCGGCGTGGTCGGGCATGTAGACGGATGCCCGGCTCATGCGGGGGATCTTCCAGCTGTACAGCCGCTCGCTGGCAAGGTGGCCCTGCTGGAAGGCAAATTTGAGCGCAGCTTTGATGACGATCGCCTGATTGCGGATCGTGCGCTCAGAAAGTGTGCGGTCTTGCAGGGAAAGCAGGTAGTCTTCGGCGTGCTTTGTCAGCACCTGCCCGACGCCCTCCACGCCGTGGTCGGCGCACCACTTTTCCCAGGGAAGAAGGCTGCCGCGGTAGGTGCGAAGGGTCGTGGGCCGGATGCCCTCGACGCGGCGTGCCCGCAGGAAGTCCTCGTGCAGCTCAGCAAAGGTGATGCCTGCCGCTGTAATGCCTATTACTGTAGTACTTTCCGCCGGGCGGGTGGGGGAGGATATGACTAGGGACTTGCGGGGCGAGCTGGTCTTGGAAATCGCACTTTTTGGATTTGCATCTTTTGAAGCGGCACTCTTTGAGATCGTGTTATTTGAGATCGTGTTATTTGAGATCGTACTCTTTTCGGCGGTAGCCTTTTCGCTGGCGTTTGTCGCCGCTTTTTGAGTGCTGCCGCTGGGAGCGGAGGCCGTTTTTGCACTGGTGTGCTTGGCTTCAACACTGGTGTCCTCGGCTTTTATTCCGGGGCCTGGCGCGTCCTGATTCTCCGCAGTTTGTGAAGCATTTCCCTTATTTTGCGGCGTTTTGCCGCCGTTTTTGTCAAAAGCCGAGACCATCAAACACCTTTTTCTTTCTTTGATAATGCATTATCACTGTGATATTATAATATCATAGATGCGACAAAAAATCAACCTGGCTGCTGTTATTAGCAACTAGGTTGATTTAATGACCAAAAGAAACGAAAAAGGGCGAACGATGGGACTTGAACCCACGGCCTCCAGTGCCACAAACTGGCGTTCTAACCAACTGAACTACGCTCGCCGTAAAATGCCGTTTCTCCCGCGCTTGGCTGTTCCATTATACCCGGCCTGACGGAAATGTCAACAACCTGATTGCTGAAAACTCTGCGCGTGGTATACTCTCTGCACATGATTGCTCCACTGCCCGACAATGAAGCCGAACGCCTGCGGTGGCTGCGCGAAAGCGGCATTTTAGATACGCCCGCTGAGGATGCGTTTGATGACCTCACTCAAATCGCCTGCCAAGTGTTTGAGGTTCCTGTCGCCGCCATCACGCTTGTGGATGAACACCGGCAGTGGTACAAAAGCCAGATCGGCCTGGCGTACCCGGAAACGCCGCGTGCCGTCTCGTTTTGCGCCCATACGATTCTCCAAACCGAAGTGCTGACCGTCTCGGATGCGACACAAGACCCGCGCTTTGCCGACAACCCTTCCGTGCTGGGCGACGAGCATTTCCGCTTCTATGCGGGAGCGCCTCTCATTACTTCCGAAGGCTTTGTCCTCGGCTCCCTGTGCGTCATTGACACTCAGCCCAAGCAGCTTGACCCGCAGCAAACGGCGGTGCTGGAAATGCTGGCGCGGCAGGCGGCAGGCCGCATTGAGCTTCAGCGCCAGGTTACGCTCCAGGAGAAACTGATTTCAGAGCAGAAGCTGGCCGAGCAGCGGCTGGAAGAAATGGAAGAGCGCCTGCTGTTTGCCGTGGAAGGAGTAGGTGTGGGGACGTTCCACTGGAACCTGGTCAGCAAATCCATTATTTGGTCGGATCAAGCCAAAGCGCTTTTCGGCCTTCCGGCAAGCATCAGAATGACCCGCGAGCGCCTGTATGCGTGTCTGCATCCCGACGACCGTGCCCGCACCAATGCCGCTATTGAGCAGGCCATCGCGGAGCGGGCCATTTATGACACGGAGTACCGTGTCCTGTGGCCGAATGGGAGCGAGCACTGGCTGTGGGCGCGGGGACGCGGCTACTACGGCGCGGACGGCGAGCCGCTGCGCTTCGAAGGCACGCTGCAGGACATCAGCGCGAAAAAGTCGGCGTCGGAGCAGCAGCAGACTTTTTTGCGGGACGTGCTGGCGTCGGTAACCGAGGGCCGCCTGCTTCTGTCCAGCAGCCCGGCCCAGCTTCCGCCGCTGCGGGGGCTTGTCGCCGGCCCAATTCCGCTGGCCCTGGAAGGCGGGCTGCGGGAGCTGCGCCAGCAGGCGCAAAAAGCCGCAGCGAACGCCGGCATGGCGGAGGAGCGGCAGTTTGACCTGGTGACGGCGGCGTCGGAAGCGGGCATGAACGCGGTGGTCCATGCCGGCAGCGGGACCGGCTGGGTCTCGGCAAGCGCCGACGGCGTCGTTCAAGTGCGGGTTGAGGACGCAGGCACAGGCATTGCCATGGAGAACCTGCCGAAAGCAACCCTGGCACGCGGCTTCAGCACAAAGGCGACGCTGGGGCATGGGCTGAAGATGATGCTGGAGACGGTAGACCGCCTGTACCTGCTGACTGGAAAAGAAGGCACAATCGTTGTTTTAGAGCAGGAGCAAAGTGCGCCGCCTCCAAGCTGGCTGTAGTTTGCGCTGCCCTTAAAGAAAGCCTCGCCCTTTAGGGCGAGACTTTAAAAGTGGCGGCTGCGTCTCAGCCCGCAGGCTAGGCGATCCCGACGCCGCCGGTGACGCCGAAAATCTCACCGGTGATGTAGCTGCCTTCCTGGGATGCCAGCAGCACATAGACCGGCGCAATCTCCACAGGCTGGCCGGGGCGGCCTAATGGCACTGTTGCGCCGAACGTCTTCAGCTTTTCTTCGGTCGTCCCGCCGCTGGACTGCAAAGGCGTCCAGAACGGCCCCGGCGCGACGGCGTTGACCCGAATGCCTTTTTCAATTAAAGTTTTCGCCAGCGCTTTGGTGAAGTCTACAATGCCCGCTTTAGTCATCGCATAGTCGGTGATGGCCTGCGACGGCTCATACGCCTGCACCGATGTTGTGTTCACAATCGCCGAGCCGGGGGCCAGATGCGGAATGGCGGCTTTGGTGATCCAAAACAGCGCGTACAGGTTCGTCTTGAGCGTCTTATCAAACTGCTCCGTCGTGATGTCTAAAATGTTGGGTTCCGTCACCTGCGACGCCGCGTTGTTGACCAGAATGTCTAAGCCGCCCAGCCCTTCCACCGCCGCTTCAATGAGAAACTTGCAAAACGTCTCGTCGGTGATATCGCCGGGAATGGCGACCGCTTTGCGGCCTTCTTTCTCAATCAGCGCGATGACCTCGCGGGCGTCGGCGTCTTCGGTGGGCAGGTAGCCGATGGCGACGTCCGCGCCTTCCCGCGCAAACGCAATTGCCGCCGCACGTCCGATGCCGGAATCTCCGCCGGTAATCAGCGCTTTGCGCCCGGCCAGCTTGCCGGAGCCGGTGTAGCTGGTTTCGCCGCAGTCGGGAACCGGGTCCATTTTGCTGCCCAGCCCCGGCGTCGGCTGCGGCTGCTTTTCGAACGGCGGCTTAGGATACTGCTCACGCGGGTCCTGCTTTTCGAATCTACTGTCTGTCATAGAAACCTCAACAATCTAATTTCCAATCTGAATCTTAGTGCGCTCTTCAGAGGCGCGTAATAACTCAAATACCCAGACAGTGCAGTCTTATAACGATACGGTAACACCTCTGTGTTTCTGCTGAGTTTCAGCCTGCTTGGCATGGTTTGTGCAGCGGACTTCTTTGCGGTCATACCTGTTCCCGCAGGCACTAAAAGCCCAGGCAATAATACTAATAATTTGGAGCGAAATTAGTTGTGCAGACCAGACAATTCTTAAACAAATAATGCCAGACCAAACCGGTGCCGGCCTTCGTTTTCATGGGCCTAATGGGACTAGCGCTTGCCGGCCCCGCCGCTGCTCAAACCACCTATCTTACCACCAGCACAACAATCAACTCTGCAATTCGCGGGGGAGTATACGTCGGTAAAGACAGCAACAACCAAATCACGAACCCCGTCACGATGCAGCCGTATGACCTGATAGTCCAGCTTGTCAGCGGCGGCACGTTCGGTATGCCGGGCGGCATCAATTTCTATGACAACACGCTGGGTTCATTTACCTTTTGCGGCACGGGGCTGACCAGCTCGCCCGGCATTACAAACCCAGTCGGCGGCGAGACAGCTTATGTCCTTGCCGGCACATTGCAGAACAGTCAAAGCATCACCGGCGACACGATTGAAGTGTTCCAGGGCGCAACAATGTTCAGCTTTACCACATCCGCCGCAGTCCCGGAAGTCTCTACCACGGTGTCCTTCGGTTTGCTGCTCATGCTGGGGTTAGGCGGTATGGCCGCCGCTGCGCGAAAGAAAAAAGCCGCAGCCTAACAAATTGGCCCTTGCCTGACCGGCAACTCGGCTGCGGCTTGTGCTTTGCCGAGCCGGACACGAAAAGCCGCCGAAACTTGCCAGTTCCGGCGGCCTAAGAGGCGAAATTTCGGCAGGGGACAGAGGGGTTATTTTCCCGCGACTATTACTACCTTCCCACGACTTGTACCGAGAACGAACCTGGCAGCATCGGACGGCGCGGGCGGCGGCCGCCTTCGGCGGGAGCGCCCGCCGGCGGGGTTGGGGCCGGGCCGTATTCCGCGGCGATCAGCAGGACTTTGCCCGTCTTGCTGTCAAGGGTCAAAGTTTTTGCCCCTTGCATCGTCGCGACATTCTGTTCCACGGCGAAGGCCGGCGCTGCACCGGCATTTCCCGGCGTCTCCTTGATAATTGTCAGAGTGCCGTCGCCCTGTGAGCTGAAGCACTCCAAAGTAGCGGGGTTGAATGCCGCGCCGTCACAGCCTCGGCCAATCGGCAGGTCTGCCAAGTATTTGCCGGTCGTGGAGTCGATCATAACCATGACCTGCGGGTCCCGGCAGGCAACGAAAAGAACATGGTTCTTGGCATCGAGAGCGAGTCCGGCATTGCCGCCGCCCTTGCCGTTGAGGCTGTACTCAGTAGTTACTTTCATGGTTTGGGCGTCAATGACGGCAACACTGCCCTTATCTTCAATGTCTATGTAAATGTGGCCCTGACCGTCGGTCGCGGCTTCTTCGGGAGCGCCGCTCAGGTCAATCGTGCCTAGCACCGTGCCGGCGGCGGCATCCAGTACCGTCACATTCGGCGCTTCATGGCTGAGAACATAAATACGGTGGTTGAAGGCATCCCCCAGAATGCCGTCCGGCCTGCCGCTGACGGGGATTGTTTTAATTAGGGCCAGTGTCTTCGTGTCCCACATGGCGACCGGGCTGCTGGACGCGAACCCATGATGAGAGAGGGCGTCGGTAGCCGCGCCGTGGGCCGCCGTTTGCGGGATTTCTCCAAGCGATGCCAGGGTATCAAGATCGAACACGGTCACGCGCGGGGTGTCACCCATGCGTGGCACATACAGCCGGCGTCCGTCCGGATCGGCGTAGACATAGTCAAAGCGGCCATCGCCGCCGACTTTGGCGGTTTTCAGCACCTGGTACGGCTTGGCAGGCGGAGCCTGCTGCGCGAGTGCTGCTGTTCCATAACCACTGCTGAGGGCAAGACCTGCCAACAGTGCAGATGTGAGCGTAGTTCGAGAGAGTGTCATAAGTTTCTCCTATTTCCAGTTCTAGTCCATCTCTGATTCCAGGCCGTCTCTGATTTTTACAAGCCCAAGTCAACTTGCCCGGAGGCGGTGGCAATCGCCGACGCCGATTTAAACGAGACGTTGGAGCCGACCGTTACCGGAAACTCAAACCCCTGTCCGGCCAGCAGCTCGGCGACAGTGCGGATTTGCATGGCGGGAACCTGCCGTCCTACCCCGGTTGCCGCCTTATAGTACCCTGCCGACAGCGCTTCCGCCTTCATGTTCCGGGTCGGCGCTTCCAGTGTCACATAGAACCCCAGCGCCGCGTTCAGGCCGGTCATCGCGCCCCGAAGTTGCTGGACACCCGGCGAGCCGACTTTGCCGCCTTTGACCTGAATTACGGCCTTTGTCAGCTCTTTGGCCCCGACATCAAAATACGCCAAACCGTCAATACCGCCGTCCGCGCCCTTCTTTTCCTGCGGGATGGCCGGCACCAAGCCGACCGCCCACATCTCAAACTTCTTGTGGTCGGCCTCAAACATCGCCCTTGCGCCGGCTTCATCGGTCGGCAGCCCTTCGACTTTGAACGCCCGCGCCAGCACTGCGGCGCTTGCTTTGTCCGCCGCCGACAGCAGGCGCAGGTCGCGGGCCTCAAACTGGTCAAACAGGCGTTTTTGGATGAGCGACGTGGCAATCGGGGTGACATCAATCCCCAGCCACTGCCGCCCCAGCTTTTGGGCCGCGACAATGGCCGTCCCGCACCCGCAGAACGGGTCCAGCACCACGTCGCCGGGGTTTGAGCTGGCATTGATAATCCGCTCCAAAAGCGCAATCGGCTTCTGCGTCGGATAGCCCAGGCGTTCGGCACCACTCTTGGTCATCTTAATGTCTGCCCACAAGTTTTGCACGGTCTGGCCCGGCAGTTCGTCAAAGTAGTTTTTTCGGTACGGTACTCCGCTTTCGCTGTAGTAGATGTCGCCCTTCGCATCTAACTCAGCCATCCGCTCCTTTGTGAACCGCCAATTTCGGCTATGCCCGTTCCATTCATAAAGCGGCCCCCGCCCGCCGGGTGCAAGACAGGTATTCGGCCAAAATTTGCGTCCGTTGGCATCAACATTGCGAAAACGCTTCGTCAAGTGGTCTTGGCTGTATTCAGTCCGCACCGGGTTGAAGGTGTAGAAACTGCTCTTTGTATAGTAAAGGATGGTGTCTGTGACACGTCCCCAGCGTTTCGCGTCATTGTGCGCCCCGCTGCGCTCCCAAATGATTTCGTTTTTGTAATTTTGCGCCCCGAAAATTGCATCCAGAATGAGCTTCAGATAGTGGCTTGCCGTGGGGTCGCAGTGCAGGTACAGGCTGCCGGTGGGCTTTAAGACCCGCCACAGATGATACAGGCGCGGGGCCATCATCACCAGGTACGCCATGACATCGTTCTCGCCCAGCGTGTTATGGAACCCCCGCATCAGCTCAATGACTTTCGGGACCGGACACAGCGTTGCAAAATCCGCCCAGGCTTCGGCAGCCCCCGCCCAGTTCCAGGTATCGCCGAAGGCTTTAATCTGCGCCGGGCTTTCGCGGCCCGACTGCTCCCGGAACAGCACGTTGTAGTCGCGATTAGAATTGAACGGAGGATCAAGATAAACGAGGTCTACCGAGGCGTCATCAATCTGCGGCAGAATGGCAAGATTGTCACCGTAAAAAAGCGTGTTGGACATAATCCCATTATACATCAGGTACACTTATTTGAGCAAACGCGGCGTGATAAGCGCGTTTTTTGCGGATGATCCGCAAATAGGAGCCGAATATGCTTGTTGAATTCACTGTCGGTAACTTTAAGTCGTTTCGGGACAAGACTACGTTCAGCATGATTGCCGCCAATCTCACTTCCGAAGACCCGGCGCTTGACACCGACAACGTCATTCCCGTTTCCAAAAACCTGAGCCTGCTCAAAAGCGCCGCCGTGTATGGGGCGAACGCCAGCGGCAAAAGCAACTTAGGGATCGCCCTGCGCTTCATGGGCGACTTTATCCTGAACTCAGCGCGTGAAGCCATCACGCCTGCTAAGGCCGGTTTAGAGCCATTTCTGCTGGATTGGCAAACACGCGAACAACCATCATTTTTTGAGATGGTTTTCTTGCTGGGAGACCGTCAGTATCGATATGGGTTTGAGGCTAATAAAGCACAAGTAGTTTCTGAGTGGCTCTTTCATGCGCCGAAGACGAAAGAAGTCTCGTTGTTCGTCCGGGAAGGCCAAGAAATCAGTGTTCGACCCGGCTTCAAGGAAGGCAAGGGCTTAGAAGTAAAAACGCGCAAAGAAGCACTGTTTTTGTCTGTGACGGCCCTCTTTAACGGAACAACCGCACAGAAAATTCAGGCTTGGTTTGATGATTTTGCGATTGAAACGGGTTTGCAAGATGACCACTTCCGCGAGTTCACGGTAGCCTGTTTGCGTGACCCAAAACAAAGAAAAGTAATACTTGGCTTCATTCGCAATCTGGACTTGGGCGTCGAGGAAGTCGTTGTTCCAGAACCGCTTTCAGCGGAGATTTTACCAAAACATTGGTCTGATGACATGAAAAACAAGTTTCTTGCGGATATGCCACAAGAAATATATGTGAGGCATATTGTGAAAGAATCCGTAGGAGCATCGGCTGATTCAAGCAACTATATCCTTTTAGATTTAGACCAGCAGGAGTCACAAGGAACGCGCAAGCTGGTCTCGATGGCGGGTCCACTTTGGAGCATCTTGCGTCATGGTCATATCTTGTTCGTCGATGAGCTAGACGCGCGGCTGCATCCGCTGATGACGCGGCGGATTATTGAGTTGTTTCATTCGCCTTTGACCAACCCACACGGGGCGCAGCTTATTTTTGCGACCCATGACACAAACCTGCTGGACAAGACGCTGTTTCGGCGGGATCAGATCTGGTTTGCTGAAAAGGACCGGCAGGGCGCAACGCATTTGGCGTCGCTGGCGGAGTACCGGGTGCGGAGCGATGCCGCGTTTGAAAAGCAGTATTTGGAAGGGCGCTATGGGGCCATCCCATTTCTGGGCGATTTGAGCCGTCTGCCGTGGGTGCAGGCACAAGGCGACACGCAGGACGCAGACGCGGCGCAGCAGGAGCCGGCTCATGCCTAGCCGCAGGACGCATCAAAAGCCGCAGTTTCAGCCGCAGGCCCCACGAACGCGGGAGCAGCGGCAGATTGATCGCCAAGAAGTCAAAGAGCGCTTTTTGATCGTTTGCGAAGGCAAGAAAACAGAGCCGAACTATTTTGAAGCATTTCGTGTGCCGGGTCGGGTTCTGGAAGTCAGAGGAACTGGATACAATACGGAGAGCCTCGTGGCTGAGGCGTCTCGGCTGCGGCAGGAACTGCAAACGCGAAAAGCACAGACGTTTGACCAGTGCTGGTGCGTTTTTGACCGCGATTCGTTTGACGCGGATGATTTCAATAGTGCCATTGGCAAAGCGAAAGCCGCCGGGTTTCGAGTGGCGTACACGAATGAAGCGTTTGAGCTATGGTATTTGCTGCACTTTGACGATCATCAAAGCGCACTCAGCCGCACACAGTACGGGCCGCTGCTCACGCAGCGTCTTGGTCATGCCTACCAAAAGAACAGCGCAGCCCTGTACTGGGAATTAGAAAACCGGCAAGCGCAGGCCGTTCGGCGGGCGGAGCGGCTTCTGGCGGAGTACGGCACGGCACACAATCCGCAGTCGGACAACCCCTGCACGACAGTGCATGTTTTGGTCAAGGAACTGCTGAAAAACGTGCGGCAATAAGGAACACGCGCCGATGATTGTGACTTTAGAACTGAGTAAGGAAGAAGTCCAAACCCTGCGTCCCCTGGCGGACGCGGCGGGCGTGGATTTGGAAACGGTGCTGCACCAGATGATCGCGCTTCTCCCGCCGGTCGCCTCGGAAAAGCCGCAGGGCTTTCACGAAGACAGCGCCGAGCAGAGAATCGAAGAAGACGCGGAGCGGCGGCGGGAGCAGGAAGAAATGCAGGCTAACATCAAGCGCTGGCACGCGGAAAAAGAGGCTAACTAGCTCCGGTCGAGTGTCAGCGTGTCGGCATCCGCCTGGACTGTCTGGTTGCGGCCGCCGCGCTTGGCCCGGTACAGGGCATTGTCGGCCAGGGTGACCAGGGCCTGCGTGTCCTGGGTAACATTCGGGAACGTGGCGACGCCCAGAGAAATGGTCTTGAAGACAACCAGCGCGGGATCGTCGGCGAAGCCGGGGAAGATGGTGCCGGCGACCGCAAGGCGCAGGCGCTCGGCGGTTTTGTAGGCTTCTTCCGGCGGCGTTTCCGGCATGACCACAATGAACTCTTCGCCGCCGAAGCGTCCGACACTGTCGACATTGCGGACACTGGCTTTCAGGATTTCGGCCAGCATTCGCAGCAGCACGTCGCCCTGCACATGGCCGTAGGTGTCGTTGTAGGACTTGAACCCGTCCACATCCAGCATGATGACCGACAGCGGATGGCCGTAGCGCTCGGCCCGGCGGCGCTCGTCGGTGAGGACCATCTGCATGTGGCGGCGGTTGAAAAGCCCGGTCAGCGCATCCGTGACAGCCTGGCTGTAAACATCCTGATGGGCGCGGACATTGGCAAGCGTCGCTGCCGATTGGGAGGCCAGCGCCTGAATGCGCGACAAGTCGCGGCCTGTGAACGCGCCGGGCGCATCGCGCTCAAATTGAACGACCCCCATCACCCGATTGCCTGCGACCAGCGGCAGCAGCAGCATGGCAAAGGACAGATCGCCCAGCCGCCGCTCTTCCGCTAAAAGGCGCAGGTCATGGGCGCCGTCACGCACAATCAGCGGCTTTTTCCGTCCAGCCACGCGGCCTACTAAGCCTTCTCCAAAGCGGACACTGGCCGGGTTATCTCCACTGCGCTCCAGCCGGGTCTCGGACTCATCGGTCAGCCATAATACTACCCGGTCACAGGAAACAAGCCCTGTGCTGAGGCGCAAAAACTGTTCAATGACCCGCGAAGCGCTGGTTTGGGAGACGGTGACTGCGCTGATGGTCTGCATGGCCCGCACCTGTTCCCGCAGGCCCAGAACCTCAAAGCCGAAATGCGCGACTACGACCAGCAGGGCAAACAGCGCGGCGGCCCCGGTGAGGCCAATCAGCCCGAAGTCCGGGAAGACCACAGCCGTCATCAGCGCCGCCGGCGCAGTGACCGCCAGTGTCACCGCTTCCAGCCGCCAGCTTTGGAGGGCATGGCGCAGCACGGTGCTTTCCGTCCGGTAATGCCGCTGCGTGAGGCTTAATCCCCGCCCCAGCATAAAGACGGCGCTGTACGCAAGCGTGACCGGAACCGCGTGAGTCAGCATTCCTGACGTGCAGGCCCGCCCGGCAGCGGCTTGAAGCAGGGCGCAGGCCAGCGCCGCCAGCAGCAGGCACGCCCCGCACTCATGGGCAAAGCGCCGGGACTGCGGCGTCTCGCGCGAAAGCGCGTAGGCGGTATTCGCCAGCAGCAGTGGCCCCAGCGCCAGCAAAGGCGGCAGCAGCAAGAGCGATGTCAGCCCAATGGCCGGCAGCAGGCCGACGCGCTGCCCGTGAGGTCCTGTGGCCGGCAGCAGGACCGCCAGCAGCGCCAGCGCCGCGCAGAACAGAAACAAGGGCAGCCGCGCCGGCTCGGCCAGATGCACCCAAAGGATGCCGCCGGCCATCACAGCAGCGCAGGCCGCGATGCCCGGCACACGTCGTTGGTCGCCGCGCTGGAACGCAGCGGCCCGCCGCCTCGCTGCCCGCGTCCTCTCCGGCTGCGCTGCCTCGCCGTCGTTGTGTCCTGTCCCAGCGCCTTGCTTTGTCTCAGCGCTTTGTTGTGGGTTGGTTTGTATCATTACGGGCATCAGAAAACGAATCGCAAAAAGTCTTAGGATACTATTCCATACCCTCCTCGTAATGTTCACAGGTTTTTCCAGCAAATGATCATAATTTTTCAGAGTGGCGGATATTCTTTCCACGCGAACCCGGTTGGGACAAGGCGCAGTCCGGCCCGCTCGAAGTTCCGAAAGGAAGTGCTGCCGGGGGCGTCGCCTCCGAGAACTAAATCACAGCCCAAGCCAGGAGCGTCTGCAATGCGGCGCCGAATCAAGGCTGTCTGTACGCCGCGCCCACGGTAGTCCGGGAGAACCCCCGCCGTGCCGAGGAAGCCGACGCCATCAATAAGGGGGAACGAAGCCATTCCAACCGGCATGCCCGCGATCTCAGCCACATAGCGCACGCCGCCCGGCAGCGTGTCTTCCGCCCATTGAAACGCCCGGTATTCCGAGGCAGTTTCCTCGCGGCCCGCGAATGCCTGCTGAAACAGGTCCAAGTAAAGTTCTTTTTCTTCCGGCCCGGAGCGGCGCACCAAAACTTCAGCAGGAGGATTAGGCAGGCCATCCGGCACAATCGCCGGAACCGTGCCGCTGCCTTCGGACCAGAGACCCGCCTGCACCAGACGCCGGAACAGCGCAGGCGTCATTTGGCCGGGCGGAACCGTCAGCGTGAAGCGCAGGCCGTCGGACCGGTAAAACGAAATCAAATCGTCCAGCCGCTCCAAGTCGTCAGGCTGAAATCCAAAAATCCGGTTCTTGCTCCTTAAAAGAGGATGCTGGACTTTGACGGCGACGCCCGACCCAAACCGGCGAACTTCGATGCCGAACGGATTACCGGGCAGCAGTGCCGATGCCTCCATACGCGCGGCATGGAAGTCGGCGAAGAAGCGGTTTACACGTTCGATGAGTTCGGGAGTAATATGCATTGCAGTCAGGCCGCGTGGCTGTGGTGGGTCAAAAACCAGTCTTGGGCGCTGAACGGCTCTTCGCCGGCGGCGGGCCGGCGGCGGACATAAGAGCCGTCGGTCTGAAGAACGGAGGCATTCACCGTGTCCTTCAAATATATTTCCAGCATGTCGTCCCGAATTTGCTTTTTTAGAGCGGCGTCTTCCACCGGAAACAGCACTTCCACGCGCCGGTCCAAGTTGCGGCGCATTAAATCAGCAGACCCGCAGTAGACTTGGTAGCGTCCGCCGTTATGAAAATAATAGATGCGCGAATGCTCCAAGAACCGCCCGACAACAGACACGACCCGGATGTTTTCGGAGACGCCGGCAACGCCGGGACGCAGGCAGCACGCGCCGCGCACGATCAAATCAATCTTGACCCCCGCCTGCGCGGCGGCATACAGCGCGGCGATGATGGGGATGTCTGAAAGCGTGTTTGTTTTCAGAATGAGACGGGCGGCCTTGCCGCGACGCGCCCATTCGGCCTCGCGGGCGATCATTTGAAGCAAGCGCTCACGCATATTGACCGGCGCAACCAGCAGCTTGCGATAGCGGCGCTGGCGCGAGTAGCCGGTCAGGTGGTTGAACAGCTCGGACACGTCGGCGGCAATGTCGGGCCGAGCCGTGAACAAAGACAAGTCAGTGTAGATACGCGCCGTGATCGGGTTATAATTGCCGGTGCCGAGATGGACATACCGGCGCAGGCCGCCGCCCGGCTCTTTGCGGACCACCAGCGCGACTTTGCAGTGCGTCTTCAGCCCAACCAGGCCATAGACCACATGGACTCCGGAGTCTTCCAGCGCTTTGGCCCATTCAATGTTGTTTTCTTCGTCAAAACGCGCCTTCAGCTCCACTAAAACAGCCACTTGGGTATCGTCATCGCGGGCGGCGGCGAGAGACTTCACAATCGGCGAGTTGCTGCCGACCCGGTACAAGGTCTGCTTGACGGCGAGAACGCCGTGGTCATTCACGGCGGTTTTAATAAAGTCCAAAATCGGGACAAATGAGTCATAGGGATGGTGCAGCAGCAGGTCTTGATCGCCGATCACGTCCAAAATGGACTTGTCGGGGTCCACAAGCATTGGGGGAACGAATGGAATCAGCGGCGGGTCTTTTAAGTCAGGCCGGTCCAGCTTCCAAATCTGCATCAGATCGGACAATCCTAGTGGGCCGGGCAGGGCATACACATCGGCGGGGTCTACTAAAAGGTTTTCCACCAGCAGGTCGCGCAGACGCGCCGGCATGGCATCGGTAATTTCCAGCCGGGCAACATCCCCAAACTGCCGTCGCCGCAGGCCCTGTTCCACCGTTTGCAGCAAATCGGAAGCGTCATCTTCCTGAATCTCTAAGTCGGCATCACGGGTGACCCGAAACGGATAGCTTTCCAGCACTTGCAGGCCGGGAAACAGGGACTCCAAATTGGCGGCAATAACCTGTTCCAGCCAGACGAAGCAGGGGGTCAACCCCGGCCCTTCGGCGGGACACGCCGCAAAGCGCGGCAGGACACCCGGTATCTTCATGCGTGCCGTCCGCTCGCCCAGTTCCGGGTCACGCACGACCACGGCCAAGTTGAGGCTGAGGTTTGAGATATGCGGGAACGGATGGCCCGGCCCCAGCGCAAGCGGCGTCAGCACCGGAAACACATCCCGCTCGAAATACAGCTTCAGCGCCTGCTTCTGCGGACGGGACAAGGACTGGTAGCTGCGTATTTCAATGCCTGCCGTGCGGAGCGCCGGCAGCAGAGCGTTCCCAAACACGCCGGCGGCCTCAGCCAGCAGCGGCCCCACCTGCGCCCGGATCATGGCAAGCTGTTCCGCTGAGGTCATGCCGTCAGCCGACACATCGGTCATCACCGCCGCGACCTGCTGCTGAAGTCCTGAAACCCGGACCATGTAGTATTCGTCCAAGTTGGAATGGGTGATAGCGACAAATTTCACTCGTTCCAGCAGCGGCGTCCCCTGGTCCCGCGCCTCGCCCAAAACCCGCTCATTGAAGGCCAGCCAGGACAGCTCTCGGTTCAGATACAGCGCCGGGTCATTCAGGCTGGGCGCAACAACAAGCTCCGGCGGGGCCATCTCCTGCGCGTCTTCGCGGTCATCCTCATTCAGAAAGGTCATAGATTTTAAGTTCGGCCCGCGCCGCTTGGATTCCTGCCTGGTGGAAGGCGGTCAAGGACGAGGGCGTGGGAACAAGGGCGTAAAGAAACGGGGGCGTTTGCGCCCTCGTCCTCTCTGGCTACTATCCAAAAACAGGGAATCATCTGTTCTCTGACGAACTTACGGCCATGTTCGGCCTTCTGACAAACGCCATTAACGTGCTGCTGCTGCTTCTCGTGGCTGCTGCGCCTCTGCTTCCCGCGCCTCAAAAACCGCGCCGAAGCGCCGCCGACTTCTGGCTGCGGAGCCTCTTCGGGATTGGAATCAGCGTCGCGCTGGCGGAAAGCGGCAAGCGCTTTGAGGTTTGGCCGGGACGGAACACATTTCCCAGCGGCCACGAGACACTGGCGCTGGCCGCCGGCACCTGCCTTGTGGTTTGCAGTCCGCGCCGGGTGGCATGGATGCTGCCGCTGGCAGCTTTGCAGGGCTGGGCTTTAGTGGCGGGCCACTTCCATCGCCCCGTGGATATTGCCGGTGCACTCGTGACAGGCATTTTGCCGCCGCTGGGCTGTCATCTTTACAAACAGCGGCCTGCGGACCAAGCCACGGATTAAGATTTGACGGAAGCTACTTCTTCTGCATCATTAAGACGCAGGCAAATAAGCCTAATGCCCCAGTGACGCGCCACGGGTTCAGCGGGACACGGGGGACGCCAAACCAGCCGAAGTGGTCAATCACGACCGCCGACAGAAGCTGTCCCAGCACTGTTGCCGCAATCACAATTCCCGCGCTGACTTTCGGAATGCCGATCAGGCCGATTGTCACGGCAAACGCGCCCAGCACCCCGCCGC
Organism: uncultured Armatimonadales bacterium; assembly: GCA_964243345.1. Lineage (GTDB taxonomy): Bacteria > Armatimonadota > Armatimonadia > Armatimonadales > Capsulimonadaceae > JANXMY01. The sequence continues at coordinate 38,064 of CAXTER010000015.1, forward strand.
CCATCCACACCCACCAGTGAGTTTTTGTCAGCGCCGACAGCCTGCCGTGGCCCAGCACGCCAAACGCGGCGAAAACGCTCAGCACCACCGCGCCGACCACAAACGACAGCAGCGCCCCCAGCATTGGGGACTTCAGCGCACTCCGAAGCTGGGCGTTCAGCGCGTCCTGCACCGGCAGCCCGACCCCAGACAGCGCAATCAAGCCAATCAACAAATACTGCAAACTCGGTTCCTCCGCTGCGCCCGCATCGGCCAGCAGAAAGATCTTACCCAGTATTGCCTCGCGCCTGAGCCAAAGAATGCGTCACATAACTGAGCCGAAGAATGCGTCCCATGATTCAGCAAAAAAACGTGCCGCCAGCAACATTCAGCATGATATGTCTACTACTTTGTGGTATAGTAGCGCTGGGAGAGTGCAAACAAATGTTTGCTTATTGAGACACGGAAGACTTCGCTGACAAAGGAAGGAAATGCGATGAAGATGACAACACATCCCAAAGAGCCGCCGCACAAAAAGCCGCCAGCGCCTAAAATACCGAAACCCAAGCCGCCGGCTTTCCTCCATGATCTGGATTTCTGGCGTTTTGTCCTGGCTGCACTCAGCCTCGCCTGGGAAGTCGCTAAGACATGGGTGCGCTGAAACTAATAAGAGGCTGAGGACGGGGGAACGTCAGAAGCCCCGGCCCTGCTGACACTCACCGCAGCCGGCGGGAGCCTGGCGCTTACCTGCGGGAACGACGACACGGCAACTGAGGAATCGAAACAAAAGCAGCATCGGGGCTGGCTTTCTGCTTGAAATTGCAGGCCGCGCAAATCCCTTAGTGCGAGGACTTATAACGGAAGATTTTCGGCTCTGACACAAAGAACCCCTGCCGACGCGAGTGCCGGCAGGGGCTGCTTGATGTGTGCTATGAAATGTGTACGATGACTGGCACGCTTACATCGCTGCCGCTTTTTTCTTTCGCGCCGCGACTATTACGCCGCCCATGCCGAGCATCAGCAGCAGGCCGAAGGAAACCGTGGTGGAGGCTTCGGGGACAGCCGCTGGAGTTGGCACCCCAAATGACCAGCCAAAGTTTCCGGGTGGGGTGCCGCCAAAGTATGAAAACCCGCCCGCCGGATTGCTGCTGACTGTATCAGCGGTGTTTGACTGGAAGAACAAATCCTGGCTGCTGCCGATAGTAGGTGGTGAGAAAATTCCCTGACCCAAATTATTCAGCGTGGCGGCGGAAGCGCCGGTGAATGACTCGCCTGCCCAGAACGTGCCGGTCGGCAGCGCGAAGAAGCCGGCAGCGCTTGTGGCGGTAAATGTTTGGACGGTCCCGCTCGCAACCGTCAGAGGGTTGAACTCAAAGGCCGCAAGCAGCGTCCCTGGCCCGCCGCCAGAACCGTTTGAATTGTAGAACTCAACAATTGGGTTGAATGTTGCGGCAGCGCTGTTGAAGTTCACGGCGGAAAAGGTGAATGTCGTCACTTCTTTGCCGGCAAACCCGGCAATGGGGGTAATGTCGTCGGCAACGAGGTCCGTGAAGCTGGTGCCGGACGCGCCCCCCGCCGCGTAGCCAGTTCCCTGGAAGTTGGTGACGTTGCTGTAAACAGTCGTGGTCTGAGCGTGCGCCGCCGGTGAGGCGGTCAGCCCGGCAAGTGCCAGGCCGGTGAGCGCGAGGCCGGTGAGCGCAGCCCGGCGTGTCTGTGTGCGAGAATTCTGCATGATGTGAGCCTTTCTATGAACGCAACTAAAACAAGAACGGATTGTCCAGTAGGAAGGCAGCATTGCCGAGGAGAAGACCTGGATGCCTGCGGTGGGAGGCATATAAAGGGCCGTTATATTTGCTTGCTGCAAGAATCATGCCAAGTAAGCATAAAACGCAGGCAAGCGCGAAATAATTTCACAAAATCATTCGCAAGAAGCAGGCTAAGAGCAGTAAGCGCCCACAAGCGAATAAAAACAAACGTGAGAATTTCCTCTCACGAAGCGCTCACTGGACGGCGCGGCCTCGGCTGCCACTGGCCGCGCTGAATGGCTGCCCGCAGCAGCAGTATTCCAGCAATGGTGCCGACAAGGAGAAAGACCATGCCCGCTTCCGGCCCGAACGGGCCGCCGGTGACGGCGCTTGGCCCGGAAAGGGCGGCGCGAAGCAGCGTGTGCGGATCGTGGGTGCCGGAGTCGGGGCAGCCGTAAATCGGCCCCTCAAAATAGTCCCAGGCCCAGTGGATGCCGATGGACAGCCACAGATTGCGTGTCAGCAGGTAGGCTGCGCCCAGCGGCAGGCCCGCTTCCAGGCAGATCAAGAGCGGCCCCGCAAAGTGCTGAAGCGGCGATATCCCCGGCGTCGGGTTTCCCAGGTGCGCCAGGCCAAACAGCAGGCTGGTCACGCCCAGCGCGACGCCGCTGCCCCGGCTTCTTTCCAGTGTTTGGAAAATGTAGCCGCGAAACAGCGTTTCCTCGAACAGAGCCACGCAAAAATAGAGAACCAGCGGCACCAAAACCAGCACGCTCGGCACAACTGCGGTGACGTGGTACATTCCCAGCCCGGCCAGTATTCCGACACTGGCCGTCAGCATCGCCGCGCCGACGGCAAAGCCGCCGAGCAGCCCCGCCGGCAGGGCATTGAGGTTAAACCCCGCCGTTGCCCAGGGCCGCTTGTCGGCACGCACCATCACCCAGGCGGCGAAAAGTGCGCTTGACGCCGTGACTGCCTCAGCCGCGATGAACAGCATCTGAGACACCGCGCCCCGCCGGTAATGTATGAGGTGCAGGACGCCGCTCAAGAGGGCCGACAGTGTGCCGGCGACTGCGGCAAAGAGCAGCAGGTACAGCGCAATTTTGGTGACTGGAAACGCCCAAAACCGCTGCCAACGACTCGGTTTGGGTTCGGCTGAGCTGGGAAACTGGTTTGCATCAATCATGTTTTTGCTGACACGCGGGCGCAAAAAAGTTGCAGGCTTAATACTTCAAATACGCTTCCGAGATGGCGCTGCCGATTTCAATGCACCGGATCTGGACTTGGTCTAAAAACTGATGCAGACCCTGCTTGATGATTTCTTCGGTGGTCATAAACGACAAGTCCGCCCGCAGGCGTCCTACTAATCGCTCGGCGCGGTTGGACGCCGGGACGCCTTTCGTGCCGCCGATTTGCCGCAGGGCGCGGTCGACGCGGGTCACAGCATAGCTGATTGATGCTGGGAAATCCGGGTTGCGGACCAGAAACGAGACTACTTTGCCGGGCGTGATGCCAAGACGATTAGCTTTGCGGAATGCCTCAAACGCCCCGACGCTTTTCAGCACGGCAATCCACTGATGCTGGTCTAAAGTCCCGCCGATTTCCGCTTCGCCCAGCAAAATATGGTACTTGACATCCAAAATGCGGGCGGTCTTGTCGGCCCGCTCCAGCATCATGCCGCATTCCAAAAACGCCCGTGCTTCATCAGTTGGCATGGTCCGCTCGGTGATGCCCCGGAACAGGTGCGACGAGTTTTTAACCTGGGCAAAGAAGGCGTGCGGGGACGCATCTAAAATCTTGTCCACATTCCACCGGGTCGCTTCCAGAAAGAACATGTTCAGGCTCTCGTACATCTCCGAGGGAATCATCTCGCGGACGCCTCGCCCGTTCTCGCGAGCGCGGACGACGCAGGATGTGATAGAGTTGCCGTTTTCCCGGCGGAACGCAAAAAAGTCCAAGACATTGCGTTCCACCTGCGTGTCGTTATAAAGGGTCACGAATAAATCGGCGTCGCCGGAAATGGCAAGAATGGGTCCCCAGAGCGCCGATGGGTCGCCGCCGCTCCCGCTGTTTGCCAGCGGAAACGCGCCTTCGAGTTCAGAATGGTACTGGACATCCACCATGCGGGCGGTCGCTTCGGCGCGTTCCACGTAGCGCCCGATCCAGAACATGGCATCGGCTTCACGAGCAAGCATAAATGATCCTTTTTAGTCAAGGTAAAAGAAAAAGCCGGCAGCATGAGCCTCATCTTTGTCCAAAGGACACCTCTTTGCCGGGGTTTACTCTACAATCTTTAGACTGGCCCGGCACTACCGCTTCAAGGTTGGAGCCGGCGGCCAAACTCCGGGCTGTGCGGGATGTTCTGCCAGCGGGTCCGGTGAGGCGGGATGCCGAGCGAGATCGCGCAGCGTCCGCCAGAGCATGAACGTGCTGTAAAGCGCCACTAGGTTTGCCCCATAGTTCAGGACATCGGACGTTAAATCAGCATTAATCGTCGCTCCGATATGAAAATAATGGTGCAAATCGCGCACCAAACGATCCATGCCCGTCAAAACGGAAGCCGCAGCGGCAGGGCTAGCCCAGCGAAGATGCTGCCGCCATCCGGGGCGCGAAACAACGGCTACAATCGCAAACCCAAGCGCGATGAACAGCAAATCAATAATGCTGTGGAAAATGTATTCGGCCTCGTACCAGGCAATAAACCAGGGCGGAATTTGCATTCAGTTTTCCTGCTTCTTCTGAGGGGCAGCCCTACACCTTCACTGCGCCCTCAACAGGCCGCGTCTCGCCCTCGCCAAACCCCTGGGACTGGGTCATGCTGCCCATCGTCTGTGACTGGGACATTCCCGAAGGACGCGCCAGCACCCAGGTGTCTTTCGAGCCGCCGCCCTGGGACGAGTTGACGACGTAGGAGCCTTTGCGAAGAGCGACACGGGTGAGGCCGCCGGGGATAATGGTAATCTCTTCGCCCATCAGAATATAAGGGCGCAGGTCAATGTGGCGGCCCTCAAAGCCATTGGCATCCGGGACAAATGCCGGGGCGCGGGAGATTTCGACAAGCGGCTGGGCGATGAAGTTGCGCGGGTCGGCTTTGATCATTTCGGCAAACTCATCCTGCTGGGCCTTTGTTGACTGCGGCCCCATCAGCATTCCATAGCCGCCGGCTTCGTTGGCGCTCTTGACGACTAATTTGTCTAAGTTCTTCAGAATATGGTCGCGCTGGGCATCGTCGGCAGACAGGAACGTCGGGACATTCGGCAGCAGCGCGTCCTCGCCGAGATAATACTTGATCATGGCCGGGACGTAAGCATAAATGACTTTGTCGTCGGCAATCCCTGTGCCGACGGCGTTTGCCAAAGCGACATTGCCTGCGCGGTAGGCGTTGATGAGGCCGGGAACGCCGAGCGAAGAGTCGGCGCGGAACGTCAGCGGGTCCAAAAAGTCGTCGTCAATGCGGCGATAAATCACGTCCACCCGCTGCGGCCCGCGCGTTGTTTTCATCCAGACCAAGTTGTTTTCGACGTACAAGTCGCGGCCCTGCACCAGATCAATGCCCATCTGCTGGGCTAAAAACGCATGTTCAAAGTAGGCCGAGTTGAACTCGCCGGGCGTCAATAAAACAACGGTCGGGTCGGCGATGGCGCGGGGCGAGATGTAGCGCAAGTTAGCAAGAAGCTGGGAGCAGTAGTGGTCGACGGCCAGGACGCGGTTTTCCCGGAACAGGCCGGGAAAGATGCGGGTCATCAGCATTCGGTTTTGCAGCACATACGAGACGCCTGACGGTGAGCGCAGGTTGTCTTCCAGAATAAAGTAATCGCCGTGGTCGTCGCGCACTAAATCCGTGCCGCAGATATGGACGTAAATATCTTTCGGGACCGGAGCGCCAATCAGCTCACGCCGGAAGTGCTTGGCGTTGACAATCAGCTCGCGCGGCACGACGCCATCTTTAAGTATCTTTTGGTCGTGGTAAATATCGTGCAGAAATAAATTCAGAACACGCAGGCGCTGGGCCAGCCCGCGCTCAATCCCTGCCCATTCTTGGTTGGTGATGATGCGTGGGACTAAATCTACAGGAAATGTCTTTTCCAAGCCCTGATCGTCGCCGTAGACCGTGAATGTGACGCCCTGATTGAGCATACTGTTTTCGGCCATCTGGGCGCGGGCCTTGAAATCATTTGCCGTGAGCGACTCCAAAGTCGCGTACAGGCTTTGGTAGTGGCGGCGCGGGACGCCGGCTGTCTCGAACATCTCATCATAGAAATTATCGAGGGTATAGTGGTCAAAGAGGGACATGGAAAACGGCAGACTCCTGACTATGGATAGCATGAGATCGCGCGTCATTGCGGGGAACATTTATTATACCGGGATGGGGGTAGGGTGTCAAGTTAGAAGAATGCCCCCCAGCCCCCAATAATGGGGGTGCCAGAGTTAGGATGTCAGCCGATAATTTTCTTCTCTTGCTCCCCCATTATTGGGGGCTGGGGGGCATTCTGCGCCTTCAGCCCCGCCCCTGCCTTCTGAGTAAGTAGCAAAAGAACGGTGCGCCGAGAAACGCTGTCACGATGCCGACCGGCAGCTCCCGGCCATCCGGCAGGGCGCTTCGGGCCAGTGTGTCCGCCCAAACCATGAGAATGGCCCCGCACAGCGAGGCCAGGGGCAGGACGCGCCGGTGATCGGGAGTCCGGGCCAGACGCCGGGCGATGTGCGGACTCATCAGCCCAACAAACCCGATAATTCCCGCAAACGCCACTGTCGCCGCCGTCAGCAGCGATCCCGTCACAATGAGAATTGTCTTGAACCGCTCGGTCTCCACACCAAGCTGCATCGCCGATTCTTCGCCGAGCGCAAAGACATTCATCGCTCGCGCCTGCATCGCCAAAAGGATCAGGCCAGCAACGAGAAATCCAAGCGTCACGCCGCACTGTTCTAATGTCGCATCTTGCAGCGTGCCATTCAAACGATAGAGCAGATACTGGGCATCATTCGGACGGCTGAGTTGCAGCAGCAGCGACGACACGCCGCCGAGAAATGCGCTGATAACCACGCCTGCCAGCAGCAGCGAAGTCACCTGCACCTGCCCGCCGCGCCGGGCCAGCGTGTACACGACAGTCATTGCCGCCGCCGCCGACCCAAACGACGCCAGCGGCAGGCCGAACCCGCCGAGCGCGGCGTCTTCGTGTCCCAAAATCGTTGCTTCCGCCCCGACGGACGCACCTGCCGAGACGCCCACTAAATAGGGGTCCGCCAGATCGTTTCGGAGCAGCGCCTGAAACGCCACTCCCGCCGACGCCAGCGATGCGCCCACTAAAGCCGACAATAAAATGCGCGGCAGGCGCAGGGTCCACAAAATTGTTTCCGCGCTTGGCCCTAACCGCAGCTCGCGCAGGACTTCCATGAGCGACAAATGGACCTGCCCGAAGCAAGCCGCCAAAAGCATGGAGGCGAGGAGGACGAGGAAAAGCCCCCAGCCCCTCCCCCGTCGGAACGAGAGGGGGGAGCCAGAGATGGGAGAAGAGGGGTCGGCGGGAACCGCCGGGGGTGGGGGTGGCATCTTCTTACCGGCCATGCAGTGCTTTCGCCACTAACACTAGTCCATCGGCGAGGCGGGGGCCAGGGCGGGAAGTCAAATTCGGCGGCAGGGAATAGACGCGCCCCAGGCGCACGGCGGGAAGACGGCTGAAAAGCGGGTCGGCACGAAACGCAGGCGCAGCCGATGGATCGCCGAGAATGACGTCGGGCGGCAGTGCCAGCACCCGTTCTTTGGAGAGCGTCCCGTACCCCTGCACAGCCTCACCAATGTTGATGCCGCCGGCGCGTGTCACCAAATCATCCATAAATGTCCCGCCGCCTGCCGTCCACAGGGGATTGACCTGAATCACAATCAGAACATGCGGGCGCGGGCGTCTGTCCGCCGCCGCGATCTGCGCCGCTTCCCGCGCTTTATGCTCCATTTGCGCCACAACCGCGTTAGCTTGCTTGATCGTTCCAGTCCGCTCGCCAATTTGCCGCAGGCTCGTTTCCACGGCCAAAAACGAAGCCGGCGCGACGGCCAAGACCGGCTGATGCAGCGCTGTCAGCCGCGCAATGGCTCGCGCATTCGCCGTGCTGTCCGCGACAATGAAATCCGGCCGCAGCGCCAGCACTTTCTCGTAGCTCGTGTTCACGTCCCCAATTTTGGCGATTGCCTTTGCGGCAGGCGGGTAATCGCAGTAAACCGTGTCCCCGACCACATACTTTCCTAGCCCCAGTGCAAACAGCATCTCCGTCGTCCCAGGCGACAGGGAAACAATCCGCTGAGGCGGCGCGGCGGCAAGCGGAGCCGTGAGGCAGAGCAGAAAAAAAACGATGGAAAGAAAGCGTCGGAGCATAGGCTTACTATAACCCGTCCGCGCTACGGTGTCAAGGACGCGAGGAAGCGACGCACCTGCGTTGGCGACTGCAAATGCACTAGCCTCCGGCCTTCGGCGTATCTGTTCATGCGCTTGAGAATGTCAGGCCGCCGGTCACGCCGGTAGTTCCAAATCCACCTGACGAACGTAAAATCCACTTTTTCCGGGCAGCCGGGGGCCATGTCCGGGCGGCTTTGATGCCGGAACTGACGCCAGCGGCGCACCACGCGCCAGACGCAAAGCAGCGGCGGCAAATCTAAAAAGACAATCGTGTCCGCCGCTGCCAGACGCAGCTCCATCGTGCCGCCATAGTTGCCGTCCGTGATCCACTCTTCCTGCTCCGTCAGTTTCCGCACGGTTCGTTCCCAAACATCTTTCGGCGTCTCCGTCCAGCCTTCGTGCCAATAAAGCGCGTCCAGATGAATCACCGGCAGGCCCGTCTTCTCGCCCATCTGCCGCGCCAGCGTAGATTTGCCCGTCCCGCCGGGACCGATAATGGCGATGCGTTTCATACAAACAACCGCTGACACAAATGTTTTTGCATGACTTTTTCCAATTCCCGCTCATCCATCTGGGAAGGGCTGAAAGCCCATTGATATGTCTTACGAGAACGCTTCATCTTAAACTCCAACACGCGCAGGTCTGGCAGGTGCGGATGCTTCACGATCTGGTAATTTTCTATGTCCTTCCAGGGATGAATGACTTTGCCACCATAAGCCACACGCAAGCCTTCCCCCATAATTGAGTATCTTTTACCTTCTTTGCACGCGATCCATGTTGATAACCCTAAGTATGCGGGCAAGAGGCCAGCAAAGCCAAACAAGCAAGTGGCAACGTGAGCCACTTCTTCCGGTGCGAGGTGATGAACAAAAATCAAGGTTGGAACGCCTATCACCAGCGCCCACTTGGGATACAGCCAAAATACTTGTTTAACCGCAGGCAGTTCTTGTGTTTGCCACCGCCATTGACGAGCGGCAATCGGTTCCGTCCATTGTAAACCCGCCATAACACAATGATCCTGTTTTCCAATCCGACCTCCTTCATCCGGGCATTAAAATACCCGTCTGTGAGGCTTCGCCAACCGTCCTGCGGACGGGAGAAAAGCAAGTAATTGATCTCTTCTGTCCCCTGGACAGTCGCCGCAGGCTCCTAGACGGGTATTTCAATGCCCGGATTCCTTCTTGCAATCCAGGTCGTTTGTCCTTGTCTAGCGCCGCTTGACACTCAAGCCCGTTTCTGCCGGAGCAGGCGTGGTGCCGTTCGTCGGGGGCAGGGCGAGTGACGGGTCGGGGGCGTCTAAGCGCAGCTGGCCGCTGACAAGCTGGGTTGCCAGCAGGGTTTGGATGACGCCGGTGATCTGGTCGGTGGCTCCGCCGGCTGCGCCGCGCCCGTCGCCTGCACCGCTGATGTTGATGAGCTTGGCATTTGCTAATGCTTCGGCGATGGCGGGAACAATCTGGGGCAGGATTTCAAGCTGCCGCAGGGCCAAATAGGCATCGCCGCCCTGGCGGATGGCCTCGTTAACGGCCCGGATCGCGTCGGCTTGGGCCAAGCCCAATGTGCGGACTTTGACCGCTTCGGCATCGGCGGCGGCTTCGGCCTGGACCCGAACACGGGCGGCGTCGGCGTTGGCCTGGGCAATTTGGGTTGCCTTCAATTCGGCTTCGCGCTGAATGGCAAGCGCGGTCTGCTTTTTGGCTTCGGCGGTGGCGACCGTGGCGGCGTTCTCGGCCCGGCGCTGCTCCAAATCGCGCTGCTTGTCGTTGATGGCCTGTTCGGCCCCAAGCTGGGCTTCGCGGGCGCGGCGCTCCTGATCTGCCGCAACAATGTCGGCGTTCGCTTTGGCTTCGACGGCAGACTGGCGGCGGCGGGCTTCGGCGACTTCACTTTGGACTTCCTTGATGTTCAACGAGTTAAAGACAAGCCCCAAGTCTTGAAGCTCCCGTGAACATGCCCCTTTGATAATCAGCGCCAGCCTATCGTCTTCCTCGACAGGGATGGCTGAGAACGATTTGGCAATGTCTGTTCCCGGCGCAAGGTTTGTAACATTGCGCTGGGCTTTGGCCGAGAACAGCTCGTCATGGTTCAGAAGGTTCACCGCCCGGCGTCCAGTGGAAGTCAGCAGATCGCTTAAAGTGGCAGTTTGCTCGGCAGGCGGCTTGGAAAAGAACTTGTTGGCCGCCGTGGTAATCATCTCGCTGGAGTCGCCGACGGAAACAATGGCCGAGGCCAAGACGCGCACTTTAATCGGCTTCGGCTGCCCGTTGCCGTCCACATCGGCGGTTTGGTCGGCAATGTCCAGATCAATGTTGATGGCTTTTGAGGGAATGGTTGTCCCCGTCGTCATCAGCGGGACTTCAATGGCCTTGCCTGGCCCTTTGTAGATCGCCGTGCGTCCATTCAAGGACGACACCAGGCGAATGGTTCCTGCCTCTACCTGGGTCAGAAACCGGCTGATAATCAGTGGGATAAAGATGACCGCCCCAACGACGACCAGCGTGATAATTAGCGTGCTGCTCATAACAAAGCCTCCCATGTGATGTTCTTCTTTCTGTTGGTTTACAGCCGCGCGACGCGGCAGGAGTTGGCGCGGCCATCCACGCTGATGACCGTCAATCGCTCGCCGGCTCGGACCGGCAGCGTGTTTGCTGGGCTTTCGGGTTCCAGTGTCGCCAGAACGCGCACCCACTGGCCGTCAATGGTCAGCCCGACTAAGCCGCGTCCGCGCTCATCAAACGTGGTGACGGCTTCGGCCTGCCGGGCGACCATGCCTTCTAACGCTGCGCTCGGCTTAGAGGCGAACTGAAAGAGCAGGTTCCAAATCGGGCGCACCAGCAGGCCAAAGAAGACCAGGCCGCCCAAGAGAGCTGCCAGTGCAGTCAGCGCCGCCGCAAGATGCGCGGGCTTTAAGAGAAGGCCGGTTGCGCCTGCGCCGAGACACAGGCTGAAGATCGCAAGCGGCGACAGCAGGGTCCAAAGCGGCGATGGACCGCGTTCACTGCGGCCTCCTCGGTGTCCGCTCCCGTGCGCCGCGTGGCTGCCATGACCCGCATGTCCTGAATGCCCGGCGTGTCCGCTATGTGACAATCCCAGCACGGCCTGAGCGAACAAGCCGACAAGACCAATGAAAAGAAGCGTCGTGTAAATCATAAGTGTCTCGCTTTCGTTCGCGCCTGCATTTACTGTGACACGGCAGGCGCGAAAAGGTTGCAGAGAGAGATAAGCAGCAATTTATAGTATCAGAAGCAATTGCTGCGGGACTGAAGTCCTCGGCTATGGGGCGAAGCGCCTACAGCGCAGGACTTCAGTCCCACGGCCGCTGCTTTCACGGCGTATCCTGCCTAAAAGCGTACTTCTTTCCCTGCGGAAAGCGTGATCGGGCCGAGCAGGCCGGAAGGCTGGCGGGGCGAGTCTTTGCCCCAAAGCCGCCAGGAGGTGAACGTCTTTCTGCCGGCCGGGCTGGATTTGCCGTCCAGCACCCAGGCCGGCCAGGATTTTAATGTTCCGTCGCCGCTGCGGTTGCTGTCTTCCGGCAGGTTTTCATCGCCGATCATGCGGTTGATCCAAAGGTTGGTGACTTTGACTTGAAGCGTGTTGATGCCGGGCTTGATCGCCGAAGAGACATCAGCGCGGTAAGGCGGCTTCCAGAGGATGCCGAGGTCTTTTCCGTTCAGCATGACATCGGCGATCACCTGAACATCGCCCAGATCGAGCGAGAACGCTTGATTTTTGGAGACAAAGTCTGCCGGCACAGCAAATGCTGTTCGGTAGGCGGCTGTGCCGGAGAAATCGCGGATCCCTGGGTTATCATGCTGGTTCCACGAAATGAGATGATCCAGTATCACCCGTGTGGGCGCTCCCAAGTTCGGCGGGAACATCAAAGACCAGGGGCCGGCGATCTCGCGTGGAGCGGGAAGGGCGGCGACCGAGCGGGCCAGCGTTTTCCCCGCCGCCGTCCGCACCTGATACATTCCGTTTTGCCAGGCAAGAAGCCGCAGAGTGTGGTCCGGCATCACGGCCAGCGTGGAGGCCGGAGCGGCCTCCTCCAAGACACTCAAGTTCAGCGTGTCCGGATCCTGGCCTTCCGCATGGAACATGTGGCCTTTGATCGCATAATCTATTTGAAGTGTTTTGACGGTTCCATACGCGGGATCGTCGCCTGTCGCTAAGGCTGCGACTTGAAACTCCGTGCCGCTGCGTGCGAGGAGCGCCTGAAGCTTTGCCGTGACATTGCGGGTCCGGGCCGGGTCGGTCAGAACGCCGTAGACAGCCCGTGTAATTACCGGCAGGCTGTCCTGAGCTGACTCAGTTGGGATGCCGTTGCGGGTGAGGCTGACGGCGTGATTGTTCCCACTGCCGTTACGGCTGCGCTGAGGCCGGAAAACAACAAACACAGACTGTGTCCCGGTCAAGTGCAGTGGAATTGTGACCGTGTTCTGATGCTGAACATACTCGGCAACCGGCTCGGCCCGGCCTGTTTCCGGCCACCAGAACTCAGGCGCTTTGTTCTGAATACGGAAAATAGCGGAAACGGACTTCGCAGAATTGCCGGCGTTTGCGACAAAATAAAGGTCTGTGCCGTCGGCCATTTGCCGATGCAGAAAATGGATGCCTGGATTGCCCAGGCTGGAAAAGTCAGCAGGAATGCCGGCATCCGCCAGAGTCTCAGCCGGTGTCCGGCCCCAGACAACATGCCCCTTGCCGTAAGCGTGGCGCTGGATTGTCCTGCCGTCGCAGTCGCCCCACAGTGCTTGTGCGATGAGACGAACCTGCGTGTCGCAGTCTGGGTACGCCGCAAGGCTCGGCGAGCGCACCGGCGGCGGACCCACGAGAGTGGCACCGTCCGCCACCAGCGCGGCGATCTTTGTCAGCAGCTTGGGCGTCATTGTCTGGGCATCGGGCAGGACAAGCAGGCGATAGTGCATCCCGTCCGGCAGTGTCAGCAGGCCGTTTTTCACGGTCATCTGCGTTAAGACAACTTCCGGGCTGCAATCATCATACTTGTACTCTTCAAACGTATTTGGCGCAACGAAATGATGCGGCGAGCCTTCCGGTTCCAGATAACAGATGTCGGCGGCAAACCGGCCCTGCCGCAGTAGATATTGACACCGGGCCAAATACTCATGCCAGGGTTTTGACTGCTCCCACCAGGTTTCCGTGCGCTCGTAGTGCAGCCCCCAGGGACCCATCGAAACGCCCGGCTTAACATTCAGAAACGGCTGTATGGCGTAGCGGTGGATGACAAAGCGGTTGATGCCATTGCAGAACGCCCAATCGCCGAGGGATTTGACGGACGCCGGAGAAAGCCGCCATTTCTCGTTGCTGTCGGCGGTAAACGACTCTGCGCCAATGATATTCCTGCCGTTGGTGTGGCCCGCCGAGGCCATCAAGGGAACAGTCTCACCGGCGCTGTACATCGGAGACGACCAGTATTCAGCCATCGGCTCGTCGGCCTGCGCGGCATACGCCAGCTCATCCGCCGGTGCGGTGTAGCCTTCAATGGAGAGCCGAATGCCGTGCTGATGCGCGAGTTCCCGCATGTGCCCTGCGTAGTTCGCCACCAGCAGGTCGGAAACGGTCTGGCGGACATCCCACAAAAAGCGCTCCGAGAGGTCAAGGCTTCCGATAACGCGCCCGGTCATCACCGGCAGGTAGGGCAGGGGATCATAGCCGCGCAAACGCTGGAAGTCCGCGCGAAATGTCGGAGTCCAGTTCTGCGAGCCGGTTTCCCAGCTGTCAATGTGCGTCGAGACCAGTGTTTGGCCCACAAACGGCGAATTGTCGGCGGTCAGATGCGCCATCAAGCCGCTGAACTGGGCCTCGGTCGCGGCCCGGCTCAGTTTGTCGGTTTCCAGTCCGAGGCCGGTCTGCGGCGCGGGATGGTTGGCAACGCCTGTGCTGGTGTGTCCGAAGCGCAGAATCGTCCACTTCCCCGGCGGCACATTCCAAACCAGTCTGCCGCCGACATACTGCCCGGTGAGAGCAATGATTTTGGCAGGGTCAATTGCCTGCGCCGCTGGAACCGAGGGAGAAACTGCCGGCGGGGGGGCAAACTCCTGCAAGTCAAGGGCCGACTTGCCCTGAATGTCTGGAATGCGGTAAGTGTCATCGGCAGGGGTAGGCACGGCGAGAACGGCGACATCTTCGTAGTAGCCTGCCACTGTTTCCGGCTGAGGCAGCGCCGTTTCGAGCTGCTGCGGCCCGGTCGCGGCGGTTTCGCTCCAAACCAGCTTCTGCATTGAAAGCGCCGGCGTGATCCACGGGCCTCCGCTGCCGCACCAGCCGGCATCGTTGTTCATGTTCACTTGCAGTCCAAGTCGGTGGGCTTCCGAACAGACAAACCGGAACAGCTCCCGCCACTTCGGCCCGCCGAACGCCACCGGGCCAAGCGGAGTTCCCTGGTCCACTTCCATGATCAGCACCCCGCCGATGCCGACTCGCTGCATGGCTTCGAGGTCGGCGGTGATGCCGGGCTTGGTGATATTGCCGTTCAGCCAGAACCAGTACACCCAGGGGCGGGCCGACGCGGGCGGGGCGGCAAAGTTTGCGTGCAGGTCGTCGGCGGAAACGCAGCGGCACAGCAGCAGCGCCGCGCACAGCACCGCGAGGTATCCCCGCTTGAACCTATTTCTTCTGAGCACTGAGCAGCCTCTATTCTTAGTTGCGTAAAACAGATTTCACGCATTGTAACAGAAAGCAATAGTCAATGCAACAGGATCGGAGAAGCTTTCTTAAAGATAAGCTTTCCTCGCTTCACGGACACGCTCAATCGCTTCCGTCAGTTGGGCGCGGTGTTCGGCAGTATTAAGCCAGGTGGAAGCGCCGGACGAATGGGGCAGGGGAATGAAGTGCAGGCCGTCTTTGTCAAATGTCTGGCCGATGCACTCTTCCAGCGTCATCTTCGGCAGGAACGTATCAATGGACAGCTTGCCGAACAGCAGCACGACACGCGGCTGAACCAGCGTCCACTGAGCATCCAGCCACGGGCGGCAATTGGCGCGTTCTTTGGGCGACGGCGCACGGTCGGTGCTTTTGCCCGGCAGGCGTCCGGGAAAGCACTTGGTCAGCGCGGTCATATAAAGAGTGGTGCCGATGTCCGTCTCAGAGAAGCCTGCTTCCACCAGCCAGCCGATCAGTTTCCGCGCCGCCGGGCCGAGGTACATCCGGTCCCCGCGCCAGTCCGACAATCCCGGCGCTTGCCCGATGAGCATAAACGGCGCAGGGGCCAGCCCCCAGGCCAGCGGCGGGGGCGCGATTGGAAACCCGTCGGCCTCACATTTGCGGCAGGTGCGAATGGTTTCGTGCAGCAGTTCAATCTCTGTCATGGCAGGAAGTGTACCAGAAAAAAGTTTTCGCAGGGCTTGACAAACCGCTTGCCTCTGTGTCACTATATTATCGAACAGCGTTAGATAAAAGATGGGTGATAAGAATTGGGCGCGAAAGAGCGGCGGGAACGGCAAAAAGAAGCGACGCGAGAAGGAATTCTCGCGGCAGCACGGCAGATCGCCCGCACTGAAGGCTGGCCGGCAGTGACGATCCGCCGCATCGCCGATGCTATTGAATACAGCCCGCCAACTATTTACGAGTATTTCGCCGGCAAAGATGCCATTCTGAGCGAAGTGCAGCGGGAAGGCTTTGAGCAGCTGACTGAAGCCCTGCGCGGGGCCGCGCAGCAGACCACAGACGCGGCGGAGCGCTTGGAGCAGATTGGCAGAGCCTACTGGCGGCTCACCCAGCAGCAGCCGGAACTGTACCAAGTAATGCACGGTCCGGACAGCGCTGGACTGCCGACAGAGGAGACGCTGAACGGCGCACGCAAATCGGCGGCGGTCGTCTACGAAGCACTGGAACAATGGACACAGTCTTGTGCAATTGTTCTGGAGGATCCGCAAGGGGCAGTGGAAACGCTCTGGGCGCTGCTGCACGGCTTGGCGGCGGTCACGCTGCTGGACCGCGTCGGCGGCGGTGCAGAAAAAGCAGAGCGTCTGGCAGTGCAGGCGACGAAAGACTTGCTGTTTGCATGGGCCAATCGCGGCAAATAAGCCGATTTTTATTTAGATATATTCTAACGACGTTAGAATATAAATTATTGTACGGAAGAAGGAGCATAAGAATGAGCACTCTTGAAAACAACCAAAACGGTCTGCACGTTGTCCTCGGAACCGGCCCAGTCGGTCTTACCCTCACAGATGTTTTGCTGGCGCAGGGCAAGCAGGTCCGGGTCGTCAGCCGCCACGGCAAAGCGACTGTCCCTGCCGGCGTCGAGCTATTGGCCGCCGACATTACTGATATTGATGCCGCTAAAGAAGTCTGCCGCGGCGCGGCGGTCGTCTACAACTGCACCAATCCGGCGTCATATGCCGAGCAGGTAGCGATGGTTCCGCGCCAGCAGGCGGGCATTATCGCAGGTGCGGCCTCGGCAGGCGCGAAGCTGATTGTGACCGAGTCGCTCTATATGTACGGCGAGACTCACGGAGCGCCAATGACGGAAGACACGCCTCATGCCGCGACAACCCGCAAAGGGCGGATGCGTGCTGAAACTTCTGCAAGATATTTGCAGGCGCACCGGGACGGCATCGTGCAGGTTGCGCTGGGCCGTGCGGCGGACTTCTATGGGCCACTCGTGCTCAATTCCGCGCTGGGATACCTGGTTTTCCCGCCTGCACTGATCGGCAAGCCCGTGCAGGTGCTGGGCAATGTGAACTTGCCCCACGCCTACAGCTATATAGGCGACGTGGCACGCGGACTGGCGACGCTCGCCGACAGCCCGAAAGCGCTGGGCCACGCCTGGCTCCTGCCGGTTGCCCCGGCAGTGTCCACACAGGAGATAATTCGCCTCATCGGCAGCGCATTGGGCCATCCTATCAAAATCATAGCGATCCCGAAGGTAGCCGTCCAGGCGATGGGCCTGTTCAACCCGACTATGCGCGAGATGGTGGAAATGTTCTACCAGTACACCGAGCCGCAGATTGTGAACTCCTGCCGCTTTGAGAGCACATTCGGCTGGAAAGCAACGCCTGTGGCCGAAGGAGTCCGGCAAACGATAGAGTGGTTTAAGGCTCAGTAAAAGAACCGGCACTTCCAGTGCCGGTTAGTCTCCTACGGAACCGGTACTTCAAACGCATTCAGCGCGGCGCAGGTCACCAAGTAGAGGCCGGTCAGCATGACAATGTCTACCAGGCCCTTGTCGCCGAACGCAGCCTTTGCCTGTGCATACGCCGCCGGATCAACCCGGTGCGTCGCGGCAAGCTGATGGGCGAACTCGTAGGCGGCGGCTTCCTGCTCGGAGACGCCTTCCGGCGTCTGCCCGGCGGCGACGGCTTGGACAACTTCTTCCGGCAGGCCAACCGACTTGCCGACTGCCGTGTGCGCGTACAGCTCATACGGGGAGTTCCAGGCCGCGCCGACAGCCAAAATCACGATCTCGTGAACGCGCTCAGTCAGAGACGTGTTCTTCTTCTCGGCAGTAAAATAGTCTAGGTACGCTTGTCCGACTTCCGGGCCATACAAGAGCGTGTTAAACGGTCCCAGCAGCTTGCCGTCGGGCGTCGCTGCCTGAAAGCCGGACTTCGTTGCCCACGGCACCTGCTCCGCCATCATCTTATCGTAGACCTGCTTTTGGGTCGAGTTTAGCTCGCCGGATGTCAGCAGCGGCAGCCGGTCGGTTTGATTGTCACTCATGAAATTGTTCCTCTTGATCATTCTTGCCGCGCGGCTGCCGACGTTAAACCTTGCCAAGCATAGCGTCTGTGTGATACACTGTAAGCCGACTATGGAAACGGACTTATGGAGATAGACACGCGGTTACTGGAAATGCTTGGCGACGCCCTGAAGCAAGGCGAGCCGATGGCACGGCATACGACGCTGAAAGTGGGCGGCCCGGCCCGGTGGTTCTGGCCGGCCTCGGACGTAGAAACGCTGGCGCGAGTGCTGCAAGCCTGCACTGAGGCTAGTCTTCCCTACTTGTTCATCGGACACGGCTCGAATTTGTTGATGAGTGATGCGGGCTACAACGGCTTGGTGATCCAGAATCGCTGCAAAGGCTGCACGGTTGGGGACGAAACTCAGGCGGAAAGCGGCGTCTCGTTCGGCTCGCTGTTTTTGCAGACGGCGCGGGCAGGCTACAAAGGGCTGGAATGGGCCATCGGCATTCCCGGCACGGTAGGGGGCGCTCTGGTCAGCAATGCCGGGGCGTACCGAGGCAATATCGGGCCGCTGGTGTCATCGGTGCGGGTTTTCGCCGACGGACGCGATCAAACCGTCGGCCCGGAGTGGATGGAGTTCTCGTACCGTGACAGCCGCCTGCGCCGAAGCGGTTTGAGCGGGACGGTTGTGCTGTCCTGCACTTTGGCGCTGACAGGGCGCGGCGACCCGGATACAATCGTGGCTGAAGCGAAAGAATACCAAGCCCAGCGCCGGGCCAAACAGCCCTATGCGCCGTCGGCAGGATCGTTCTTTAAGAACGTCCAAAGCAAAACGCTTGCCGAGAGCCTAGACACGCTGCCCGCCGGCATGAAGGCAGCGGGCGTCGTGCCGGCAGGCTTTCTTTGCGAAGCCTGCGGTCTCAAGGGCCTGCGGATCGGCGGCGCGGAAGTCTCCGAGAAGCACGCAAACTTTCTGGTCAACGCGGGCGGCGCGACGGCGTCTGACTTGCGGGCGCTGGCAGACAAAGTCAAGCGGGTTGTGTTTGAGAAGTTTGGCGTGACGCTGGAAGAAGAAGTGCTGTATGTCGGCGACTGGTCGGGTCGGCCGAGTAAGTGAGCCGCAGCGGCTGATCTCGGCACTGGCAGACCTGGAAGGCTGGAAGTGCAGCGCCGGGTGCTGATTATGAAAAAACTCTTGACTCGGCAGGAAGACGCTGCGGCTGTCTGTGCGGCGCTCTGCTTGATGCTTGCCGGCGGATGCAGCCATCCTGCCCCAGCTTTAGACACATTGGGCGGCAAGTGGGTAGGGACGATTGTTTGGAACGATGCGTCTGGGCGGCCTTATCAGCAGAAGATGCGAACAGCCCTGTTTTTCCTGCCGCATAACATCGCTGGCATTGTGATTACGTTCCCAACAGGAGCCATCGGCGGGGCGGGAGAATACACCCTGCAAGGCAGCCGCCTGACCGTGCGCTGCGCCAGCCTCAGCGTCAATGGGCGGCCTCTGCCGCTGTCTACATTCTCTCATGCACCCTGGTATCACGGTGCCGCAGTCTACATAGTCAGCTACCATGAGGGGAACCTGATTTTGACCCCGGCGGTGCCGGGGCCGACGCCTGCGCCCTGCTGGCCGCTGCTGGTTTCGCCGAAGCCGCTGGTTCTCAGCCGGATTGAGCCGCCGGAAGACGCGCCTGCCACATCGGCGCCGGGCGAGTAGAAGCTGGGGGCGTAGAAAGCCCCGGCAGCCTACGCCGCGCCGTCGGGACGGACCGGGGCGTCGTCGTCGGAAACGACTTCAATTTCTACGGCTTGATACAGCTTCACGGCGAAGCCGTCTTCCAGCATGGCATCACGGACACCGAGCGCGATCTCTAAATCCTCGCACACCTCAAACGCCACATCCTCGCCGGCCTCGCCGGCAACAATGTATGTTTCTTCGTCTTCGTCAAAATCGTCGCTTTGGTCCACCAGTGTCAGCGGGACCGGCGGCTTGCGCTGGGCATTGCCGTTCGGGGTGCTTTTCGGGCTGCTTTGTGCCATCGTCATTCGGCTCCTTCAGGGGTAATAATTTCAGCGCAAAGGGTCTGCGGCGCTCTGGGCTTCTTCAGTCAGCAGGGCAATCGCCAGGCGGTTGAACGCCTGCGCCTGCTCGTCATGCGGCAGCAGACCGCTTTTGTCTAAAACAGTCAGCTCGGCGCGGGAATTCGCTGCAAGGAACACTTCGGCGTCGGACAGTGGGGTCAAGCGGGCTTCGCGTCCCCAGACAATCCGCAGCGTTTGGGTCAGCTTCGGGAACGCTTCGGCGACGCTGTGGTTCAGCAGGCCGCTGTAAAACGACGGCGGGGCGTTCTGCGAGCCGTACTGATGGGTCGCCGTGGAGTAATGATCGACAAGCGCATCATCTACATAAGACGGGTCAAAGTAGGTCTGGTTCATCAGGTAGTAGCGCAGGCCGGCGCGTGACGCCACGGCGTTGTGCAGGGTCGTTCCCAGCAGCGGCGCGTGGGTCAACTGATAAATCGCTTCGGTCCCGGCGTCCGGCGCTTTCGCCAGATGCCGAAAACCAGTTGGGCAGATCAGAATCAGCTTCTGCACCAGCTCCGGCTGATCGGCGGCCACTTGAACGGCATAAGCGGACGCCAGCGACGACGCGACCACCGTACACGGCTCTTTGACGACTTCGCGCAGGAACTGACCGAGCTGCTCGATATACTGCGCGGCGGTGTAGCGAATGCGCGGCTTGTCGGACAGCCCAAAGCCGAGCCAGTCTAGGGCATACACACGCTGATGCTCCGAAAGCGCGTCAAAATTCTTACGCCATTCGTAGCCCGATGCGCCTGCGTACAGGCCGTGCAGCAGGACCACCGGGCTGTCGCCCTGGCCCTGCTTGGTGTAAAAGAGGTCGCCGTAAGGACCAGGCCAAAAGCGGGCATCGCCGCCGAGCGTGTTGCCGAGCGCTTTGGCCTGAGCAAACACGGCATTGTTCGCCGCCGCCAGCGCCGCCGCGCCTGCGCCCGTCCAAAGCAGCGTCTTTAGGTTCTTGTTCATTGGGATTGCCTCATGCTGCCACCAGTATACCCAAAATGTGCGGCCAGCGCATCCCGGAATGCAGGGGGCGTCGGCGCGTCGCTAGGGGCGGCGAGAACGGCGAAGTGCCAGTATTCGGTCGAGAAAAAGAGGGTGGGGCGGCTTGTCCCGCCGATTTGACTTGCGACCGTGAGGCCAAGCCGAAACTCGTTCTGCTCCGGGGTCGGACGCCCGGCAGGCAGAGCGTAGACATCTAAAGAAGTCCCCCCTGCCCCCAATAATGGGGGAGTCAGAGCAGCACGCAGGCGTTTATTACTTCGTGTTGCTCCCCCATTATTGGGGGCGGGGGGGGCTTTTACATACACCCCGTGGAACAGCGGCGTCAGCGTCCCCGTCAGCACCGTGCTTGCGTCTGCCGACTGCCTTTTGTACGGCCCAATGAGAGGCGGCAGAACATCATTCAAGCCCGCCGCCGCGACAGGCAGTGTCGTCAGCGGTTCTTTCGCCGCCGTTGCTGCGATGGGAGCGGAAGGGCTGGAGCGTTTCACGGAATGCCGGTGTGCGGCAGATACCAGCAGCGCGACTACGATAATCAGCGTTGCCAGTGTCAGTGCGGCAATTCCCAGACACGCCCCGAACGACTGCTGCCGGAACCGCTCATCATCGGCGGCCTTTGTTTCCAAAAACTCCGGCGACCGCTCCACTTCCGCCCGCGCCGCCGTCAGCTCCCCCGCCGTCGCCTCGTCTACGGCCACTAAAATTGCAAAGCACTGCGGGCAGGTGGTCGACTTAAAGTTTTCGTACTGCGAGCCGCACCGGGGACACACTTTGGCCGTCATAGAACAAGTATAGCACGAGAGGCGGCATCGTACGGCGCAAGGCAGTAATGAGCAGAGAAGCAAGCGCGATGGATTGAGGCGGTCGCCACGGGCCAAGAAGCCACGGAATAAGTTCCGACGCTCAGAAGTGCCCCGTGTCGCGGCGACACAAGAAATTACATCCAACGAAGTTACATCCAACGAAGTTGGTCTTCCGTCGACTCGACGGTGGGAACTTGACAGCTTCGGGTTTCAACCCGTGGCGTCCTATTCCGTGGCGTCTGCTGTGTCTGCGGAAACGGACTTCCGTGTCCTGTTGAAGTCAAAAATAGTAACTCCCAATGCGCCTATCATCAGCAATGCTCCGATGTTTGTCATCCACGAGGCTGCCGTTCCGTGTGGAAGTATGTTTCCTCCGGCGAAGAAGGTGTAGCCAACCCAGCACAGTGTCTGAGAAGTCCGCAAAACTCGCCATCCTTGCTTGAAGATTGCTTCTGCCATAGGCATCCAGAGTGCCAGCAGCGAAACGGCCCAGCCTAAACGCTCAAAGCGAGTTTGGAAAATAACTTGCCCAAGGGCCAGTATTCCAGCGATGAGAACCACGGTTAACAAAATGGCCTTCCAAGCATCAACGCGGCTGACGGGCTGTTTCCATTCTTCTTTGACTCTCATGCTGCTGTATCCTTCTTCGTTTCCGCTGCTCGCTTGCCTGATGCTATTGTACCACAAGCAGGAAAGAGGGCAGGAAGCAGGAAAGAAGGCAGGAAGCAGGAAAGAAGGCAGGGGCAAGCCCTGCCCCTACACGTTAGGACTGGATAAGCCAGCGGGTTTTGGCGGCGGCGATGCGGGCGAGGGATTGGTCCAGGCGGGTTTCGGTGAGGCGGCCTGTGTCAAGCGCAGTTAAAAGGGCGGCGTGGATGGCACGCTGGGTTTCCCATTCGTGGCAGCACAAGAGAAGGTCGGCTCCGGCTTGGACGGCTAAAATAGCGGCTTCGGGTGCGCCCCACTGGTCGGCGACGCCTTTCATCTCTAAGTCGTCGGTGATGATGATGCCGTCAAAGCCTAACTCTTGGCGCAGCAGGCCGGTCAAGATGGTGGAGGAGAGCGTCGCGGGCAAGGTGGGGTCAAGCGCGGGAAACAGGATATGCGCGGTCATAATGGCGGCGACGCCGGCCTCTATGGCGGCGCGGAAAGGGACTAGTTCAACGGCATCAAGGGCGGCGCGGGGGCGGCGAATGGTGGGCAGGGCGAAATGGGAATCGGTGTCGGTGTCGCCGTGGCCGGGGAAGTGCTTGCCGCAGGCGAGGATGCCGGCGTCGTTCTGGAAGCCGGTGATGGCGGCGACGCCGAGCGCGGCGACAGTTTGCGGGTCGGATGAGTAGGCGCGGTCGCCGATGACCGGGTTCTGCGGGTTACTGTCAACGTCTAAAACCGGCGCGAAGTCCCAGTTGAAGCCAAGCAATTTCAATTCTGTGCCGAGTTCCCGCGCTGACGCATGGGCGGCACTGGGGTCGGCAGACGCGCCGGTTTCGCGCTGAGACGGGTGCTTGGGGTAGCGGGGCGGGCCGAGACGCTGCACCCGGCCTCCTTCCTGGTCGACGGCCACAAACAGCGGCGGCAGGCTGCTTTGCTGGGCGAGCGCTTGCAGATGGGCAATGTCCGACGCTGTTTCAGCGGGCGTCTTGATATTACGGCCCATCAGAATTACGCCCCCGGCGGCAAACTCTGTGACAAGCGCGTCCGCCTGCGCGTCGGTCTTCCAGCCGAAGAGCAGCATTTGGCCGACTTTTTCATGCAGTGTCATGGGGTTCTAAGCGCCTGCGGCCTCTTTCGCGGCACCCTCAATTCGCGCGGCTTCCAGCTTATCAGCAATATCGCGCTCGGCAGCCAGCGCACGGACTTCTTCGTCGGAAACTTTGCACTCCAAGTGGCGCATAAGCTGAATGAGCAGGTCTGTGTTATGCTCCAGATTGTGCAGAATAGCAACCACTTCTTTTTCGGCTTTTTGGTTGACCTCAAAGTCAAGCTGCGCCCGGATTTCGGTGTGCCGCCCCTGCACGTTCTGGCCGACCATGATTAACGGCATGAGTAAAATTTGGATGACGTTTGAGATCAACAAATAGGCGACGAACGCCGGAAACGGGTCAAACGATTTCCAGTGCAGGCCGGGGACTTCGGAAGCAAGGATATTGTAGCTGGTCCAAATAATCGTCCAAACCAGAATCGCCAGAAAGAAGCCCATCGAGCCGACTTTGTCCGTAATGGAAACGGCCAGCTTGTCGAGTGGGCTGAGGCTGCTTTTGTAAACGTCGTTCGCGTTGGCAATGGGGGGATGGTCATGGACATGGCGGGGCAGGTGCAGCCGCTCCCAAAATTCCTCTGGTTTGAGAACTGCGTGTGCGCCGTTTAAGGGCAAGTCGCCCGTCGGCAGTGCCGTCGTGTCGGACATGGTGCTTCTCTCCTTGCGGGTTAGTCTCACTTATCGTACCACAGACCTCACCCAGCGTCAAGCGCCGACCTTTTTCTGACAGGGCAATGTGTATAGGGCGAACACAAGGTTCGCGCCCTACATTCCGTCCCATTTTCCTCCCTTGCCCGTTGGGGCGAACCTTGTGTTCGCCCTTCTCTTTGTGTTCGCCTTTATATGCAATCGCCCTAATTTTCTGAGTGAGGGGTCAGCGATCTGCAATCTTTCGCGTGTTATCTACAAAGATTTTCGTGCGCGTGGTGGACAGCGGCTGATTGTTGGCATCCTCGGCCTCGGCTTCAATGACATACTCGCCGTCGGGGACTTCCCGCGTGTCCCAGCGAAACGTGTACGGGACGCTGTTGGTGATGCTGGTAAACTCGCCGTCCCGGTAGAACGCAATAAAAGCCGTGCGCCGGTCGGGGGCGGCGACGCTGAAGCTGATTGCGCCGCGCTCGATCAACGAGTGGCCCGCGCGGGCGGCGATCTCCGCCATATGGGTGTAATCGGCTTCGGCAGCCCGGATTTGGCCGACGCGCCACGGCTTGTCGCCGGGCGAAGTCCGCACCAGCCGAAGCGCGGTGACATCGGCCAGCGCCAGTGTCCGGCTGCCGATAAGCGCCGGCATTGCCGTCCACGGCCCCTGCCGGCGCTGGACTTCCGCACGCCACGAATGCTGCGGCTCGTCGGGGTTCCAAGAAAGGTCAAAATAGCCGTAAAAAAGAGGCGGGCGGCCTTCCATCTCCGGCGCGTTGGGACGCTTATGCGAGCCGACAACCAGCACCGACGGCGCACCTGCGCCGTCGCCCTGAGCGTTATGGAACGCGGGCTGAATTTGAAACCCGCCGCGCCGCTCCGGGCCGATGCCCTCAAACAGCGGCGACGTGCTGACCGGGGCTGTGGAAATCGTGATGACCCCGTCATGGTTCGTGTTAATCGCCCCAACCCCCGTGTACGAGCAGCCGTCGTAGCGCCCGATGCCGACCACGGGCTTGACCACATGGGTCAGAACCTCCGTTGTGCCGTCGGCATAGGTGACGCGCACGTCGCCGCCGGCATGGTTGTCAAAATCCACCTCTTGCAGGGGGTTTGCCGGGGCCAGCACGAGTATTTCCAGCACGTCGCCGTCGCGCGGCAAATAGTTCACCGGCAGAAGCTGAAGGTCACTGCCCATGCCATGCTCTAAAAAGACCGGGTTGCCGACAAAGGGCGACAGGCCGCGAAAGATGCTGGTTCCCACGGGAATGGTCGTATAAATGCCGGACAGCCCGGACACATGCCCGCCGAACAGCTTGGGCGTCTGGGCAAACTCACGCGGCAATATATTAATCAGCAGCGGGTCCGGGGTCCCATTGTCGCCGACCCGAATGCGAAGCCCATGCACCGCCGTCGCCGCCACCGTTCCCGGCTTGGCGTATCCTGCCGCCGAGTAGCCCATCAGGCTTTCCGTCGCCGGGGCCGTCACCCGCCCGATCAAATGCCAGCGCTTGCCCCCGTCGTCTGAGACTTGGATCGCCCCGTCCACGCTGTTGACAATGCGGATGCGATGGGTCTCCACCCGCTCAAACGGCGCAAAGCTCGGCGGACTTTCCAGTGCCTGCCCCCGAACCACTACAAGAAACAAAACGAAAAACAACAAAATACGAGAAAACAAGCGCATATCGTTATTATAGCACAGGGTCCGCCTCTGATTTTTGCCTTCTGTACGGCCGCTGACCATACCGAAGAAATGCTGAGGACGTATTCATAAACAAAACACAGAAACGGCAAAAACTTAATCTTCTCTTAACATAATCCCAGTAGTTCTACTTGTATACTAAGGCCGGACTTGTCAAAAAGACGGCGCATTGTGTGCCTGTTCTTGCTGTTTTGTATTTTATTCTTAGGAGACTTCTCAATGACCGCAATCTTCAATCACCGCACCAGCCTCACGCTGGCTGCCCTTGCTGCCTTCGGACTTGCCGGCACCGCCGCCCAAGCCCAATCCTTCACTCCCGGCACTCTGGTTGTCAGCCAGGTAGGTGCCACCGGCAGCACCACAGCCCTGACAAGCGCAGCCACCCAGGTTTACCTGGATGAATTCACCACAGCCGTTGCACAAGCTAACCCGATTTTCTCTGCTCCGGTGACCGGCCTGACCAACAGCGGCACGGCAACCTCAGAGGGGGCCTTGACACTGTCCACAAACGGACAGTCTCTGCTGCTTGCCGGCTACAATGCCTCGGTCGGCACGGCTGCCGTCGCCAGCTCTACCTCCCCGGCTGTTTATCGCGGCACTGCCGAAGTCAACGCGGCCGGCACCGTCAGCACGTCATTCTTGACCGATGGAACCTTCTCCGGCAACAACATCCGCAGCACGGCTTCGGTCAATGGAGCGACCCTGTATTCGGCGGGGCCAACCGGCCTCTATTCCACGACGTTCAGCAGCGCCGGCGCAAGCGGAACCGCCGCCGAGACCGGAACTACGAATATCCGTGTGACTAACATCTTGAACAACAATCTGTACTTCTCCACGGAAAGCGCCGTCAGCGCAACCAATCAAGGCCCCGGCATCTATGACGACGGCAAAGTCGGAACCCAGACACCCACCTCGGTTGCAGTGCCGGTCCTCGCTGCCGGGCAGGCTACCACCAATCTTTATGACTTCCTTTTCACCAACGCGACAACGCTGTTTGCGGTAGACCAAACCGCAGGCTTAGTCGAATATACCAGCACGACCGGCGCAGACGGCACATTCACTAAAGCCAACACCTTTGCCGTCACAGGCGGTCTGCAAAGCCTTACGTCTAACGGAACCGACATTTACGCTGTTAGCGGAACCAGTGCCGGAAACTCCCTGGTTGATTTCAACATCGCCTCCGGCACGTTCACGACGCTTGCGACTGCTGCCGCTAACACGGTCTTCCGTGGCGTTGACTTCGCTCCGACCCCAGCCGCCGCCGTCCCTGAAGTCTCCACGACGATCTCCTTCGGCCTGCTGCTGGCCCTGGGCCTCGGCGGCCTCGCTATTGCAAAAAAGCGCAGCGTCCGCGCCTAGTCTTCAGCCATCCCCGGCACCCAAAAGCCCGGCACCTTGAAGTGCCGGGCTTTTCTGTTTCTAACGCCGCGAACCGTTTTGCCGCCGCCGCTCGTTAAGTGGAAATGCAAACTTCACGCGAACCCGGCTTTACGCTGATTGAGCTGCTTGTCGTCCTCGCCGTTCTTGGCCTTCTTTTGGCGCTGCTGTATCCGGTCTTCGCCCATGCACGAGAGAAAGCAAGCCAAGCAACCTGCGCCAGCAACCTGCGTCAAATCGGGACAGCGGCGATGCAGTACGGAGGCGACAACGACGGCCTGATGTTCCATACGCTGGGCCATGACGACGAAGCCACGGGACTTGTGACGCTGTGGAGCTTTTGCTGGAATGTAGGGCGGCCGCCTAATCAGACTGTCGATACGTCCTGCGGTCCACTTGCGCCGTTTCTTCGAAGTGCTGCTGTTTGGAACTGCCCTTCCGCGTCAAACGTGCAGGCCGCCGGCTATTTCATTCCCACGCCGCCGCCTTACGGCCTCAACATCGCCTATGTGCGGGCGGAAATTGCCCAGGGACATCCCGTATCTTTTGCTCAGGCTGAGTCTCCTGCCGAAACGATTCTTGCCGCCGATTGCGGCGTTTATAACCCTGTCTTCCCCGGTGCGCCGTCATGGTACGAGTATGTTTCCCTTCCCTCGGATCATGCTCCGGCTGTTCATGGGCGGCATTCAGGCTGGGCGAACATCTTGTGGCTCGACGGTCATGTCAGCGCCCGCAAGCCGGTCTCTCCCCATGCCCAAACTCAGGCGCTGAACGTCGGCGACATCCTGAGAGGGCCGTACACGGGAAATGCTGCGACGGATGATTATTACTATGAGCTGGTGAAGCCGTAGTGACAAGAAAACCGGCACTGGAAGTGCCGGTCTACTAGTGAATGAAAGTGTCTCCAACACTGGGGAAAAGGCTTGTGCCTCCGGAATTCAGTCGCGGAGCGACTTTCACTCAGAGTAGACCGGCACTTCCAGTGCCGGTTATCAGCTCTCGTATCCCGAAACCAAGTACTCCACTGTCACTGTGACAAACAGCGTTTTGGTATGCGAGACTTCCATCCCTAAATCTTCGCCAGTCATTCGCTGCCGCATCATTGCCATCGCAGGTTCCGCGCCGCGTGGGGCGACGCGCGGGTGCTTGGCTTCCGGGTCTTGCAGCGTCTCAGAAAAGGCGTGGATGCCAAGAAGGCGGACGCCAAGCGCGGCGGCGATTTGAGCAGCTTTTTCGTTGACGCGGGCAATGCAAACCAGCAGCCAGGTGTCATGCTGGGCGTCATCGTCAGGGTAACCCCATTCAATTGTGTTCAGCGCCGCGTTCTTTTGGGCAGCGATGATGCCGATAATGTCTGCAAGCTGAGATAAATCGGCGCAGTGGATACGCAGGCGGTACTGGGCGCGGGAAGCTTTAGAAAACGTCCCGCTCTGTGCGTCGGCAGAAACGCTCTGCAAAAAGATGGCATCCGGCGGAAGGCCGGATGCCGTGAGATCAGACACAAGCTGCGCGACTTCCCGCGCTTTCTTCAAGGCTTCCTGGCCTGTGAACAGCGATAAGCCTTCCACGGTCACAAAAAGGTCGGCGCGGTCGGCAGCGACTTCATGCGCCCGCGTTTCGTGAACCGTGATGAGGTTGGGGCTATCTGCGCTGGGCATAGGTCACTTGTCTTCGCGCAGGTCGGCAAACAGGACCGTAGACAAGTACCGCTCGCCATTAGACGGAATGACAATCACAATTGTCTTGCCGGCATTCTCAGGCCGGTGGGCCACCTGCATTCCGGCGCAGAGGGCAGAGCCGGACGACAGGCCGATCAAGATGCCTTCTTCGGCTCCGCAGCGCCGCGCCCATCGAACGCTATCTTCGGTATTGACTTGAATGACTTCGTCCACAATCTCTATGTCTAAATTGTCCGGCACAAAGCCTGCGCCGATGCCTTGCAGCTTATGCGGGCCGGGCTTAATCGGCTGATGCTCCAAAGTCTGGGTGATGACCGGCGACTCGACCGGCTCGACGGCAATCGCTTTGAAGCCGGGCTTGCGCTCTTTCCAGACTTCCGCAATGCCGCTCAGGGTCCCGCCGGTGCCGACGCCGGCGATGACGATGTCTACGTTTCCACCCGTATCTTCCCAAATCTCCTCGGCGGTTGTCCGGCGATGGATGGCAGGATTTGCCGGGTTTTTGAACTGCTGGGCTAGATACGCATTCGGGGTGCGGGCGGCAATCCGCTCGGCTTCGGCAATTGCGCCTTTCATGCCTTCGGTTCCCGGTGTCAGCACCAGCTCCGCTCCGTAGCCGCGCAGGAGAAGCCGCCGCTCCATCGACATGGTTTCCGGCATGGTCAGGATGCAGCGGTAGCCTTTGGCCGCGCAAACAAACGCCAGACCAATACCGGTGTTGCCGGAAGTCGGCTCGACAATGACCGATTCGGGCGTCAGAATGCCACGCGCTTCGGCGTCTTCGACCATTGCCAGCGCGATGCGGTCTTTAACCGACGACGCCGGATTGAAGAATTCCAGCTTCAGCAGCACCGTGGCCGGCGCATCGTCGGTGATTTTGTGGATTTTGACCAGCGGTGTGCGCCCGACCAGCTCCGTGATGTTCTCGTAGATAGGCATAGGTTTCTCCCTCTTAATACTCTTTTCTTTTAGTGGTATCATACCCAATTTCTCGGAAGGAGCCGCCAGAAAGGAGCCATAGGTATGAAACCCACGGCAGGAAAGAGTGGACGCCATTCGGGCTGTTCGGATTTAAGACTCGCGAAGCGAGCGACCGAAGGTCGGCTGAACTTGCTGCCGCGAGTTTTATACCCGCGGTCTCCGGCTTCCTCTTGACAAGGGACGCGAAATAGTGATACGCTTGGGTCATGGCTGTACCTACTTCTGATGGTCTAAGCGCCGACGATGCCGCCGAAGAAAAACGCCCGCGCGTGGTGGTTGTCGGCAGCGCCAACATTGACATGGTGGCGCGGGTGCTGCACCTGCCGCTTCCGGGCGAAACCCTGCTCGGCGGCGGGTTTCTGATGGTCCCCGGCGGCAAAGGCGCAAACCAAGCCGTCGCCGCCGCACGTTTAGGCGCGGTCGTGACTTTCATCGGCTGCGTCGGCGCGGACGGCTTCGGCGATTTGATGGTGCAGAACTTAGAAAACGAAGGCATTGACACCCAGTTTGTCGTGCGTGACCCCGACGCGACGACCGGCGTCGCACTGATTACGGTCGACGAAGAGTTCGGCGAGAACACGATTGTAGTCGCGCCCGGCGCGAATGCCCGCCTCAGCTTAACTCTGCTGGATTTAGCCGCTGCTGCCGTTCGTGACGCCGATGTTCTAGTATGCCAGCTTGAAATCCCAATGGACACCGTGCAGGCCGCTCTCCAAATGGCCCGTTCTGCCGGTGTTCGAACGATCCTAAACCCGGCCCCGGCCCAGGTGCTGTCTAACGAGCTGCTGGCATTGGTGTCCGTGCTGACGCCGAACCAGACCGAGGCCGCACAAATGCTGGACGCCGACTTTGACCCGTCAGCAGCAGCCATCCATCTGCGGCAGCGCGGCGCGGAAACCGTCGTCGTGACTTTAGGCAGCGCCGGAGCGCGTGTCGTGTCTGCGTCCGGCAATACCGGCGTCCCGGCCTTCACGCCCGCCGAAGTGGTCGACACCACGGCGGCAGGCGACTGCTTCACCGGGGCGCTCGCTGTTGCTTTGGGCGAAGGCCAGCCATTGGAGCAGGCGGTGAAATTCGCCAACGCCGCCGCGTCCCTGAGCGTCGAAACCGAAGGCGCCCAGCCGTCCCTGCCGAACCGCCTAGCCGTGAACAAGCGGCTGATAGGAGAAGAGGAACCCCTCCCACCTCACAAGTTCGGCTCCCTCCCCTGTTAGGGAAGGGCCAGAAAAGCATAAGACGAAGAACGCAAACACTTTCCATTTCCGGCCTCACTTTGTACTGCCCTTCCCTAACAGGGGAGGGAGCCGAACTTGTGAGGTGGGAGGGGTTCTTATGCCCGAAAATCTGGTATCATCTTTGGTATGACCAATGTTCGCGTTCGTTTTGCCCCCTCGCCGACCGGGGCGCTGCATATTGGCGGCATTCGCACGGCGCTGTGGGACTGGCTGTATGCCCGGCACACCGGCGGCAAGTTCATTCTGCGGATTGAAGACACCGACAAGAACCGCGAAACCGAAGACGGCGTCCAGGTAATTTTAGACTCGCTCCAAGAATACGGGCTTGACTACGACGAAGGACCGGAAAAAGGCGGACCGTTTGCGCCGTATATCCAGTCCCAGCGGTTAGACATTTACCATAAATATGTGGAGCAGCTTCTGACCGAAGGCAAAGCGTATAAAGCTTATGACACGCCCGAAGAGCTGGCCCGGATGCGCGAAGACCAGCAAAAGCGCGGCCTGCCGCCCGGCTACAACCGCCGCCACCGGCATTTGTCCGAGTCCGAGCGGGCGGAGTATGAAGCGACGCGCGGGCAGTACGCCACCGTCCGGTTCGCCGTGCCGCCCGAAGGCGAAGTGACGTTCACAGACACGGTGTACGGCGAGATCACGGTCCAGAATCGCATTCTGGAAGATGCGATTTTACTCAAATCCGACGGCTACCCAACCTACCATCTCGCCGCCCAAGTAGACGACCATTTGATGGAGATTTCCCATGTCCTGCGCGGCGAAGAATGGCTGCCGTCGGCTCCGCTGCACATTTTAATCCACCGTGCCCTGGGCTGGGAGCCGCCGATTTACGCGCATCTGCCGGTGATGATGGGGCCGGACAAAAAGAAGTTCGGCAAGCGCAACGGCGCGTTGGGCGCATTGGAGTACCCCAAGCAGGGGTTTTTAGACGACGCGCTCCTGAACTTCCTCGCGATGCAGGGCTGGTCGCCCAAAGAAGAGCGCGACTTATTTTCTGTCCCTGAGCTTGTTGAGAAGTTTGACTTGGACGGCATCTTAAACCGCTCGCCGATTTCCGACCCCGAAAAGCTGCTTTGGTTCAACGGCCAGTATTTGCGCCAGTTGTCCCTGCCGGAGCTTGCCGCTCAATCCCTGCCGTTTCTTCAAGATGCCGGGCTAGTTGGAGACGCCCCCGATGCCGAAACGCTGGACTACACCGGGCGCGTGCTGGCACTAGAGCAGGAGCGCATGAAGACTCTGGCCGAAGCGCCTGCGCTGGCTGACTTCTTTTTGCTGGGCGATGACGAATACTTGTTTGACGAGAAAGCCGCTCAAAAGTGGCTTAATCATCCGGGCGTTGGCGACCGCCTGCGCCGGGTCCTAGACGGCTTCGCGGCTTTAGAAAACTTTGATGAAGCAAGCACTGAAGAAGTCGTCCGTGCCACAATTGCCGAGTTTGACGTCAAAGGCGGCGAAGTTATTCATCCCGTCCGCGTTGCGATTTCAGGCCGCACCACCGGCCCCGGCCTCTTTGAGGCTATCGCCGTGCTTGGGCGGGAACGGTGCATCAACCGACTAAATCGGGCGTTGGGAATGGTGACAGGGGATTAGAAAGCGAAGAGGCGAGGGAATAAATTCCTCTCGCTGAATAACGTCCTTCGGACGAAGAATGTCAAGCGATAACCTATCCTACATCCGAAGGATGCCATTCAGCGAGAGGAATTTATTCCCTCGCCTCTTCGCCCGCTTCTGAGTAAACTATGCCCGTCGCCGCTGTCATACACGTTTACATTGAAGAATACCGTTTTCGTAAAGACCTCAGCCGCGAACAAAAAGACGAAATTCGGGAACGACACTCCGCAGGCGTACCGACGATGGGACAAGGCGGGTAACACAAACTTATGGAAATTACCGATGTCAACACGCTGTTTGGGGCCTATCCCGCGCAGCACGCGGACAGCAGCCCGGAAACGCTGGTGGAGGCGATGCGGGCGAACGGCATCGATTGGGGGCTGACGCTCTCGACCTATGGCCTGTTTTATAATGCCGCCGAGGGCAATGGCGAGACCATGAAAGCGTGTCAGGCGCATGACCATCTTATTCCGGTGGCGACGCTGAACCCGGTGCATTACTGGGGCCAAGACGGCCTGGTGGAAAGCGTCGCCGAAAATGCCTTTGAGATGGTGCGCTTTTTCCCGCATTTGCAGGGCTGGCCGCTGGAGTTTGCGCCTTTCCTGCGGCTGCTGTCGGCGCTGGGGCGGCTGCCGAAAATGCCGATCATGGTCAGCGTCGAGCAGCGCGGTGATGCCACGCAGCTTGCCCGGCTTTTAGAGGATTTCCCGCACGCGGTTGTGCTGGACGGCGTCTCGCCGGAGACGCTGACCGAAGCGGTCACGCTGATGCGGGTCCACGAAAACCTGCATGTTGAAACCCATGCCCTGTCTGCGCCGTATGCCCTGCCGCTGCTGCGGGACACAGTCGGCATCGGGCGCGTTCTATTCGGCTCCGATGCGCCGGGCCGCTCTCCCGCCGCCGCCCTGCGCTATGTCCGGTCGTCGGGCCTGTCGGATGCCGACCAAGCCGCCGTGCTGTCCGGCAACGCCCAGGCGATTTGGCAGTCGGGGGATGAGGAGTAATTCATGCCCACTTTTGATACCCATGCTTACTTTGGCGCGACGCCGTTTTCTTCGGATTTAGCTTCCCGCGAGGCTGTCTTAGAGGCGATGCGCCGCCGAGAGATTTCCGGCATTGCGCTGATCTCCGCGCTCGGTGCCTCGTGCGATTTCGTGGCCGGCAACCGCCGCCTGCGCGAGGTTGTCGCGCCCGAAGATGGCCTGTTCGGCTGGGTGACGCTCAATGCCGGCTATGCGGCGGAGTCGCAGGAAGAGCAGCGGCGGCACCAGAACCGGCGCGGCATGGTCGGCGCAGCCCTGTTCGCCGCGCCGCGTCGTCCGGTGACTTTAGAAGACTGCCGCGAGATTTTAAACGCCCAAAGGCGTTACGCTAAACCCGTGGCGCTGCCGACTCCAGACGCCGAAGCGGTGCATCAGGCCCGCCTGATTGCGGCTGAGTTTACGGCGATGAAGTTTGTTTTTCTCGGCATGGGCGGCGAAGACTGGCGCGCCGCCATGGCCGCTGCGAAAAAGCACCTGAACATTTATCTGGAAATCTCCGGCAGCTTGGACACGGATAAAATCGCCCAAGTGTCGTCTGTGGTGACGCCGCGCAAGCTGCTGTATGGCAGCGGCCTTCCCGGCGGCAGCCCGGATCTGACCCTAGCATTGGTGGAGACGGCCCCGACCTTGACCCGGCCCGACCGAAACCGCATTTTGTTTGAGAACGCCGCCGCGCTGCTTCGGACACAAGTAGAAGAAGACGCGGCGGAGGACGAGGAAGACGATGCGGAGTAAGGACGCCCCTGGCGCACGCGCCGACCCCTCCCCTGCAAGCGGGAGAGGGATTTCGGACAAGAAGGATGCTTCTTTTGTAGCCTTACCCCTCTCACGCGAAGCGGGGGAGGGGGCTTCTCCCTTAGAGCGCCGCATTGTTGCGGCCTTAATTGTTTTCACGGTGTTTGTCTCCTGCCTGCCCTATGCACTTGGTTACTTTCTCGCTCCGGTGATGGGCGAGGGGGGCCGTGGGTCATTCTTTATCGGGACGCCGTACAACATTGATGACTACTGCAATTATTTGTCCTGGCTGCGGCAGATGGCCGACGGGCATTTTTTCATCCACAACCTCTTTACCACAGACCCGCAGAAGAACATCGAGTTTAATGTCTTTTTCTGGCTTTTGGGGCGGCTAA
>CAXTER010000016.1:0-72640 GCA_964243345.1 uncultured Armatimonadales bacterium
TTTTCAGTCTTGATTTTGCTGCCTGGCTTGGACATGAAGGGGCGCTCAAAAGCGAGATGGAAAACATATGCAAGTGTGACAACCACAGCGATGTCGATTGGGAAAGCAAGGATCGTGACGTGAGTATGCAGAAGCGCCGCTAACTTCACTTCAAGCACATAAATTAAGATGTTGTGGATAAGGTAGATCGAGTACGAGAATGTTCCAATGAAAACCAGTGGCTGCCAAGTGAGCAGAGAGAAGACCGGAGTTAAAACAAGGGATTTTGCTCCAAAGATAGCCTGACGCGCCAGCAGAAACAGAAGAGAACTGACCACAAGACCGTTAAGACTATCAGCGAGAGGAAGATGTAACGTCTGAAGCAAAGTGCCAGGAGTTGTCGCAGGCCAAAAATGCGCCTGTACCCAATCCAGGATGAGCGCGATGCTGAAAATTGTCCAAGCTGTGCGCTGTGCATGAAAGTTGAGCCTGGCCCGACATGTAAAATCAGCAGAGATTGTGCCGAGCGCAAAAAGGAGAATGTACCAGGGGCTGGAGTAGGTCATGTCCGCAGAGTGAAGTACCCCCACATAGAAAGCAGTCAGAGCAACACCTAAAAAGGCGGCGGAGATTAAGCTGGAGGTGTAGCCAAACCGCGCCCAGAGCCAAACTAGCGGCGGGAACAAGAAATAGATTTTCCACTCAACGGCAACGCTCCATAGCGGGCCGTCCAGAACGGGAGAAACTCCAACGAGGTCTTGAAGCAAAAAAACATTCACTAAAATTGTTCTTAAAGGGATATGATGATGCGCCAGAGTTAGCTTTAGAATGGCGAATCCTACTGCGGCATAAAGAGGAGGAAGTATTCGTCTCGCACGGCTCTTGTAGAAGGCAATCCAGCCGCCCCGCAAAGTGCCTGACCGAGCCACCGGCAACATCAGGCAGAACCCGGAGAGGACAATAAAGACATCAACCCAAAGACGCCCATTACTCAGCCAGTTTGTAAGAATCCCACGCGCGCCTAAATGATAGGGCACATAATAGCCCCAAAGATGGCTGACTACAACAAGCAGGGCAGCCACAGCACGCAGTCCATCAAGAAAAGCAAAGCGTAATCGGGGCTGGCTAGCGGGCGCATGGGAAGCAAATACTTTTGGTTGACTGTGTATTGACATACTCACTGTTAGTGCAAAAAGTATGCCAACTATTACCTAAGAAAAACCGAAATGAGCGGTTCCCAGTTCAGCACCCCACTCCCAATGAACCCGCAAAATCCTTCCTATACTTTACGCAGAGGAGGCATAATTATAGAGATGCTTCGGTTGGCCCAGACCAGAACAGTCTTTTCCTGTTTCGCAGCAGACCGAGACGCGGCAGTGGCAATGAAAGGCCGCTCACAGACTATGTGGAACAGGTACGCGCAGGCAACAAAGAGCGGAATGCCGGCAACCAGCAGCGCCAAGAACGCGGCAGACGGAGTAAAATGCAGCGGCTCCAAGACATACTGCCAGGCGATCACAATGAGCGGCTCATGGACAAGATAGATCGAATACGCGAAGGTGCCGCAGAACACAAGAGGTTTTTGAGATAAGAGGCATCTCAGAAAGCTGTCCTGCCGGGTGCTCAAGATCACCAAAAGGCACATAATAAGCAGCCCAACAAGGCAGTCAATCAGCTCGGTTGAAGAAAAACGATGGACTTTACCCGTAGTCGCCAGAACGACCGCTGCTGCCGCCACCCAAGCGAATAATCCCCAGCAGCAGCGCTCCCGGAACACGCGAACAGCCGAACGCTGCGAATAACTCAGCTCACAAGCAAACATACCGAACGCGAAAAGGGCGAGATAATGCAATGTAAACTCGGTATGGAACTCATGCATACAAGCCTTGCACAGAGCGTAGGAAAACGCCATCGACAGGATCATAGTCTTGCCCGGTCCAAATCGCTTCCATGCCCAAACAAGCCCTGGGAACAAAAAATAAATCCACCATTCCAAGCTCAGTGACCAGAAGACACAATTAATCGTATAAGTTTCATGTCTCGAGAAGTTCTGGAGCAGAAGCAGATGGATACAAAGGCTCTTCCAGGTAACCGGAAGCGTCATATCCCAGGGTCCACCTGTCTTGCTGCCGATCCAGCAGAAGTCAAACACCAGCGCAAAAACGATTGCGAGATAGTATGGCGGCAAGATACGGAAAGCCCGCTTCTTCAAGAATGCCGCCATTCCGCCACGCAGGGTTCCATTCCCGCGCACGACTGGAAGCATCAAGCAGAAACCAGAGAGAACAATAAAAACGGGAACAACATGGCTAAAAGCGGCTAATGCTGTCCACGCGGGGGCGCCCTCGCCGGGCCACACTGACATCCAAGTATGGTGACAGATCACAAGGATAGCGGCAAGCGCTCGCAGGCCGTCCAAAAAACGGAGGTCCAAACGGCCAGCGCCAGAGGCGGACAAAGGAGTGGAAGCATCCGAGGGCGCTGAAGAAGATAGAAACTTGTTTGAAGTGACAATTGTTTGCATAAACCGTCTTTATGCAAACGCTTTGCCAAGACCAAAGAAATGTCACGAAACCGGCATTTCTGAGGATACCAGGTTTCGTAACCACTGCTCAAGGCTGGCAATTAGGGTGCGGGGTTAACCACAGCCGCAATTTCAGC
Organism: uncultured Armatimonadales bacterium; assembly: GCA_964243345.1. Lineage (GTDB taxonomy): Bacteria > Armatimonadota > Armatimonadia > Armatimonadales > Capsulimonadaceae > JANXMY01. The sequence goes on from CAXTER010000016.1 coordinate 2,641, forward strand.
CTCTCGCTCGGTCTTGATCCTGCGGCCTGACTTGGACATGAATGGGCGCTCAAACGCAAGGTGAAACGCATAAGAAGCGCACAGAACTATCGCAATGTCAATCAGCCAGATGACCAGCAGCGGCTGGCTGTGCAGGTGCGCGGTCAAAAAATCGCGGACTGCATAGATGAGTATCAAATGCAGCAGATAGATTGAATAGGAAAACGTTCCCACGAACACCAGCGGCTGCCAGGAAAGCACATTAAAAATTGGAAACACAAGATGGAATTTTTTTTGAGCAGCGCTCACGCGAGTCAAAAGAAACAGCAGGATGCTGACTGAGAGACCTTGAATGACATCGTTAGCGGGCTGATGCAGCGAGTCCAGGAAGATGCCGGATGACGACCAGGGCCAGAGATATATCTGCGCCCAGTTCAGTACAAGCGCCGCTCCCAGCGCAGTTAATGCCAGATGCTGCGGCATCACAGGAGCGTTGCGCCGGAAAGCGAAATCCGCGCTTGCCATGCCCAGTGCGAACAAGAACACATACCAGCAGCGGGTCCAGTTCATATTTTCTATGTTATGTGAGGCCGTGAAGACAATAAACAGCATCAGAAAAAGGACAGCGCTGACTGCGGCGGCGGCGATTAAAGTCATTCGCAGACCGTACCGCGCCCAAAGCCAAACCAGCGGAGGAAACAAAAAGTAGATTTTCCATTCCAGGGCAACAGTCCAGAGCGGAGGGTCTAGAATAGGCTTGGCCTGAACAACGTCTTGCAACAAAAGACCATTCACCAGAACCACTTCCAGGGAAATGTGATGGTCGCGCAGTAGTGTCTTGATCACGGCAAGCGCCATGACGGCATAAAGCGGGGGAAGTATCCGCCGGGCGCGGCTCTTGTAGAAAGAAAGCCAGCCGCCGCGCAAAGCGCCGGATCGAGCGACCGGGAGCATCAGGCAAAACCCGGAAAGCACAATGAAAGTATTCACCCAAACACCCCCGCCGTCGAACAGGTCACTTAGAATGCCAAAAGGGGGAGGATGATGCAGGTAAACACGCAGCAAGTGGCAATGGCAAACGACGACAAGCAGAGCAGCCACGGCCCGCAAACCATCTAAAAACGCGAGGTGAAGACGAGGAGGCGAAGTGGAAGTAGACTCAGAGACACGAGGCTCGGAATTCGCTGGCATATTTGGCTTCCTTATGAAACAACTCTTTTATCAACACCCTCCTTGCAGAAACCATGCCAACTTGTGACCCTGCTTTAACGTGCGGAGCCGTTTCGGTCAATCAAGGCCATGAATTCCTGGCGGGTGGCCCGATCGGTACGGAAGACGCCCATCACATGAGATGTGACCATGCTGGCGCTTTGCTTTTGAACACCGCGCATCAGCATGCACAGATGAGCGCCTTCCACGACAACGGCAACGCCTTTCGGCTGCAAAGCTTCTTCCAGCGCTTCCGCGATCTGGATTGTCAGGCGCTCCTGCACTTGCAGCCTCCGGGCGAACATATCGACAAGGCGTGGGATTTTGGACAAGCCGACAATTTTGCCGTTCGGGATGTAAGCCGCATGGACTTTGCCATAGAACGGCAGCATGTGATGCTCGCACAGCGAGTAAAACTCGATGTCCTTGACAACCACCATGTCGTCATAATCTTCGTGGAAGATTGCGCCGTTCAGCAGCGCCGGCACGGTTTGCTCATAGCCGCTGGTCAGAGACTTCAAGGCTTCCACCACCCGGTGCGGGGTCCGCAGCAGCCCTTCGCGGCTGGGGTCTTCACCGACAAACGCCAGCATCTCGCGGTAAATGGCCTCAGCCTTTTCCTGGGAAGGCCGGGCGATGGGGTTCTCCGTATGCGGCGCAGCTTCGCGCGGCGGACGCGCTTCCAGCGCTTTGAGTTCCAGCAGTTCCGACTGCGACAGTTGGGTCACGATGCTCTTTCCCTACTCGGCTAATCGCCGTAATACTCAAAATAGTTGCGGGCAGTTTCGCGAACCGCTACCCGGAACAGGCGGGCGTTGCCCATGTTTTCGCGGCTCAAGCGCCGGAATAGCTTGTTCCAAATCACCTGGGTTAAGTTCTCGGAAGTCGGGTTCAGCTCCCGAAAATCCGCCGTGTCATGGTTGAGGTGCTTATGGTCATAGGGCACGAGAACTTCTTCGGCGACGATCTTGTCAAGGCACATTCCGTTCCAAAGCTGCCCGGTGCGCGGGTCGGCGTCCCCAGCCAGAGTCACTTCCACTTCGTAGTTATGCCCATGTCCATTTTTCCAATTGCATTTGCCGAAAATTTCAGCGTTTTCCATATCGGACAAAAACGGCGAATGCAGGCGATGCGAAGCCGAGAAGTCGTAAGTGTGGGTCATTGTCAGCATGGGCGTCACCCTCTCCTGAAGGCTTGGCATAAGAGGAGCTGAAAGGCATGAAAGCTCGGCTTTCAGCGGCGCTTCCGGCCAGAGCGTGACGCGGGACAGGCACCCCGCTTGCGGCAGTGCTGGCTCGCAGCGGTCCCAAATAAAGTGAACTAGATTTTCCGGGGTCGGCGGCAGCCCCAGATCCGGGATTTCTTCGTCCAGCAGCCTTCCGTGAAGCGGCCCCACCACCTGTGCTTTCAGCACGGCATCGACATCTTTGATGTTGACCACCATGCCGGTTGCGGCATCAATTGCGCCGCAGACTGTGAGTTCTACGTGGTAATCATGGCCGCGTCCGCTTTCGCCTGGCGGCGGCTGCCGAAAACCTGCCGAGAACGCGGCTCGCCGCCGCAAATAAAGTGTCATTGCTTCGAGTACCCAAGCGATATAACACCGAAAGCAGGGCATAGTGTTCCCAGGCAGCAAAAAGCCTCGCCCTTTGACTTTAAAGGGCGAGGCGCAGAGATTTGGTGGCAGAGAGTCAATGTTAGCCTAGTTGTTGCAAAGACCTGACGTTGAAGTTCCGTAGGGAAGCGTTGTCTTTCCCATTCCATTTCCTCCAGAAGAATCGAGCATCGTCGGGTCCATGTTGTTGACATCTACGCCTTCCTGAAGATTGTGCAGCTTCTGAAGCGCTGCGGCGGAAGGATATGTGTTTGACGGGTCAAGGATATAATACTTGACATGTCCATCTACGAAACCAACATTGGAGCCGCTTGAGTGCCGCAGGCTAAGATTATCCGCAGCCTGATAGGAAAGGTAAGCATCGTTCGTAGAGCCGGTCGCGCTGCCGCTGCCCTCTTCGCCAAAAAGCATAATGCCGGAGGGATTGCTGAATTGAGACAGCGTTTTACCGGGGCGCGGCTCAGTGCTTGCGCTGGATGCAACACAAGAACTCATGGCATAAGTGTCGCCGTCGCTCTGTCCCGCGGTGTCATCAGGGCAGACATATACGCCAGTGCTTTTGATATAGGGATACAAGCTTCCCTGGGTAGGATCGAACTTGCCAGCAATATTGCTGGTGAACGTGGCGTAGTACATCCAGCCGCCCAATACAATGCCATTCGGGCCGTCAGTTGCGCTCGGCATGCGCTCGTCGTAGTCCTGCTGGTATTAAACCGTTGCAAGACCTAGCTGTTTGAGGTTAGAAAGACACTGAGTGCGGCGGGCGTTCTCGCGCACTTTTTGGAACACGGGGAACAAGATGGCGGCGAGAATCGCAATAATGGCGATGACGACGAGCAGTTCAATTAAAGTAAAGCCGCGCAGGCGGCGAGACGGCGAAGAAGAACAATTCACGTTTAGTAGTCTTTCTATATGCATCTTTTACTGCCGTCAAGCGGCGTTGTTTGACTTGAATTAGCTGGCATGATGATACCCAGCCTGCCTATGCAGCGAAACGCGGTGGTCTGCCAGAACACGTTTTTGCACAAAAAGCCCTGCGGTCCACCATGGACCGCAGGGCCTTGTTCTCGCACTGACGACCGGCGCTAGTTGGCGCAGACGCCGGTGCCGGGGTTAGTAGTGCTGCTGGGATTGTCCAGAGGAACATTCTGCGTGTTGTTCAAATCAAGCGCGTCCTGCAAGTTGTAGATTTTGGTGTTGTCACCCGGAGACGCGACTGATGCCCCAGTGTTGTCAATCAGCGAATATTTCACATGCCCATCCACAAACAGCACGTTGACGCCGCCGTTGTGCCGAAGTGAGATCGTGTCCGTGCCGAACAAGAGATAGGCATCATTTGTCGTGGCCGCCGAAGTCGTGCCTGACCCTTCTTCCGTCAGCAGCAGTGTCGCGGAAGGTGCATTGAACTGAGACAGCGACTTGCCGGGTGCAAGCACGGTCCCAACTGCCGTGTACTGCTCCGTGCAGGAGCTGACGGCATACGAGTCTCCAGCAGTTTGGCCGACAGAATCATCCGGGCAAACGTACACGCCCTTGCTTTTGACGTAGGAATAAATGCTTCCCTGCGTCGGATCAAATGCTCCAGCACTCGTGCTGCCAAAGGCGCTGTAAAACATCCAGCCGCCCGTAACATTAACAGCAGTCGCGCCCTTGACTGCGCCCGGCATTCGCTCGTCATAATCCTGCGTGTACTGCGTGAAGCCCAGGCCAAGCTGCTTGAGGTTGGACAAACAAGCCGTGCGGCGGGCGTTCTCACGCACTTTCTGAAAGACAGGAAAAAGAATGGCGGCAAGAATCGCGATAATGGCGATGACGACGAGCAGTTCAATTAAAGTAAAGCCGCGCAGGCGGCGAGACGGCGAAGAAGTCAAAATAATGGCCTTTCTCTATGAAAACTTATTTTGCATTCTACCTTATTGCAAACAGCAATTCACACGACGAGTTGCAGCGCAGGAAGTTCATTCCAACGAAATCACGCTGCCAGCCTCACTTAATGGCCGTGTCTGAATGGATTGCGCTATAGTAAGCAACAGGCTCGGATGCTAGCGATTGCAGCGTGTTGGCTGCACCTGATGATGCCTGCCGCGTCGCATAGCGGCTCGGTGCCAAAGGGGCAGATCGCAGCGCTTCTGCACAATCCGCTAGTTTCGTCCTGAAGTCGTCTAGTTTTGGCCGAGATTGGACTGAAGCGGTTTGAACTGGAGGTGCCTCCGGCGTTACGGTGAATGGCCGAACAGTCACCGGAATCGAAGGCAGCTCTTTGTCTTGGCGGGCAACGAGCGGGGCATCTGGCGCTTTCGGCGTCACCGCGAGTTTCGGCTCAGGAAGCGCTTTGATCACCTGCGGCTGATGTTTTTCAATGGGTGCAATCTTTATAGAAGCAACCTTGTCATGCGGCACGGCTAATGACCGAACGTCTGTCTTGGCACGCACGGGAACCACAGGCTTGATCAACACCGGCACAGCATTTGCAACCTGCTCTTTCGGCGGCGTCACGCTGACTGGCTCAGTCCTTCTTGGCACTATAACCGGGCGAGTCGCCGACTTCTCTACTTTTGGGGTCGCGGACGCCACGCGAGGGTTAGTTGAAACAGTGGGCGGTGGGACGGCCGCATTCGGCTTTGCATGGAACGGTGCAGAGGCGACAGAAACCGGCTGCGGCACGGGCTTGACGCTTTGGGTGTGCCAAAGCGGGTAGCTCGTGCTGAGAGCGATGCCGACAACAACTAAAGAGGCAGCAGCGGCGTAGGCAGGACGCACGGCAAACGAACGCACGGGTCGCAGCAGGCCCGGCGTCAGAGGCGGCGCGGCGGACGCCGCGATAGCCTGGGCAATCCGGGAATGCAGGTCTGCCGGAGGCAGGGCGATGGGACGCGCCGCCAGCGCACGGTGGGTCGCCTGCATCCAGGCCAGCGCCTCGCGGCAGCGCTCGCAGCCAGGCAGGTGCGCGTCTACTCGGCGCATTTCTTCCGGCGACGCCATGCGGTCGGCATAAAGCGGGAGCAGAGGCTCAATGCTTTCGCAGGAATCGGTTTCAGTTCGGCGCGACCAAAAGGACCACATGGACAATCGCTTCTTTCCTGCACACTACGTGCTTCTTGTCCAATAAGACAGCGGGCGGGCGCAAATGTTTCAGCAATTTTCGCCGGATTTTCAGGCTGCATCGGGTATCGTATAGTTATTATGGCAGATCAAAAGCAACCGGAGTTTCTTGGCGGCGGCCCGAAGTTCAACACGGTGGGCAAGGACAACCGCCCGGCTTCCGGCTTGGAAGAGCCGGTAATTGCGCCCAACCAAACCGGCTATTGGGTTCGTGTGTCTGCAATCATCTTAGTGGTCATTGTGCTGGCAGGCACCTTGTTTTACTTGAATGACCGCGATCTCAGCAAAACGGCGATACCTAGTGGGCGGGCGGTCTCGCCCGATGCCAAGCCGGAAGTGGCTCCCGATGCCAGACCGTCAACACAGTAAATCGGCAAAGAGCGATGCCTTCTTCCACTGAAACCGGCGGAGATGCCGGGCGCGTCCGCTGCCTCTACTGCGGCGCGAACAACTTTCCTTCGTCCGCCGCTTGCTGGCAGTGCAGCCGCCCGCTGCGAGCCATGCCGAGCGTCCCAGCGGAAGTTTCCGGCACGTCTGCTGCCGTGCCGCCGAGGATCGGCTCCGCCGGCACGGCGGCTGTCCGGCCCGCACTCGCCGAATCGCCGCTGGCTCCAAAGGCGGCGGCGGCCCTCGGCCTGCTGTTTCCCTTTATCGGCCTTCCGGCCGGCATGATCTTTTTGATGCTGGATGATCCGCGCAAAACTCAGATTGGCTGGCTTCTCATTGGCTGGAGCCTTGCGGGAACCGTCATCAATGTTGTCTCTCTTGCCATTACGCTTGGGCCGATTTGGGCAGTCCTTAAAGGGCTGATGCCCCACCCCGGCGGCGGCGCTGCTCCCTCAATTCCCGGGCTGCCGGCGGACGGCGGCGAGGGGCTTCGGCTGCTCCTCAGCTGGCTGCAAGTTTGACGTATCCCTTCGCGCGGATATAATATCAGTGTCCGGTCTTACGGGAACTGAGCCTTGCGAGTGTATCACAAGAACTTCTCCCCTGCCGCTATTTGACTTGTTTCAAGGCAAATCCATTTGATTTGCCGCTGCCGCGCACTTTAGTTGCGCGAGGAGGTCACTGCCCATGAGCGCTTATCCGAACCTCGCCAAGCGCCACAAGATCGCTTATGTCGGGACTTACCCGCCGAAAGAGTGCGGAATTGCGACTTTCACGCTGGACGTCGTTAATGCCACTGACCTGACCGGCTGGCACTCCATTGTGTTCGCTGTGGATGACGCCGCGCCGTCCGAACCGCATCCTGATTCCAAAGTTGTTTACACCATAGAAAAAGAAAATCGGGCGGATTATGTCCGTGCTGCCAAGCTGCTGGAAAAGCACAAAATCAGCTTGCTTTCCATCCAGCACGAGTACGGAATTTTCGGCGGCGATCACGGCGAATATATTCTAGACCTTGTCCGCGCCGTAAAAATGCCGGTGGTGGTGACGCTTCACACAGTGCTGCCGAACCCGTCTGAGCCGCAGCGGCGCATCTTGAAAGAGATGGAGCCGCACGCGGCGTGCTTTGTTGTCATGGCTCATAAGGCCGTTGAGCTTCTGGAAGAGGTTTACGGGATTGCGCCTGGCAAAGTTCGGTTTATCCCCCACGGCGCTCCCAATGCACCATTCCATGCCGACGCCGCGGCGAAAGAGAAGCTGGGACTGGCCGGACGCCGCGTTTTGTCCACATTTGGTCTCATTTCGCCGAACAAAGGCATTGAAGATGCAATTGCCGCTATGCCCGATGTAGTCAAGAAAGAGCCGACAGCGACGTACCTGGTGCTGGGGCAGACGCACCCGGTCATCAAGCGCAAAGAGGGGGAATGGTACCGGGAAAGCTTGGTCAAGCAAGTGGAAGAACTGGGCCTTACCAATAACGTCAAGTTTATTGACAAGTACCTGACGCTTCAAGAGTTAATTGACTACCTGTTAGCCACCGACGTTTATATTACCCCGTACTACGCGAACCCGCACCAGATTACGTCGGGAACACTGGCTTATGCCATGGTGACCGGCAAGGTGATTGTTTCCACCCCTTACCTGTATGCCGAGGAGCTGCTGGCGGATGGGCGCGGCTTCCTGTATCCGTTCCGCGATGCTGAAAAGCTGTCGGACATTATTGAAAGCGTCTTGACCGACGACGTTCTCTTTGAAGAAACCCGGCAGAAAGCTTATGCTTACGGGCGGGCGATGACCTGGCAGAGCGTCGGCATTCAATACACCAAGCTGTTCACGGAGATGCTGGATGAGCGCTGGGTCAACCACCGAGCGGCGATGGATGCAATGACGATACCCGGCCTGAACGACCTTGTCCGTGAAGGCGAAGTTTGGGCACCCTCACCGGTTCCCACTCCGGCAGTTCCCGGCGTTTGATTACCCTGGCGTTCGGGGAGAAAAGCTTAATGATAACACAAACAAGACGCGCTGAGATGGTACGCACCGATACACGGAGTGCTGACATGCGCTCAGATCACCTCCAGATAATGCTGACGGAAATTGGTCTGTGGCAGCACTGCGAAAACTGCCTCCCTAACCCGCGTCATGGCTATTCTATTGATGATGAGGCACGCGGCCTGATTGTCGGCCTGCGCTACTGGCAGGACGGCGTTCAGCCGGAGTTCTACGCCCGACTGGCCCGCATCTGCTTTGGCTTTATTGAAGACGCCGCTATTACGTCCGGCGAGTGCGCCGGACAATATCACAACTTCTGTGACAGCCAGGGCAAATGGCTGGACTCGGTCGGCAGCGAAGACTCCTTTGGGCGGACGTTGTGGGGCCTCGGCGTCGCCCATGCCGTTGATGCTCCGTTTGCGCCCCGTGCTGCCGCTGAGAGGCTCCTGCGCGGCTCCCTGCCGATATTGCCGGCCATGCGCCCGACTTACCTGCGTGCAAAAGCGTTCGTCATTTTGGGTCTTTCAGAAGCCTGCATCGCCGATGACCAAATCGAGGCGCTGGCCGATGCACTGGCTGACAAGTACGACGCCTGCGCCGATGAGAACTGGCACTGGTTTGAGGACCAGATGACCTATTGCAATGCCCGCTTGCCGCAGGCATTGTTTGTCGCGTCCCGCCTTTTCCCCATCAACGCACGTTACAAGCGCATCGCAAAAGAGTCGCTGGATTTCCTGCTGGAAAAAACCCGCAACGCGCAGGGAAGTTATGACCCAATCGGCAACCTGCGCCTGACCGAAGCCGGCTGGTTCACGCGCCATGACGATGCTCCGCCGCGCTTTGACCAGCAACCGGTAGACGCCGGAGCGCTGGTGGAATGCTGCGCCGAAGCCTACCGCGCCACCGGCGACCCGCGCTACCGCCAAGCGGCGCAAGACGCCTTCAACTGGTACTTAGGCGCGAACTCTCATGGTCTGCCGGTCCTCAACACGGCCACCGGCGGCGTCTCCGATGCCTTGACGCCGGGCGGCCTCAACCGAAACCAGGGCGCAGAGTCCGTTCTTTCAGTCCATCTCGCGCATCAAGCGCTGCAAACAATCTTGGAGTAACTACTTATGCCGGAAGCGGAAAAGCCAGAGATTTCTTTTGGGACTGATGGATGGCGCGGAATTATCGCCGACAACTTCACCGGCGCAAACGTGCGGCTGGTGGCACAGGCTGTAGTCAACTACTTGAAGAAGCCGGAAGTGCCGGGTGAAAACACGGTTTTTATCGGGTACGACAATCGCTCGCAATCGGAATACTTTGCGGCGGAAGCAGCGAAAGTGGTAGCAGCGTCCGGTATGAAGGCCGTGCTTTCGGCGCAGTCCTGTTCGTCGCCGTCGATCTCTTACAATGCCCACAAAGACAATGCCAAAGGCGGCATTATGATCACGGCGTCGCATAACCCGCCGCAGTTCAATGGCCTGAAGATAAAGATGGGCTTCGGCGGCTCGGCCCTGCCGTCGGATGTGGATAAAATTGTCCACGAGCTGAACGCGCTGATGGAGGCCGGGACTTACACAATCAATGTTGGTACAGATGTAATAGACCGCGTGGAAAAGCGCGACTTGCGCCCTGCCTACTTTGACGGCCTGCGCGGCATGGTAGATTTAGAGAAAATCAAAGAAGCCAGTTACAAAATTGTTGCTGATCCCATGCACGGCAGCGGGAGCGGCTATTTGTCGGACATCCTGCGCGGCACGGGCGTGGAGATTGAAGAGATTTGCCGGGACCGGAACCCGGTATTCGGCGGCCTGAACCCGGAGCCGATTGCCCAAAACTTGGGGCCGCTGAAAGACGCCGTACTGGCATCCCGCGCCGATGTCGGCCTTGCCGTGGATGGCGACGCGGACCGGGTAGGCGCAATGGACGCCTACGGCAACTTTGTGGACAGCCACCGGATCTTCGCGCTGGTTCTGCGGCATTTGTATGAAGACCGGGGCCTGCGCGGCTCGGTCGTCAAGACAGTTTCCACGACAACGCTCATTGATAAGCTGTGCGCCAAGTACGGCCTGACCCTGCACATCACTCCGATTGGCTTCAAGAATATCTGCGAGTGGATGCTCAAAGAGCCTGTTTTAATCGGCGGCGAAGAGTCCGGCGGGATCGGCGTTTTGGGCTACATCCCGGAGCGCGACGGTCCGCTGATGTCCCTGATGCTGCTTGAGACGATGGCAACCCGCAAGAAGCGTTTGGAAGAGCAGATTGCCGAGCTGATGGCGGAGTTCGGTCCGCACGAGTACCAGCGCGTCGACCTGCACCCGGAACCCGCTAAAATGCCCGCCGTTGTCAAGTCGCTCACGGAAGACAACCCGGACGAAATAGCTGGCCTGAAAGTCCAAAAGATTGACCGCACCGACGGTACCAAATTCTTTTTTGACACTGATGCTTGGCTTCTCCTCCGGGCGTCGGGAACCGAGCCGGTCGTCCGCGTTTACGCCGAGTCGTCATCTCAGGAAAAAGTCTCAGAACTCATCGCCGCCGGGCTGGGGCTGGTCGAGCGGGTTTAGCATAAAGGGCGCTCGGTGGCGAAACTCCTGCTTCTAATTTTCGCATGGCTGTTTGCGGCAGAACCGGCTCTAGTGGCTGCCCCGCCGGTATGGGTCTCGGACCCGGCTCAGGCGGCTCATCTTGCGCCCGTCGTCACAATTGGCGGCTTCCGGTTTCAGCCGCCCAAAGGATACAAAGGGCAGGCACTGCCGGGAAGCAAGCACACTACTTTCTTATGGTTCGGTCCTGGCGACAGTCCAACTATGGTGATTGGGCAGGTGACGCTGCCGCCGGAAGAACAGGCCAAAACGCTGGCGCAGCTTCGCAGCGGGTCATTGCTGCATTTGCACACACGCGGTTATACTAGTCTTCATGTCTCGCCGACAGAAACGGGGACAATTCACGGCGTTCTGTTTGAGCGGCTGCATTGGACTGGGATCGGCAAGGTAGAGGGCCATGCAGAGGGCTTCCTCTATTTGGGGCAGCAGGGCGCGATACTCTTGAACATCGATGTTGTTTCTGGGGGAGAGCGCAGGCAGAGGCAGACAAAGGCTTTAGCCGTTGTGGAGGCGTCTATCCTGACGCTTCAGCCAAAGTAGAGAGCGTGAACGCGCAATTTTTCAAGAATTAAAGTCTCGGTGCGCGGCATTGAAAAATGCCGCGCTTTTACTTTTTCGGCAGGAATGCCGCTTCTTCATGCGGAAACATCAAGGAAAGAATACTGAGTTGATGCGAGGAAAACCATGAACCTGCTGCCGCAAGATTTGGGAAAGAAACACTGTCGAACAATCGTCCAATATCGCCTCGGCAGGAAGCAGCCTGCACTTGTTGAAGCCGAGATGCAGCCTGGTTTTTGGCAGCGGCGGTGGCTGCGAAAGCCGCGTGAGGCTGCAACCTCCGAGGAGGCCGCTGCTCTGCAAGCGATCCGTATATCGGCAGGGTTATGGCTCATGCTGGGGCTGCTTTCTGCGCTGGGAGCCTCTGCCGCCGGCGTTACAGTCTTTGGCGAATACATTGTCTATCCTGAACACATCCATGTCCCCACAGACATGGCTGCTGAGGCAATGGAACTTGGCGCGGCAGGAATCTGGTGCTGGTTCTGCGCTGTCGCGCAGCCTCGGCGTCTTCTTAGGCACAAGCAGCGGCGTCTGTATGCCGAGCCGCTGACGGCGGGGGAGATCGCCGCCCTGCTGCCGCAGGCGCAGGATACGCTGGAACGCAGCTACTTAACTCTTGTAATGGATGTGGCGCGGCAGGAGATAACGCCTGCGGCTGGGATAGATTTGCGCGGCGCACTCAAATCGCTCGGCGATGCGGTTGATAAACTGCCCGCGACGCGCGTTGTGGAAGGCGCAGACCACGATATCATGACGGAGGTGCTGCGGCGCACGGCGGCGGAAACGCTGACCGCCGCGCAGGCGGAGCCAGACCGAATTGTTGCGGCGTCGCTGATGCGCCGCGTGGAAGCGCTGCACCGACGGGCGGACGCTACGGCACGGGCAAACACGCTGGTCCGGCGGTTCTCCGTGCTGCGGCAGGAGATGGCGGCGGAAACCGAGGCGCTTCGGGCAGGGCTGACAGCTTACTATACCGGCGCTCATGACATTTCCGATTTGACGCGGCTTGCGGAAGACATTCAGCAGGTTGCGTCGGAAGCCGCCTCTTTAACCGACGCTGTGGAGGAAGTGGACTCGGTGCCTTATGCTCCGCCGGTGTCTTCTCAGATTCCGGCAGCCGCACGGATACGATTGGGATAGGCCAAAATCCCAGCAATTTTGTCTTTTAGGCCGCCAGCAGTTGTTCCTGATACGGCGGCTGCTCGGCAGGGCGATAGGTACGCAGGAGAGCGTGGACGCACTCCGGGTCCCACTGCGTTCCGGCCCCTTCTTCTAAAATACGCAGCGCTTTCCCGCGTTCCATGCCTTTGCGGTAAGGCCGGTCCGTAGTCATGGCGGAAAACGCATCGGCGACAGCAATGAGGCGGGCCAGGAACGGCGTTTCGCAGCCCTGGAGGCCGAACGGATACCCTTTGCCGTCCCAGCGCTCATGGTGATGGCGGACGGCGTCCAGCGTTTCCTCAAAGCCCGGCACTGCGCCGACAATGACTGCGCCCATCAGCGGGTGCTGCTGGACTGCTTGGAACTCTTCGTCGGTCAGGGCGCTCGGCTTCCGCAGGATGCGGTCGGGAACGCCGATTTTGCCGACATCATGCAGCAGGGCGGCGATCTGCACCGTGCGCTGCGTTTCCCTGTCGAGGCCCAGTTGATGGGCAATATGCAGGCTGTACGTCAGCACATCCTCCGAGTGCCGGCGCGTGTACCGGTCTTTGTTGTCTACTGCCGTGACCAGCGCATTCAGCATCGGGAAGCCCGATAAAGACAGAGTCAGTTCGCGGCAAAGCTGCTCGGCGGGACGATCCGAGCCGCCACCGGTTTTGAGGTGCATCAGCCGCCGATCCGCTACTTCCAGCGCTTCCAGGTAGCTGCCGGCCTCAGACGGGAACAGCGCGACGCCGACGGAGGTTGTCAGCGGAATGACTGATTGACTTTCCGGCGGCTGAAAAGATAACCCGGACAGCGCAAGGTCAAGACCTTTCCAAAGTGTTTCCGCCGACGCCCCCACCCTCGTTCCCCCAGAAGTTTTCAGGGGCAGGATCAGCGCGAACTCGTCTCCGCCGAATCGTCCGAGAGTATCTTCCGGCAGTGCGGTGCGGCGGAGCGCACCGGCGAGCTGCCGCAGGACATCGTCGCCGGCGGCATGGCCGTAAGCATCGTTGAAGAACTTGAAGTTGTCCAAATCCAGCATGACCACTGCCAGAGTTTGGCCTTCCCGACTCGCCCGCGCCGACTCTTCCGCCAGCCGCTTGTGAAATGTCCGGTGGTTGCAAAGTCCCGTCAGCGGGTCCGTCGTCGCCAGCGCTTCCAGTCGCCCATTCAGCTCACGGTTTTCCAGCAGAGCCAGCACCTGACGCACAAGAATGAGGCAGACCAGCAGAAACGCACCCCAAAACACGCCGCGCCGAACAATGGCCTGCACCGGTGCCTGCTCCGTATACAGCACGAGAGCGCCCACAAGGGGCAGCAGGGCATACGGCAGCAGCGAGGTCCACAGCGAAGAAAGACGCCCCGGCTCATTCTCAAACTTGGTGAACGCCATGGCTTGCCGCCCGGCGAACACAGCGACGCCGATCAGCATGAACCCTAGCGACCAGCAGATGTCCAGCAGGGTTCCCTGGGCAAATTTGTGATGCAGCGTAATGTATGCAAACGTACTGTCTGAAACAACGACGATGGTGAGGCCAAAGGAAAACAGCATCAGGACCGAGCGAAAGTAGCCGGTCCGGCCTCCCAGCAGCAGCAGGCAGGAGGCAAGCAGGATGTCCATAGTCGGGAACAGAATGTCGGTGACTTTGCCTTCCATCGTGCCGCTGGCGGTCAGAATCGTCGGCCCCAGCACAAAATACCAGCTAAACGTCAGCGCCGACGTGATCACCATTAACCCGTCCAGTGAGATGCGGATTTGGGATGACACCGAAAGCCGCTTGCGCGGCAACCGCCAGATCCCCAGCAGCAGCAAGGGATAGGAGCCAAGCGCGATGCTATCCACGACAACACGCGGCGTGGGAGCAGGATGGTGCAGGAAATCAGGATAAATGATGTAACACTGCTGGATTGTGTAACAAACCATGCTGAGGCCGCAGCAGACGGAAACCTGCTGGGAACGTGACTTCCAGAAACTTTTGTTTGGGCTGGAAACCGGCAAAAAGCAGAACAGAGCCGCAAGCGCCCCGCCGAGTGTTTCCATGACGTCGTCGCCTAGAATTGTAACGTGCTGGGAGGTAGGCCGGATGAGCAGCCAGGCAGCGTAGAAGGCGTGAAAAAGAAGAGTTGCCGTAATACCGGCTCTCATCCAGCCGCGACTTTTATTGAGCGGTGAGTCAGGGTTGTATGATGAGTCAGAAGGGTCTCTTTCTGACGATGGCGATAAACTTTCTGTCATCTTTCATTTTATCGGCAAACTTTGCGTTGTTTCTTAGGCCGCTTCTTGGACCGGCTTCTTGGGAACGGGCGAAGCGGGTATACTCTGGCTATGGAGCATCCAAAGTCGGCCCGGCTGTTTGCCGAAGCCCAGCGCGTCATTCCCGGAGGCGTCAACTCGCCGGTGCGGGCGTTCAAGAGCGTAGGCGGCGATCCACTGTTTATGCAGCGCGGCGAAGGGCCGTATATCTTTGACGTGGACGGCAACCGCTATTTAGACCATGTCATGTCCTGGGGGCCGCTGATTTTCGGCCATGCCCCGCCGCGCATTATCGAGGCAATCACGGACGCCGCCCGGCGCGGCACGTCGTTTGGGGCAAGCACGGAAGCCGAAGTGCGGCTGGCTCAGAAGATTGTGGCAGCAGTGCCGTCCGTGGAAAAAGTGCGCCTGGTGTCGTCGGGAACTGAGGCCGTGATGAGCGCCGTGCGAGTTGCGCGGGGGTTTACAAAGCGCGATAAAATCATTAAATTTGAAGGAAACTATCATGGCCATTCCGACGGATTTTTGGCAAAGGCCGGCTCCGGGCTGACCACGCTCGGTTTACCTGATTCGGCGGGCGTTCCCGTCAATCTCACGCGCGATACGATCACGCTGCCGTACAACGATGCCGAGGCATTTCGGGCTGCCATGCTCGCCCACCCCGGCGAGATCGCCGTTGTCATGCTGGAGCCGGTCGCAGGCAATATGGGCGTTGTGACACCCAGAGCCGATTTCCTTCATGCCCTGCGCGAGTTGACCAGGCGAGACGGCGCACTGCTGCTGTTTGACGAAGTCATCACGGGCTTCCGGGTGGCTTACGGCGGGGCGCAGGAGCTGTTTGGGGTGACGCCGGATTTAACGGCCCTCGGCAAGATTATCGGCGGCGGACTGCCGCTTGCCGCTTACGGCGGGCGGGCAGACATCATGGACGTGGTCGCGCCGGTTGGTCCGGTCTACCAGGCGGGAACGCTGTCGGGCAATCCGCTGGCAGTCGCCGCCGGCCTAGAACAGCTCACAATGCTGGAAGAGGTGCGCGGGACACTCTACACGCAGATGCACCACCAGATGCACTATTTGGCCCAGGCCGCAAAAGACACGGCGCGGCACCTCGGCATCCCTCATCGGATTAACCGCCTCGGCTCGATGATGACGCTGTTTTTTACCGACGCTAAAGTGATTGATTTTGCGTCGGCTAAGACCACCGACACTGCAAAATACGGCGTGTTCTTCCGTTCCCTGCTGGCGCAGGGCGTTTACTTTGCGCCGTCGCAGTTTGAGTCGGCCTTTGTCAGCGCGGCCCATACAGACGCACAAATTGAAGAGACCGCGCGGGCCGTCAGCGAGGCGCTTCATGCCGTGGCCTGACCCACGCGGGATTTTTGCCCTGCCGCGAACGGATGAACCTGAAGACATTGACGATCCCAGCCAGCCGTTCTCTGAAATAGAGCGTTCTATGCAGGATGTCGCGCTTTCTAATCATTTGTTCGGCGGAACGCAGACGATTCTGTTTCATGTCGCGCGTCTGCTGGCGGCTGTTCCGCGCGGGTCATCGGTTCGCATTTTAGACATCGCCACTGGGTCCGCCGACATTCCAAGCGCCCTCTTGGCGTGGGGCAAGCGGCGGGAACTCAATCTTTCGGTTGTCGGCGTAGATAACCATGCCGCCATGCTGCAAATGGCACGGGCAGCAGCGCCGGACGTATCTCTTGTTCAAGCCGACGCGCTTGCACTGCCGTTTTCGCCTGGCTCGTTTGATCTGGCCCTCTGCGCCCTGGCGTTCCACCATTTGGGGTTTGAGGCATCCGTGCAGCTTCTCACTGTAATGGACAAGCTGACGACGCGCGGCTTTGTGGTGAGCGACCTGCGGCGCGACTTGCCGACGCTCTGGGGCGTGGAAGCGGCATTGGCCGCCGTCCGCGCTCATCCCTTCACGCGCCATGACGGGCCGGCGAGTGTCCGCCGTGCGTTTACATTGCGTGAGTACCGCAGGATGATTGCCCTGAGCGGCGTTCAGCAGGCTCGTCTGACAACCCATTGGTACTTTCGCGTAGCGCTGGTGCAGGCGAAACCAATGCAGGCGAAATTAACCCAGGCTGGGAATGGGTAAGTCTAACAGAAGTTCGGACGAGTAGTTGAAAACTACTCGTCCTATGCGTTTTCAGTTCACTTTCTTAGGATGGCTGTTTTTCTTGTCTCAAATTGTCGCTGATGTAGTCGTTGTTGGGGCCGGGCCTGCCGGCTCGGCGACGGCGCTGTTTCTGGCCCGGCGCGGGTACGCTGTCCTGCTGCTGGACCGGGAAGCGTTTCCGCGAGACAAAGCCTGCGGGGAGTACCTGACGCCCGGCGCTGTCGCGCTGCTGCGGGATGAAATTGGCATTCTGCCGCAGCTTCTAGCGTTCGGTGCCTCCGTGCTGACGCGGGAGACGGTTGTGCCGCACAATGGCCGCGCATTTTTCGGTATGACCAATGCCCTGGCGTGTCCGCGTGTCATAACAGACAAAGTTCTGCGCGATGCCGCCGCAGCCGCCGGCGTGAGTGTCTTAGAAAAGTTCCATGTCCGCCGGATGGAGCGCGGCAGTAACGGGTTCTGCGGCATTTCTGGAACAAGCGCCGGCGGCGACACGCAGACAGTTCACGCGAAAGTCGTCGTCGGGGCTGACGGGACACGCTCCCTGCTTGCGCGTGAAATGGGTGTTGTCCGGCCAATCTCCCGGTTGCAGCGAATCGCGCTGGTCACGCACTATCATTCGGCCGAAACTGCTCAGGAAGTCGCCATGCACCTGCCGGTTGACCGATCCGACGCCTGCTGCGGCGTCGGGTCCGCCTGCGGGCCGGAGGGGACGCGCAACGTCAACATTGTCGTTCCGGTTTCGGAAGCGCCTTTCATGGCGGGACGGCGGCAGGAGTATTTTCAAACACGTCTGCGCGTCTCGTTCCCGCAGGTCTGGGATCAAGTCAAAGACAGTACACAAGCCGGGCCGATCCGATCTGTCGGGTGCTTTGGGCATCATACGTCCCGCGCCACGGATGACGGGGCCGTGCTGGTTGGGGACGCGGCGACTTTTGTCCACCCATTTACCGGCGAGGGCGTCTACTTTGCCCTGCGCGGCGCACAGCTTGCGGCGGAGGCGATTAATCGGGCGCTGCAAGCCGGCGATGTCAGCCGTCATGAACTTCGCTCTTACGATTTGGCCCGACGCGCCGAGCTTTTGCCGCGCTACCGTCTCTGCGATTTAGTGCAGCGTGTCGTGCATTCTCCGGCCCTGCTGGGCTGGGGCGCGGAGCGCCTGCGCCGGTCTGCGCCGCTGACCGACCTGCTGCTGCGGGCTGTCGGCGATGCCATGCGCCCCGCCGAGCTGCTCTCACTGCCGGCGCTCCGCCTAGCCCTCGGAACCTTTTAATGCACACGGAAAATACAATATATATGCGCGGGCCGAAATCGCGCATCTTTCAGCTTGCGGCGGACATCCAAAATTGGCCGGCCCTGCTGCCGCACTACACCGAAGTCCTTGTCTTTGATCAGTCCAATGACGGCACGCGCAAAGTAGTGGAAATGGCGGCGACGCGGAACAATTTCCCGGTTAAAGGCAGTCAATTTCCTGTGCGCTGGCAGAGCGTTCAAATCTGCGAACCTGAAACAGGAAAAATTTACTTTAAGCATATTGGAGGGGTTGCGCTTGGCATGTGGGTAGTCTGGACACTGGAAGACGACCTGTGGGGGCGCGGAACGCAGGTCACAATCAGCCATGACCTGACCTATCCCCTGACGTTTCTGAACGGCTGGTTTGCGCGGGACATGGTCGGGACTCAGTTCGTTCACGCCATTGCCGGGCGGACACTGGCAGTGATTAAGTCTATTGTAGAAAACGAGGCAGGTGAGTGACAGAAAGCATTAAGCGGCGCGTCGCTGTGACGGGGATGGGCATTATCTCTCCCATTGGAATTGGCGTGGACGGGCTGCGGGCAGGGCTGCGGGCAGGCCGCTCTGCAGTCGCCACAATTGCAGACTTTGACACGTCCCCGTTTGTGACTCACATCGCCGCACAAGTGAAAGACTTTGACCCAATGCCGTACCTCGACGGCAAAAAGCTGAAGCGGCTGGATAAGTTTTCTCAGTTCGCCGTCGCCGCGTCCAAGATGGCCGTGGCGGATGGGGAATTAGACCTGCGGCGGGAAGACCGGGATCGGATTGGGGTTTGCCTCGGAACCGCGCTTGGGGGAGTCGGATTCGCTGAGGAACAATACCCAGCGTTCATGGCATCGGGGCCGCGCGGGGTCAACCCGATGCTGGCCCTGAGCGTCTTTAACGGCGCGGGGTCGTGCAACGTCGCCATTGAGATGGGGATTACCGGCCCGGCCACGGCAAACGGCGACTCCTGCGCGGCGTCTCCGATTGCCATTGGCCGGGCCATAGACCTCATTCGGGACGGCACCGCTGATGTCATGCTGGCGGGCGGCTCGGAAGCACCCCTGTCGCCGCTTTCCTACGGCGCGTTTGCGATTATCCGGGCCATGAGCCAGCGCAACGACGACCCGCCCTCGGCATCGCGTCCTTTTGATAAGAACCGCGACGGCTTTGTCATGGCGGAAGGTGCGGCAATGCTGCTTTTGGAGGAATGGGACCATGCCCAGGCGCGAGGCGCTCGCATTTACGGCGAGATACTTTCGCACGCCTGCACCAACGATGCGTCCCACATGACCCAGCCCCGCCCTGACGGTGTCCAGGCCGCCCGCTGCATCTCCCTCGCCTTGACTCGCGCTGGCCTTGCGCCCACGGACATCGGCTACATCAACGCCCACGGCTCCAGCACGCCTTTGAACGACAGCACGGAAACGCTGGCCCTCAAGCAAGCCTTCGGCGACTACGCCTATCAGGTCCCCATCAGCGGCACCAAAGGCTTCCACGGCCACGCCCTCGGCGCCACCGGCGCGTTCGAGGCTGCTATCTCTCTTCTGTGTCTCCATGATAACTGGCTGCCCCCCACCCTGAACCTCACGGAGCCGGACCCTGCCTGCGACCTGAACTATCTTAAAGGAACCGAAGGCCAAGACGCCCAAGTGGACTATGTCCTGTCCAACTCCTTCGGCTTCGGCGGCATCAACGCCTGCTTGGTATTCGGGAGAGGTTGAGTTTGAAGACCATGCGTTAAGACGCACGGCTGTACAGCGCAGACGCTACGAAGTACCGCTTCGCGGCACTAGGAATATCTTGGCGCTATCTTAACCCCGCGAAGCGGTGTTTCGTGGCGTCTGCGCTGTACAGCCGTGTAATTCATTGCATGGTTTTTAGATCGTCTAAGCCGCCGGCCCAAGTCGCCGGGAATCCATGCCGCTGCCGAGATTCAGCGACAGCCTGCGCGAGTGACTTTTCACGTCCTACCATCGCAGCTTTTAGCCCCGGCTTAACTCTAATAAGGTAACTTCAGTCACAAGTTTTCGTCGAACAACTCAAGTTGCGACACTTGAAACTGAACCCATATGCCTTCCTGAACTATGTTTGTGCCGACTTCTTCTGGATCAATATCAAACCCGCAAGACCCTACTACAACATGAATTACCCAGGGAGTTCCATCAGGATTAGCAATAACTTGTGATACTCTGCCTCGGAGTCCGTAATCTCCCGGCTCTTGCAGAGGCTCAAAGCGGTAATCGTGGTCTTCAGTTGCATCCAGAAGCCGAAAGTTTAGGATAGCTCTTTGGCAGGTCTCAACGCTGATCTGTGGCGGAGATGGACTGCGGCGTAGTTCTTCAATTCCAGAACCCGAAGGAACAAGCAAAGCACGGCCCGAACCAATGTCAGCCCGAAACTTGATCCAATAACCTTCAATCGAGCATCCTGGAAGAAGCTGAAGAGAATGATCTTCGAACTCTGTGACTGTAATCCACATAGCCTTGTAGAGAGATTTACCCGGTGGTGAACAAAGGGGAGTCGCGCTGTAAATAGCCGCGCAGGCGGAGGACGGCTTGGGTGTGGAGCTGGTAGACGCGGGATTCTGAGACGGTGAGGACTTTGCCTATCTCTTTGAATGTCAAGCCTTCGTAGTAGTAAAGGGAGATGACTAAACGCTCGCGGTCGGGCAGGCGGTCAATGCCGGCGGCAAGCGAGGTTTTCATGGCGGACGATTCAACGTCGGCCAGGACATTGGCGTTTTCGTCCTGAAGCACGTCGGTCAGGTGCAGGCGCTCGCCGTCGGACGAGCCGCCGCCAAGCAGCATGTCATCGAGTGACAGCACATTGGCCCGGCTGGTATTGACGAGAAGCTTCAAGAGATCGGCTTCAGACAAGCCCATGTCCGCCGCGACTTCTTCTTCGGTCGCAGGCCGGCCCAATTCGACTTCCAGCTTGTAGTAAGTGCGCTCCAAGACTTTGGCGTTGTCGCGCACCGAACGCGGAACCCAGTCTTCTTCGCGGAGCATCTCTAAAATCGCGCCGCGCACCAGGGCAATCGCGTAGGTCTCAAACTTGACCTGGCGGGACGTGTCAAACTGGTCTACGGCTTTGATGAGGCCCATAACGCCGGCGCTCACCAGGTCATCACGCTCTAAGTTGGGCGGCAGGTTAGTGACGACCCGGCCCGCGGTGATCTTGACAAGGTAAGCGTAATGATTGATGATCTGGTCGCGGGCTTTCTGGTCATTGCGCTTCTTGAAGCGATTCCAGAGGTCCGGCATGTTGGCGGGAGTTGGCATAATGGCTGGCGTCTCGGCGACTAATGTTCACTTTGAACTATGGCTCGCTTATTTGTCGCTGTCAGGGGCGTCTTCCGGCGCGGACTGATCCGAGGCAGACTGATCAAAATGGCGGCCCGGCGCGGGCGGCGGGTCGGCCTGCAGCAAATAGCTTAGGCCGAAGCCGGCAGCAGCGAAGACTACAAACGCCGCGCCGACGCGCAGCAAGCTGGTCCAGGGACCAGCCCCGGTCAGCAGACTGATTGCGCCGACGATAAGCCCGGCCAGCGCCGCAATGCGCCAGGGCAGACCGGCAAAATAATTCATCGGCGTAGCTTGCAGTATCGCACTCTCTCAAAATCGCGCTCTTTTAATGTTCCCCAGTATACCACACAGCGAGGGCCATTGCAAGAATCTTTGCCGAAGGCACACTAAGGCGCGGCGGTCTGCGGTGAAACCGCAAAGCTCGCGACATCGGAATGGCCGTCGGACAGGCGCAGGGGATTAGTCCCGTCAGCGTTAATCCGGTACAGGTCATGGCCGCCGTCAGGGCGGCGGGCAAGGAAGAAAACCTGCTTGCTGTCCAAAGAGAACCTGGCATTTTCAGCATCGCCTTTTGCAAGGATGTGCGGCGTCCCGGTGCCGTCGGCATCCACAACAAAAAGCCCTAAAACGGTGCGGCTGGCAAGATCGGTTTGCCGCCAGACCTCAAACAGCACCTGCGAGCCGTCCGGGGAATACACGGGGTCCTGCGGCCCGACTGCCGGGTCGTTAAAAAGCGGCAGCAGCGGCTTTTGAGCAGAGCCGGAGCCGTCATACTGAATCAGGCCGGAGATTTTCCGGCCCGCCGGAAGTCCCTGCACATGCAGCAGGCCAACCGCCATTTTTGTACCATCCGGGGCAAAGGCCAGGGAAATCCGGTCGGCGGCGGCAAGCGGCGGGCCATCCGGCTTATCGTTCTGGGTGAGGTGCGGCGCGGCGGACAGGCTCGGCAGCACAGCCAGCGTCTGCACCCCGGCGTTTTCCAGGACTGCCGCGAGACCCGGATCAGCGCTCGACGCATTTGGGGACGGCTTCCAAGCAAAAGCCACGGCCGATGAGGCCGCTTCCTGCAAGGGGGCTGTTCCCTGGCCCGCATCGGCGGCATCCGGGCGGACATTCGAAGCGGGCGGCAGCAGCAGCGACGCATCGCCTTTGCCGACTTCCAGAACGGCCAGCGACGCTCCCGACAAAAATCCCAGCAGCGTGCTGGAGCCGGGCGCGAACATCGGCGCGGCTTTTGCTCCGGCCGTTCGTGTTACCTGAGCCACGTTTTTGCCGTCGCTGTCCACCAGCCAGACTTGGTTGGAACCGCCGCCGCGATTAGACAAAAATGCGACTTGATTGCCGTCAGCGGTGAAAGCCGGGTCAGTGTCCGCCGCCGGCCCGGTTGTGAGCGGACGCGGCACGCCGGAGCCGTCGGCAGGCATCAGCCACAGATGCGGAACACCCGGCGAGTTCAGGTCGGAAGCAAAGGCAACCATACCGGCAGTAGGGACAGTGCGGCGCGGCTTCGGCCCAAAAACAAGAAAGTAGAACACTGCCAACAAAAGTGCCAGCAGGACCGGCACGACCAGCCAGGGCGAAAACCGGCGGCGCTTGCGCGTCGGCAGCAGCGAGGATTCATACACAGGCCGGCCTGTCGGGCGCGGCTCATTGGGAAACAGAGAACCGTTCGGGGAAAGCGAGTTGTCGTCAGCCATAGTTGGAACGATTATACCTGCGAAAGCGGCAACAAGTTTCATGCAGGCGAATACATGCAGGCAGGGCGAACACATGCAGGCAGGGCGAACACAAGGTTCGCACCCTACATTCCATCCCGTTCCTGACTCCGCAGGGGTAAACCTTGTGTTCGCCCTGACCATCAAACCCTAGCATACATACGGCTTGCTTACAGCAAGCGCGGGGCCAGCAGGTTTGCCGCCGTGACAGCAAGGCGCCGCTCGTGGCTGTTGAACCCGCGGCGATGCGGGGCGCGGACAAGAATGAGGACACCGCGCGGCGGGCAGTCCGGCAGGCTTGGCACGGGCAGGATGAGCGCAGGAACGGCATGGCCGGCGGGGACAAGATCAAAGTCCTGCGCGGCTTCTACTTGGCGGGCCAAGTCGCGCAGCAGGGCTTCCAAATCTTCGGCAGGCACTTTGTTTTCGTCCGTCTGTGTTTCTTCCGGGCAGAAAACGTAGGACTCGCTGGGCGCTTCAAAGCGCTGAAGAACGCCCGCCTCGGCTTCAGCGGCGGCGCAGAGCAGGCGCACCGCCTCTGGGAACAGAACGTCCGGCGGCGCGGCGCGGGCTAGTAATTCGCTGACCGCGCCAAGCGCTCGCAAATCATCTAAACGGCGGCTGGCCTGCTCCACTAAGAGTGCGTTTTGGAGGCCGACGCTGGCCTGGCTGGCGAATGTAATCAGCAGACGGATTTCGTCGGCGTTGAACCGGCGCGGCTCCCGCGTGTAGACTTCCAGCACACCCAGCACTTCTTTGCCTAGCTTCAGCGGGACGCCTAAATAACCGGTGACGCGCTCGCGGGCGGCGAACGACGGCAGGACAAAGCGCATATCTTTGGCAAAGTCGTCAATGGACAGCGAGCGCCCGCGCCGGGCAACGTAGGCCGTCGCGGTCTCCGGGCCACGCCCGGAGTCGGCGAGGGAGATGGTCGGCAGCGCGGCCAGCGGCGATTTGAAGTTCGCGGCAGCCCGCACGGCGAGGTTCCCCTGTGAGTCATAGGCGAACAAGAGGGCGCGGTCGGTGCCGGTCATTTCCAAAGCCAAGTCGGCAATGGTTTGGGCGGTCTGGTGGCCATCCAGCGAAGAGCCTAACGCGCGGGCGATGCGCCGAACGCCTTTTCGGATTTCTTCGGACTTTTGCCGGGCGTCCTCGTACATCTGGGCGTTCGCAATCGCCGCGCCGACTTGGTTGGCGATGGTGTACAGCAGCTCCATTTCGCCGACCGTGAACAGTCGCCGCCGGCTGCTCATGGCGTGCAGGACTCCGATGACCTGGTCGCCGGACTGCAAGGGAACGCTGACAAGCGACGTGACCCCTTCGCCGTCAATCGGGCAGGAACGGTTGCGGTGGTCGGCGGAAACATCCTGCACGGCGGTTGGGGTCTCAAATTCCAGCACCCACCCGGCAATGCCCTCGCCGAGGCGCGGCTTCATGGTTTGCGCCGTTTCGCGCCGCAGGTTGCGGCTGACTTTGATTTGGAGGCAGTTTGTCGCCGGGTCGGTGAGAAACAGCGCGAATTTATCCACATGCAGCAGGGCCAAAACGCTGTCGGCGACAAAATGAATGACGCGGTTTAAGTTCAGCGTTGCTCCAACTGACTGGGACAGCTCGTACAGCGCGGCGGCTTCCTGCGCCCGCCGCGTCGCATCTTCATAGAGCCAGGCGTTTTCTAAGGCCACAGCGGCCTGGCTGGCAACGGCGGACAGAAGCGAGGCGTCGGCCTCGCTGTACGCGCCGGGCTGGCGGGAGCCGACCACCAGCAAGCCTTCAGGAACCGAGCGGGCGACCATCGGGGCCAGCAAAAGTGAGCGCATCCCAGGCAGCGGCGGGTCTTCGGCGGGGTCGGAACTCAGGTCGTTGAGGCGCAGCGGCTGGCCCCCGGCGAGGGCGCGGGCAGCCAGGCCCGCACCTTCGGTGGGCAGCTGCCGGTCCTGGTCTTCGTCGGCCAGTCCCCGGTCCGCGCCGATATAAAGCCGCGTCCGCTCGTCATTCAGCAAATAAACAGCCCCGGCAGTCATTTCCATGCTGCCGACAACAGCGGACAAAATCGAGCCGAGAACTTCCTGCACGTTCAGGGACGAAGACGTAGTCCGGGCGGCCCGAAACAAAATGTCGCGCTCCTGCTGCTTTTGGGCCGCCAGCCGCTTGAAGGCATCCACCTGAAGCGCCTGCGCGGCAAGGCTTGCCAGGGTTTGCAGGCAAAGCAGATCGCCGCCACTAAAGGCTTCCCCACCTAGGCGGTTCAAGATTGTGATGGCCCCAGACGGCCTGCCGTCCAAAAAGATCGGTACCACAACCGCCGAACGAACCCCGACCCCGTCCGCGACACTCGGATCGGCGGAAATAGTTTCGTCGGCAGCCGCATCGGGATGATGAATGAGGTACAGCTCGCCGGTCAGGGCCGTGCGTCCGGCCAGCGCATCTTCCGCCCGGACAGTTTGGCCGACAATCTCAGCGGCATCCACGCCGGCAACTGCCGCAAAATCCAGCAGCGTGCGTTCCGAGTTCAGCAAACTGACAGCGGCGCTTGCCGCCTGGGTCAGAGCGCAAGCCCTTTGAGCAATGATTTTCAGCGTGGCGCGGGGGTCAGTCTGGCGGGCCGCCGCGCCGGCCACTTCATGCAGCGCGGCGAGCGTAGCAGCGGGTTCCGGGGGAGTTGGGGCATGGCTGGGTGCGGAGTCCATGAAACGTAGAAGCCTCTCTGAGCGGAGCTGCCGGGAGATGGACAATTTGCCCAAGAAATTTATGAAACATCAGCCTCTCTTTGGCTGTCTATCATTGTGTCATAAAGACTTCGCGCTGTCAAGAGACCTTTCCTTTTCCAGATGTCACTGAGACTGCTCCCGTGCTGAGACTGCTCCCACCCTTGCGTACTCCATTCTGCCTAGTTTGCTGCTTTGCTTTGTGTCTGCTGCCCCTTGCGGCCCGCAGCCAAACAGCTACGCATGTGCCGTCCGCCCCGGCTTCCGGTGCGCCGGTTCCCGACCCAAACCTTCCCAACCCAGACCTTCCCATTCCCGCCGGGGTACCGCTGCCGCCGCCAACCGATCAGCCGCCGCCACCGGTACCGCTGCCGAACCCGATCCCGCTGGGCAAAGGCTTTCTGGTCTCCGGGGCGCTCGACATTCGCACGCGGACAGCCAATACGGGCCGGCACGGCGGGATTTGGGTCAACACCGTAGAGCTGGATTTGCAGCATTCAGTCAGTTCCAAAGGCCAGACGCGAGGCAATTTTTATGTTCAGCTTCTCGGCGAGAACCCGCCGGATGTGCCGCACGGGGACGACGTTCAGATCGGCGAAGCGTACTTCATCTACCGTTTGCCGGTGGAAAACGATTTCGATTCGACGGCATATGTCAAAGTCGGCCAGTTCCAGCTTCCGTTCGGCCTGCTGGCGGTGTATGATCCGCATCTGCTGATTTTGCAGCCGCTTTACCCGCAGTCGCTCGGCCTGCGGACCGACTTTGGCGTGGCAGTCTCCGGCCGGGTTTACGGCTTTCTGAACTACGATTTGGCGCTGACGACCGGGGCGGGGCCGAACCATTTGTACGTGGACCCGAACCGGGTGGTGACATTTCGCCTGGGCCGGACCTTTACGACCCGCAACGGCGTCGTGAATGTCGGCGGTTCGCTGCTGCAAGGCCGGCTGCCGATTACGGACATCACAACGGCAAACCCATTTGCCGTGGAGCTGCCGCCGTCGGGGCGCGTTCATGCCGACCGGGGCGGCTTTGTTTCCAAGAGCCGCCTAGGCGGCGATGCGTCTTACGGCTTTCGCCGGGTTGTCGCACGGGGCGAAGTGGTCGCGGGCGCAGACGGCGACCAGCGTGTCCTCGGCTACTACGCCGAGGCCAATTACGATTTCACAAAGCGTCTCAGCGCTGTTGCCGCCCGTTCCCTGTTTGTCTATCCGACCGGCAACAGCTCGGCCTCCCAGGAAGCGCTTGGGCTGACTTACGCGCTGAGTGCAAACGTGACGTTTCGAACGCTGTACCAGTATCTGCGCGATGTCCCTTCCGGCGGCAGCGCCGGCATCCGCCACCGCCTCACGTTCCAGGTCTTACTGCGATTTTGAGTAGCTGTTTCGGTGTATAATAGGCGTATGCAGCCGCCATCGCCTCCGCCGAAGCTAGTGCCGAAACCCACAGTGCCGCCGTTTTGGAAATGGCTGATGCGCGTGACATTTGCCGTCACCATGCTGATGTTTCTCGCGCCTACCGTGTATGTCGTGAAGTATTACGCCGTGGATAGGCCGCGAGAGACCAGTCAGCTCTCTGCGGCAAGCCCTTTTCTGTCCGCGCGGCAAATGCCGATGCAGGCCGAGTATCTGCCGCTGATGGAAGAACGTGCTCAGAACGGGCTGCCGGGAGAGCGCATCTTTGCCGTCAATCGCATTGGGGAAACGCTGCGTCAGCCGTATGTGAGCCTCAAGCGGCCTTTGGAATGCTTGTCGGCCAAAGCGGCTCTGGCGGACCTTGCGACCCGTGCCCCAGACCCCGCCGTGCGGGCGGCGGCATCGGAAGAGCTGGGGAAAGTCGCGCAGGGCGGGGCTGTAATTCGGCGGTAGAAAGGCCCCTATCCCATCGTCAGGCCCGTGAACAACACTTCTACGGCGAGCTGGCTGTTCGCGTTGCGCTCAATCGCCTGGCGAACGTCCAGCAGCAGGCCAAGCGCCTGCTCCATCCGGTCCGGCGCGTGACGCGCAGCCAGGGTGAGGAGCTGCTCGCGCCGGTCAGCATTGACTAAGCTCGCGCGGCCTGGTCCCATAACACCCAGCGACAGCACATCGCGAAAGTACGCTGCCAGCAAATCCAGCGCCCGTCCGAGCGGCTCACGACCTGACTTTTCTTCGCCCGGCTCGGCGGCCTCGTCGTCTTCCGTGGCCTTGAGCTTTGGGGCGAGCTTGCGAAACTCTTCTCCCAGCTTGAAGCTTTTGACCGGAGGTGCGGTCAGCAGGTCGTATGCCAAGTCCAGCAGCGCTTCCCGGCCTGCCAGAAGCGACGGCGACCGGGCCAGCGCCACGGCCCGGCCTAAGCGGCCCTCGGAATACGCGGCGAGAAACCGCGCCTGAGCGGGCGCAACCCCAAAGCGGTCTTGCAGCGTCATTTCAATCAGCGGGGCAGGCAGCAGGCCAAAATGAACGGTCTGGCAGCGGGACACAATGGTTGGCATGACCCCGCCGGTGGATGCCGCCGTGAGGATAAAGTGTGCATAAGGCGGCGGCTCTTCCAGCGTTTTCAAGAGGCTGTTTCCGGCATCCGCTCCGCCGCGTCCGAGGCCCTCGGCGTCGTGGACGATGAAGACCCGCTTCGGCCCGGCAATCGGCTCATACTGCAAGTCCCGCAGCATGGCGTTCTCGGCCAGATGGTCTTTGTGACTGGAGCGGGGCCAGACCTGGGCAACGCTGATAATGCGAGACGGCGGCGGGTCCAGCGTGCGGACATCCGGCGATTTCCCGGCGTCGATAGCCCTTGCCGCAGGGTCGGTGTCCGACACTGCGCCGCAAAGCATTTTGGCGAACTGCCGCGCTGCCGTCGCCTTGCCGACCCCATCGGGGCCGGCGAACAGGTAAGAGCCGGCCAAGCGGTCCTGCCGGAAGGCATTTTCCAGCACGCGCACGGCATATGGCTGTCCGAGAATGTCTTGAAGCATAATATATGTTAGAACCGCTCGAAGCTGTCTACTTGAAGCACGAAGGCAACTGCGCCGCCAGCTTCAACGCGGATGGGATGCGGCGCGAAGGAAGCGAGCGAAGGAATGCCGGCGGTGGTCTGGCCCGGCAAGTTGACGAACTCTTCGGAAGACCCACAGGCGCTTTTGATAATGTCCATGACCCGCGCCACGTCATCGTCTTCCACGCCGATCAGCACGGTGACGTTGCCCTGCCGCAGAAAGCCGCCGGTGCTGCCAAGCTTGGTGAACGTGAGACCATTTTGCAGCAGCGCGTCGCCAAGCTTGTGCTTGTCGCGCTCGTGGGCGATGGCAATAATGAGTTTCATAATACTGCGCTGGACCAGTCTATCGCACCTAAGAGAACAGCAGACGGATCAGGCGCGTGCCGTCGTCAATCTGGGTTTTGGCTTCGTCTACCGCCCGCTCATCAAACGGATAATGCGACGCCGTATGCGGCTTCTCTGAGTCGTACAGCAGGAACGGCACCGGCCCTTCTTCATGGGTTCGCAGCGAAATCGGTGTTTTGTGGTCCGGGACGATGACAAGGCGGTAATTGTCACGTTTTGCCATTCCAGCCCGAAGCGTCGCCAGCAGCTTCTTGTCAATGTCCTCAATCGCCTGCAATTTATGGTCCAAATTGCCTTCGTGTCCTGACTCGTCCGGCGCTTCCACATGAATGTAAACAAAATCTAAAGTATCTAAGGCCGCCAGGGCGTAGTCAGCCTTTGCCGTATAGTCCGTGTCAATGTACCCGGTTGCGCCGGGAACATCGATGATTTTCAAACCTGTGGCACGTCCGAGGCCGCGCACCACGTCCACAGCGCTGATGACGCCGCCGGTTTTGCCGTAAGTTTGCAGGAAGTTCGGCAGGCTCGGCGCGTACCCTTGTCCCCAAAGCCAGATCATGTTGCCGGGCTCTTTCCCCTCTTCCCGGCGCTTGACATTGATCGGGTGGTCGTCCAAAATCTCCAGCGAATCGTACATAAGCTGACGCAACCGCTCCGCTCCCGCGCCTTCCGGCCAGTGGCCGGCGAGAGGCTGCCCGACAAAGTCATGCGGCGGGATTGTCGCAAGGTCAATGGAGCCGCCTTTTTCCGCCATGATGTGCCGGTACTGCACGCCCGGATAGAACCGGCGCTTATCCGTACCGAGCTTCTGCTCGATCAGCTCAATGAGAGGCCGCGCTTCCTCGGTCGTGATATGGCCCGCCGAGTTGTCAACAAGAACCGTGCCGTCGGATGACACCAGCGAGCAGCGGTAGGCCACGTCGCCCGCGTCCATCGGCACGCCCATGGCGACGGCTTCAATCGGTCCGCGCCCGGTGTAATACTTGCGCGGGTCATAGCCCAGCAGGTCCATATTCGCCACATCGCTGCCGGGGTACATTCCCGGCGGGACCGTGAGAACGCTTCCGACGAGCGAGACTTCGGCCAGGGCATCAAAGTTCGGTGTCCGCGCCGCTTGCATCGGCGTCTGCCCATCCAGCTCCGCCATCGGCAGGTCGGCCATGCCGTCGGGTATCAGCATAATGTATTTCACAAATCTCTCCTTAATTCACTTGGGGGACAAGCCAGTGTCAGCCGCCCAGCTTCCACCAGGGCTTTTTTGCAGGCACCGGGTCAGTGCCGTCAAAACTTTTCTTTGTCAGTGTGGCGGAAAAATCCTTGACACGCCCCAACACATCGAACGTGGCGGTGATTGCATCGCCAGCGGGAGAAGTTAGGAGAAGGCTGCCATCTGCCTGTTCTTTGAAGGCATAGTCTTTATACCGAGCATACGCTTCCAGTGCGGGCCGGTGCGGGCAGGAAAACGCAGAAATAAACTCCATGAAGATACGAATAAAATGCGTCGGCGTCGGGTCGGCAAAACGCTTTGCTTCCGGGGCGGTCAGCAGCAAAAATGCGGCTCCTCCCTCATATGGTCCCCGGTAATACGCATCGGCTCCGCACTGCCCGGAAGCAATCATGCTGAGAAGATGACCGTTCACATCGTCCAAGCTGACTTCCGGCGTCGTCAGCTCCGGTACAGCGTTTTGCCTGCCGAAGTCTTGAAGCTGCTGGGACGCCGCCACAAGCTCCGGTGGCAGGTGGCTAGCTTCATTCGCCCATGCCCAAAGCCAGGTTTCGGCGGCGTCGGCTTCGCTGCCGAGAAGCTGTGCTGGAAATGTCAGCGCGTCGCCAAACATGATTTCTCCGCGCTTGACATCCAGGCTCCAGCCGTAGTCTCCGATCAGCATGGCAAGGCACATTTGCTTGTCCCAGGAAGCCGCGCCATGTTCCGCCAAAAGATCAGTCAGTGTCATCTCAGCCGTTCCTTTTTGTATCCTCACCACGCAGAGATACCAACGGAGCCGGCGGCCAGACTCCTTCCGGCTGTTCTTGAAACAGCACCGGCTTTACTTGCGGCTTGTCGGTAAGAACGCGGTACCAGCAGTGGGCAACGAACAGCCACACCATCAGCAGAGTTACCCCGCAAAACGTCCAGCCCGAAAAAGTGTTAAAGGAGATTTTCGTGATATAGAGGACAAACGCGCTGCCCGCAGTAATGAAAGCTGTTAGTATACAAGTAACAGCAAAGCTGATAAAAGCTGGGATGCGCGGGTTGCCAGGTGAAGCCCCTGGCCTGAGAATAACTTCTTTTCCATTTTTAACTTGTCGATATATGCGGAAATAGATCAGCACAATGCCAAACCAAATCAACGAGAGAACGGCAAAAAGAAATGCAACGAGAACTCTTCTCTCCAAAAGATCTTGGATTGCGGCAGTAGCAAATAAAAAAAAGACGAAGCATTGTCCGACAGCACGAAGCGCGGCCTGATGTGGCTTGAGGGGCTTCCGAGGCGCTTGTTCCTCTTCATAATTCATTGCGGCAGCTCTTGGCCGGTGAGCCGCCGGTAGGCATCGAAATACTTGGCGGTGGTCTTTTCAACAATCTCAGCGGGCAGTTCGGGGCCGGGGTAGGTTTTGTCCCAATCCAGCGTTTCTAAATAGTCGCGGACGAACTGCTTGTCGAAGGAGGCTTGGGCGCGGCCCGGCTTGTGCAAAGATGCTTCCCAGAAGCGGGACGAGTCAGGAGTGAGGGCTTCGTCAATGAGGATGATCTTGTCGTTTAAGACACCGAACTCGAACTTGGTGTCGGCAATGATGATGCCGCGCTCGGCGGCGTAGTCGCGGGCAAAGCTGTAAAGGGCAAGGCTTATTTTGGATAACTCGGCGGCAGTGTCTGCGCCGATAATCCCAGACGCCTCGGCGAAGGTGACGTTGGTGTCATGGCCGGTGTGAGCTTTGGCGGCGGGGGTAAACAGCGGCATCGGGAACGGGTCGCCCTGACGCAGACCGATGGGAACAGGAATGCCGTACAAGTTGACTTCGCCGCCGTGGCCGAATAGGGTTCGGTAATCTTTCCAGGCCGAGCCGTCCAAGTAGCCTCGCACGACACATTCCAGCGGCAGGGCTTGGCATTTTCGCACAAGCTGGGTCCGGCCTTCCAGCATAGACACTAAATCAGCAGTGACGGTGACGCCGGCGGAGTGCAGGCGCTCGCCGATCACGTCCATGTCGCCGGAGAGGAAATGGTTCGGGACGATGTGCGTGGTTTTATCAAACCAGAACTCGGACAGCGCGGTCAGGACGCGGCCTTTGCCGGGAATGCCGGTGGGCAGAATGACATCAAACGCGGAAATTCGGTCTGTTGCGACCACGAGCAGCGCATCGCCGAGGTCGTACACATCGCGCACTTTTCCTTGAATGAACTTTAGCAGTCTGGGAATATCGGTGGTCAATAGGGCTTGTGTCATGGATAAAGTCTCAATGAATGTGCCAAAAGCTCACAACAAGGCCGGAGTCAGTGCTGGCAAGCTCCTTGCCGTCAGTGGAAAGTGCGAAGTAGAAGCCTTCACCGTTAAGAACACGAACTAGCGTACCGGTATGGACGTTCCAAACGCGGATGTCGTGCGTGTAGGGCTTGTTAAGAAACCAGCCGGTGTCGCCGATTAAGAAAGAGCCATCGGGCGTGAACGCAACGCAGTTTCCTCCCTCTTTAAACCCCGACATGGCATGAAGCAGCTTGCCGGTGCGAGCATCCCAAATCCTGCCTGCGGTTTCAATCCATGGGGCGCCGCCTCCAATCAGACGCCTATCGGGCGAGAACACGCCGTAGCTCGCACCGGGCTGACCGAACGATGTCATCTTGCGGATTTTGCGGCCCGTGCGGGTGTCCCAAAGGTCTAAGCTGTCATCATTGCAAAGCAAAGTGTGGTTATCAAGAGCGTAGTCAACCGCTTCAGAGCCAAAGTTCTCTGTGATAATGTGCCGCTTCAGCCGGTAAGAAGGTACGTCCCATATCAGTATCTGCCCTTGATCCGTGTCCCCAAGCTCCTCTACCGGATGAAGCACTTTCCGCACACCGGCGGCCAGCTCCCGGCCATTCGGCGAGAAACAGAGCGTGTGGCTGCCGAATATCTCGTACGGTCCGCTCCAAACCGATTGCTTCCGCTGGCCGGTTTGCGGGTCCCAAAGCGTAATCTCGGCTACCTTGCTTTCACCCGTGAGTTCTTGCATAGTGCCGACCGCAAGCGTCCGGCTGTCCGGTGTGAACGCGAGGCTGAGAACGTCCATTTGTTCGGCTGGCCCGGATGGGCGTGCTTTGCCTGAGTATGTCACGTACAGCGTCCGGTGCAAGCCTCTCGATTTCGCGTCCAAAATCAGCACCCGACCGGCAACGCTACGGCAAAAAGCCTTTGTGTTCGGACCAATGTATCCTCTCTGAGAATCCTCCCCTACCGCCAAAAACTTGCCGTCGGGAGAGTAAGCCAGGGTCG
This sequence comes from uncultured Armatimonadales bacterium, assembly GCA_964243345.1. GTDB lineage: Bacteria > Armatimonadota > Armatimonadia > Armatimonadales > Capsulimonadaceae > JANXMY01. The sequence goes on from CAXTER010000016.1 coordinate 36,398, forward strand.
CGACGCTACGGTCCAGAGGAAGGGTGGCGAACGGTTCCACGATTGGCGGCGCAGCAAGGCACGGCAGACGGCTCACGCAAAGAAGCACTAGGGCGCACAAAGCGACTCTTGCGGGATGTCTCATGGCGTGATTATACCGCTTAACCTGTGCTACGGGACCACTTTGCCTAAAATCTGGGAAGCGCGGATGGGGCCGATGTGGCGGCTGTCGTCGGACTCAACTAAATTGTCGCCGAGAACATAGATGTCCCGGTCTGGAGGCGGAGCGGGAAGCTCGCCGGAGGCAATACGGCCGTAGTAGACGCTGAACAGCAGCGGCAAAGGCAGCTTCTGGCTGCCGTTGATGGTAGTCCAGTCGGCGTCGGGAGCTTGACGGGCGTACTGCGGGCCGATAAACGCAATGCGCTTGATCAGCTCGTCACCGTTGGTGTCCCGGAAGATGATGACCATGCCGGGTTTCAGCAGGGAGCGGGGAGCGGATTTCCAAACAAGCACGGTGTCGCCGTTTTCATAGGTCGGCGACATGGAGGGGCCGGTGACGCGGCCCTCGCGGACATTGAGGCGCAGCAGGAGGGCCAGCAAAAGAAGAATGCCAAACGCCCAGTAAGTCTGCTTTCGCAGGCGCAGGGTGTTCAGCGAGAAACGGGAAAAGGACACGGCTAAAAGCCCAGCGCCCGGACCACTGTTTCCAAATCGGCAGGAACAGTCGCCGGATGCGGCACGGTCTTGATGGCCCGGTCGGGGTCTTTGAGGCCGTGGCCGGTCAGGGTCACGGCGACCGTTGCGCCGTCAAAGTCTTTGAAGTAGCCGGCGGCGTAGAGCTTTTTGAGGCCGGCGACAGGAGCAGCGCAGGCAGGCTCGGTAAAGACGCCTTCCAGGGCCGGAAGCATTTGGTAGGCTTCTAAGATTTCGTCGTCGGTGACTTTGTCAATGATGCCGCCCGATTCATCACGCGCAGCCAGCGCGTGCTGCCAAGATGCCGGGTTGCCGATGCGAATGGCCGTGGCAATAGTGTGAGGGTTCAGCACCGGCGCACCGTCTACAATAGGTGCGGCTCCGGCAGCCTGGAAGCCAAGCATCTTAGGAAGCTTTTGAGACTTGCCGGCGGCTTGATATTCTTTATAGCCTTTCCAGTAGGCGGTGATGTTGCCCGCATTGCCGACAGGCAAAGCATGAAAATCGGGCGCATCGCCGAGCGCGTCACAGACCTCAAACGCGCCGGTCTTCTGACCTTCAATCCGGTAGGGGTTGACGTGGTTGACGATGGTGATGGGGTAGCGGTCGCAAATCTCGCGGGTGAGCCGCAGGGCATCGTCAAATGTGCCTTCAATCGCTAAAACTTTGGCTCCATGAATCAGCGCCTGAGACAGCTTGCCGAGCGCAACATCTGTGTTCGGGAGCAGCACGACGCAGTCCAGCCCAGCCCGTGCGGCATACGCGGACGCCGCTGCGCTGGTGTTGCCGGTAGACGCGCACATAACCGCCCGTGCGCCGTCTTCTACGGCTTTTGTGACCGCCATTGTCATGCCACGGTCTTTGAACGATCCTGTGGGGTTCATGCCCTCAAACTTCAGCAGCAGCTTCAGGCCGGGCGCAATGGCTGCGGAGAGCCGGGGCGCGGGAATGAGCGGCGTGTCGCCCTCAAACAAAGTCACAACCGGTGTCGCTTCCGACACCGGCAGATACGACCGATACTGGTTGATAATTCCCTGTCGCATGATAGATGCAATATTCTAACGGGCAGACAGCACCCAGACAGTGACGGAGCGGCGTCCGACATTAGAGGCTTCGCGGAACGTCGTGTTGCCGAGGTCAATTCGGTGGCCTTTGATCGCGCCGCCGGTGTCTCCGGCCAAAGCGTAGCCGTAGCCTTCAATGTACAGCTTGGAGCCGAGCGGAATTAAGCGGGGATCGACGGCGACAACGCCGTAGCCGGCCCGCATTCCGTTGGCGCAGCGGCCTGCGCTGCTGCCCTCAAACGGCGAATAGCCGGTGGCGACCATGTGAAAGCACTGCATCCGCTGGTAGGAGCCGGAGCGTGACGGCAGCGCCCGCGCTTCCCGCACCCGGATGCCGGCCAGCGTTTCCTGGTCCACCGGCGGCGTGGTCACGCGGCTGCAAACCAGTGTCCGCGACTTCAGCGCATCGTTGACGAAGCGGGCATTATACGTCTTGGTCAGGACGCCGGGAACGCCGTGTGCACCGGCTTGGACGCGGCCTGGCGGCACAGCGCGGCTCATCTTGAAGACGGTCTTAAAAGGGATCGGCTGGGTTTCGTTCTGGGTTTCGAGCCGGACGCGGCGGATAACGATTTTGAGATGGTTTTTGATCGGCGCAGACAGCGCAGGCGTAACCCAGTCCTTCTGATCAACCGTAACGCCCGCACTGGTCAGCGCGTCGCCGACAGTGGCCGCAGACGTGGTCAGCGTTTGGGCTGGGCGGGAGCCGTCAACCACGACGACAGCCGATGGCATAGGAACTATACCGATAGCAGGGTCTGCGATAAGCTGAGGGCTGCTCGTAGCGGCAGTGATGGAAGGAGCAGCGGCAGGTGTTGGGGCAAGAACTGCGGTGCCTTGCGCGGCGGCGGCTGCAAACGGAACAAGAAGCGCAGTCGCGGAAAATACGGTCGCGACAGAAAGGTAGCCGACGGTGCGGGCAGTTTTTGTTTGCAAATGGTCTCTCCTGTGAGTGGTTGCACGCACAAGCCGCTTCAGCAGTGAAGCGTCTCGTGTGCGATGCCGGAACGCCTTCAGGCGAGCCGACCTTTGCGTTAGATTTTTAGAACTGGGTATTCAGAACATTGTTTTTAGAACTCGGTCAGTATAACCGGGAACAAAACAGAAGTCAAGGCGCGATTATCTCTATACCGTATTGTTAGCAGTTGTTGAAAGCAAAATCACCTAGTAAAATTCAGGTTTTTCTTGACTCTGAGGGCATGATATGGTACAATTCAGTGATTACGAACGTATGTTTGATTAGATAATTTTTGGACTAGGACCAAAGGAGAACGGAAAATGGATCGAGAAAAGGCACTAGAAACAGCGCTGGCGCAGATTGACAAGCAGTTCGGCAAAGGCGCGATCATGCGTCTGGGCCAGGCGGAGCAGCTCGTGACGGAAGCGATTTCAACAGGATCGGTGGCTTTGGACATCGCGCTTGGCGTCGGCGGCATTCCGAAAGGCCGGATTACGGAAGTGTACGGCCCGGAGTCGTCGGGCAAAACGACTCTGGCCCTGCATCTCGTGGCGGAAGCGCAGCGATCAGGCGGCATCTGCGCGTATGTGGACGCCGAGCACGCGCTGGACCCGGAGTATGCCAAGCGGCTGGGCGTGGACATCAACAGCTTGCTGGTGTCTCAGCCGTCTACGGGCGAGGAGGCTTTAGAAATCACTGACGGCCTGGTCCGTTCCGGCGCTATCGCAATGGTTGTGATTGACTCTGTCGCTGCGCTGGTTCCAAAAGCCGAGATTGAAGGCGAGATGGGCGACAGCCACATGGGCCTCCAGGCCCGCATGATGTCTCAGGCCATGCGAAAGCTGTCTGGAAGCGTCAGCAAGACCAACACGGTGATTATCTTTATCAACCAGCTGCGCGAGAAAATCGGCGTCATGTTCGGCAACCCGGAAACGCAGCCGGGCGGCAAGGCGCTGAAGTTCTACGCATCGGTTCGCTTGGACATTCGCCGCGTGGAGACCTTGAAGCAAGGCACGGACATGGTCGGAAACCGTGTGAAAGTCAAAGTGGTCAAGAACAAAGTCGCCCCACCCTTCCGTCAGGCGGAGTTTGACATCATGTTCGGCACGGGGATTTCCCGCTCAGGAGGAATTCTGGACATGGCTATCGAACTCGGCATTGCCAACAAGTCCGGCTCCTGGTTTACCTATGGCGACACGCGCATCGGGCAGGGCCGCGAGAATGCAAAAAGTTATTTGGACGAGCATCCCGAAGTCATGGCCGAGATGGAAGCCAAAGTCCGGGGCATCGCTATCGGCACTCCCGAAAAGCTGCCGGCGTCGCTGGAAGCGGACGTGACCGAAGAAGAAGCGGACTACTCGCTGGCGTAAGATTTAGGACGTTTTATATTCGGCGAGGGCATGAGGAACGAGGGCGTTTACGCCCTCGGCACACACAGCACCTAGTACACAGCAGCAACGGCATATTTTGAGCATCTGACCTGGTTTAAGGAGAACAGCAGCAATGGCATTTGACTTCAAGCGGCACCTCATCAAAGTGCAGGGCGGACGCACCTACCTTCCCGTTTCCGCCCGGATTGTCTGGTTCCGGCAGGAGCATCCTGATTGGAGCATTGAGACGGAAGCCGTCGAGATCAACCACGAAAAACAGTACGCCATCTTCCGCGCCCGCATCTGCGACGGCGACGGCAAGCTGATGGCTACGGGAACAAAAAAAGAGGATGTCAAAGGCTTCGGCGACTACATTGAAAAAGCCGAAACAGGCTCGGTAGGCCGCGCCCTGGCACTCTGCGGCTTTGGGACGCAGTTTTCGCCGGACTTGGATGAGTCGAGTTCCGGACGCTTTGCGGACAGCCCGCAGCCGATGGGTGGTGGACGCTTCGGCGGCGGCGGTAGCGGCGGGGGCAGCAATGGATACAGCGGAGGCGGCGCTGGCCGCTATGGCGCTCCGCCCGCGCAAGACGGCGCACGCTACGCACCGCGCGAGGCTCCACCGGCTCGCGAGGCTGCTCCGCGTGAGACTGCTCCGCGTGAGTCAAACGGCAGCGACGCGCCCCGGAATGAAGCGCCCCGTGCGGAAGCCGCTCGGCCCCAGCCTTCCCGTCCGGCCCCTGAGCCGATTGCGGCTTTGGATGAAGGCGAAGACGACTTTGAGGCGCTGATTGGCGGAAGCGCCCTGCTGGACGCGACGGAAGATGACCCGTTCGGCGACGACCTGCCTGCCGAGCCGAAGGCCGCTGCATCCAGGCCACAGGCCGCCGGTGCGCCAAGCGCGGCCCCGGCAGGAACTCCAGCCTGCGTCAACTGCGGCAAAGCGCTCACCAAAGCGCAGATGGAGCTGTCGGTTCGCAATTACGGCGAAGCGTTTTGCCCCGGCTGCCAGCGAGACAAAACTCGCCGCCCGGCACTCGCTGAACGATGAGCGGCCGGAAGCAATGACGCGAACAAAAATGGCCCGGTCTTTGTAAGACCGGGCCATTTTTGTTTCTGATGAATTCTAACGAGAAGCAAGAAGCGGACGATGCGAGGCACGCACGATTTGGGCGATGACGGTTGGATTGGTGACAGGAATTTGAAGATGCTGGCCAGGCAGAAGAGGCATCTTGCCGATAAGGTGGTTGGCGCGAGCGATCTGGTCTTCGCGCTCCAAAATGTAAATGTTTGGATTGCCGTAGCGCTGCGCCAGGCTTGTCAGGGTATCGCCACGCTTGACGGCTTTGGAGATAATTACGGTTTGAGGCAGTGCCGACGCACTGTAATTCTGCTGAACGGAGTGAACTAAGGAAGCGGCGGAAGTGAGAACGAAATATCCAATCGCGGCGGAGGCTGCCGAGGCCAGCAGAACATTTTCGGTGCGAGCGAGCAGGCTGCGGCGCGGGCTGCGCTTGGTGTTCTGCTCTTGCGAAAAGTCTTGAATTACAAGTTGGGGACGCAGAGACGGCGCTTGCGGACGATCTTCACAGACGTTACTCATCGAAACCATAGTCAATTCTCCTCACAGTGCAGCATGTCAAAACGAACAGAAGAAGCAAACATTAGTTTGTATCACAGGCAGTATACTCAACATATAGCAAAGTGTCAAGGAGATTCTGCCCATCTGTGTAAAAAAACAAACAAAAGTTTGCATAAGTTCCGGCGCGTCGTGGTATAATCCACACGAAAGCACTTATTCATTCTTATTCGTTTTTATTTCGTTCTTATCACTTTATTTCATTTATATCATAGAGGACTCATCATGCACGCACTCACTGACAAGCAGAAGCAAATTCTTGAAGTCATTCGCACCCATATTGAGATGCGCGGCCATGCGCCGACCGTCCGCGAAATCGGCAAAGAAGTCAGTCTCAGCTCAAGCTGCACTGTCAAGAAGCACTTAGACAGCCTGGAAGCCAAAGGGTTTCTGCGCCGGGACCGCTACAAGCGGGGGCTGGACCTCATGGAGGGCGGGGAGCGGCTGTCAATGGGACGCTCCGTGTCGGTTCCTCTGCTGGGCCGGGTGGCGGGCGGTGCGCCGATTATTGTAGACGCCCAGTCCAGCCCGGAGATGCTGCCGATTCCGGTGTCCCTGCTGCGGCGCGGCGACCAGGGCGGGCGGGATTTATTTGCGCTGGAAGTGTACGGGAATTCGATGCGGGATGCAGGGATTGGGGATGGCGACATTGTTGTTGCCCGTCGCCAAAGCACCGCCGAGGACCGGGATATCGTTGTGGCCCTGCTAGGCGAGGAAACAACCGTGAAGACGTTCTACCGCGAGGCGGACGGCATTCGTCTTCAGCCGGAAAACCCGGACTACGACCCGATTTATGCCGATGATGTAGTTATCATGGGCAAAGTAGCGCTTGCAATAAAGCGCTTCAATTAGCGCTCGTCGTGACTTTTCTGCGCCGCATAATGACCAAGCCTGCGCCATACGAAAGCAAGGCAATCGCTCCGTAAACAACGCTCGTGCCGACCCAAAGCGGATAAACTCCGTAGCCGGCCATGCCGGGGATCGCGCTGTCGCGTCCAAATGTCGGGCGCGGCTCAAGGACATCCACAAGCTGTACAATTGGGACGAAGGGGCATAGATAAAGCGAATTGATGGCTGGACTGCGGGCAGCGGCAGCGGCATCCTGACCACCCAGGTTCGCGTAAGAAAAGTACGGCAGGGCTACGGCAAGAACGACTGCCAGGTACAGCAGAGTCAGCGACGACCAGCGGTTGTTGAGGAGCGCAGACAGCAGAAACCCCAGGCCGCTGATGCCGGCCACGACCACAATCAGCATCAGCGACGCCTGCTTGACAACGCCGCCGGCCTGGGCAGCGAGAAGGGGCGCTGACAGCGCCGGAGACTGCATCAACGACGGCGTCCGGCCTCTAAAGGCTGGGCTGGTGAAAGCCTGCACGAAATGATGCTCCCAAAAAGCCACGCCAGCCAGCGTAGTACCCAGCACAACTCCCGTCAGCAGCAAAGCAAACGGCAGGCCGGATGCGAGAGAGGCGCGGGTAAAAAGGCGCGTCGGCGACCAGCGTTTAAGCAGCCCATTCTTCGGCTCGGATGCTTCTAAATCCCCTGTCACCAGCACCGGAACAAACAGGAGAAGCATCGCCAGCATTAAACTGGCAATGATTCCCGCCTGAGTTGCAGCCGTCATGCCGGTCAGCGTGGTCAGACTGCCAATCACAATCCCGTTCCCGAAGAAAACCAGCAGCCCCGCAAACACTAAAGTGACGGCCCGCAACGCGGCGGCACGGCGGGCAGGAAAGTCTTCCAGCCGGTTCATCGCCGCCAGCAGCAGCAGGACAGTGAGCGTGCCGTTGAGAAGAAGCGCCGGCACCCATGCCGGCAGCACAAAGCCGTAGTAATGCTCCGGCACGACTGCGCCGGTCACTGCGCCAAGAGGGTTGACCGCGCACAGGCCGAAGTTTGGCGTGTTCCCGCCTTCGTCAAAGGTTGGAGTAGAGAACGGCACCGTTACGACAAAGAAGACAATCAGCGTGAGGTAGGAAAGCACAGTCGCCGTCGCCGTATTCGCGGCGTACGCCGACCAGCACAGGCCAATCGCGCCAAACAGGAACGCATCACCAATCAAAAGCAGGTACGCAAAGAAAACTTCGCCGGGAGAAACGCCGCCGAGCAGAAAGCACAGCGACAGCAGGGGCAGCGAGGAAGTCAGCAGCAGAACAACGAACGACACCGAAGAGGCCAGCTTGCCCCACACAATCGCGCCAGGCCTTAAAATGGACCCGCGCAGCAGCTCAAAGGTGCGCTGCTCGCGCTCTACGGAGATTGCCCCGGCGGTCAAAGCAGGCGTAATCAGCGCCATCATCACAGCCTGCGAGTAGAACAAAATCTTAAAGAAGGTACGCCCAACGGTAAAACCCGCCGAGCTGCCGCCGTTATCCATGTCTGAGGAATGCTGCGCCCACCAGCCGAGGTAGGAAAAGAAGAGGATCAGCGAAAGCAGCAGCACATAGCCGAACAGGAGCCAGTAAGTCCGGGAGCCGCGCATCCGCCCGCGCAGTTCTTTGGTGACGACGGGGTTGTCAAAAAGCGCATTGAGCATCGCGTGTATTCCTCTGCTTGTATAAGTGGGGCTTGCAGAAGAGAATACGACACAAGGCAGGAGAAGTCCTGCGTCAGAGAGAAACCCGGCACTTTCAGTGCCGGGGCGTCAGCGCTCCCGTGTCAGCGCGTAATCAGCCAGGGCATGAAGTGAATTTCGGTAGGGGGAAGCCGGCAGGTCCAGAAGCGCGTTCTGCGCTTCCTCGACATAGCGGCGGGCGGCGTTTGCCGTGCGCGTGTAGCCGTCGTGCCGGGTGATGGTAGCGCGAACATCGGCGATCTCGAAATCGGTGAGCGCTTCAGGCTCTTCTAAAATGTGCAGCAGATGACCACGCTCGGCGTCTGAGACATCGCGCGAGGTCAGGATCAGCGGCAGGGTCATTTTGCCTTCGCGCAGGTCGCCGCAGACCGGCTTGCCGGTCTTGTGCGGATCGCCGGTGTAATCTAAAAGATCGTCGGCAATTTGGAAAGCGAGGCCGCAGTTCAGGCCGTAGCGGGTGAGCGCCGAGACTTGCTCCGGCGATGCGCCTGCCAGCATCGCGCCGACTTCGCAGCAGCCGGCAATAAACCCGGCAGTCTTCTTGCCGATAATCGTCAGGTACGTTTCTTCCGACGTGTCCACATCGCCTTTGGCCGTGATTTGCAGGACTTCTCCTTCACTGAGGCCGACGGTGACATTCGAGAAAACCCGAATGACATCAATGTTTCCTTCACGGGCCGCCAGATAGATGCTTTTCGCCAGCAGATAATCGCCGACTAGAACGCTGATCTGGTTGCCGAAAGTGGCGTTTGCCGTGGGTCGCCCGCGCCGCTCCGCCGAGCCGTCTACAACGTCATCGTGGATGAGAGACGCCATGTGGATCAGCTCTGCTGCGGCTGCCGACGCAAACACGGTAGACGCAGGAAAATCTTGACAGGCCGCGTGGGCCGCCAGCACTACCAGCGCCGGACGCAGCCGCTTTCCGCCCGCCGACAGCGTGTGGCCGGAAATCGCGTAGGCGGCTTTGACGTCGGAGCGGATTTCGTTTCCAAGCAGCCCTTCCACAGCCGCGAGATCGTCATGGACGATGTCGAGGAAGGAGACGACGCTTGGTGCAGCAAGGGCTGCCTCAGACTTACTTTCGGAAACAGTTATCTTTTCGGGCAGAACAGCAACGGTGGCAGCGGCTCCCATAATCTTGGTTCCATTCTAAAGCCTCTACTCAGGCTTGACACCCACATGGACGCAAACAAGGCCAAACGTCAAATTGACGAACCGGACCGGCGCAAACCCCGCGCCGCGCATCCGGTCTGCAAGCTGCTCCCGGCTGTCGAACCGGGCAACGGACGCGGGCAGGTACGCGTAGGCGTCGGGCCTTCCACTGATGGCCCCGCCGAGCGGCGGCATTACATACCGGGCGTGCAGCTCGTACCCGGTGCGGAACAGGCCGGCAGGCGGCTGAGAAAACTCCAGACACACGATGCGCCCGCCGGGCCGCAGTACCCGAAACATTTCCCGAAACGCCTGGTCCCGGTCCGCGACATTACGGATGCCGAAGCCGATGGTCACGGCATGAAAGCTTTCGCCCGTGAACGGCAGACGGGACGCATCTCCTTGAACTTCGTGGGCCGTCTCGCGCTCAAACCGGGCATCGCCGTATTGCAGCATCGGCAGCGAGAAATCCGCCGCCGCGACAAACCCATTTGGCCCCACAGCGCGGCGCAAAGACGGCGTCCATTCCCCCGTGCCTGAGCAGACGTCCAGAACGCTGTTCCCAGTTTCCAGGCACGCACAGCGGGTTGCAAATCCGCGCCAGCTCTTATGAATGCCCGCAGACAGCACCGAGTTCAGCAAGTCATAGCGATGCGCGATGTCGTCGAACATCTCCCGCACATACGCGGCCTTTTCTTCGGCTGTGACCGGCTCATCTAAGACTAGAATGCCGCTCGGCGGCGCTTGGGTTCCCGTCACCGGGCTGGCTGTTGACATTGTGAAAAAAGTCGCAATCTATTTGAACAGATTATACCCAACACACATTGAACTGTCAACGTGCAGTATGCTATCATTGCATGGAAGAAGACTTAAACAAGGACCATGCCATAAATGGCACGGCTAACCAGCGCGGACGCTAAGAAGTACCGCTTCGCGGCACTAAGATCAGAAAAATCCTAACCCCGCGAAGCGGGTGTTTTGCAGCGTCCGCGTTGGCTCGCCGTGTGTTTCAACACATGGTTTCCTCTCCTGTAGGAAAATGTATGAACATAACAATGCACGCGACGACGATTGTGGGCGTCCGAAAAGACGGCAAGGTTGCCATTGCCGGTGACGGGCAGGTGACACTTGACAAGACCGTAATGAAGAACACGGCGAAGAAAATACGGCGGCTGTATCAAGGCAAAGTGCTGGCGGGCTTTGCCGGCTCCGCTGCCGATGCGATGGCGCTGGCCGATAGGTTTGAAGCCAAGCTCGAAGCCTCGAACGGCAACCTCCAAAGAGCGGTCATTGAGTTTGCCAAAGAATGGCGGTCCGACCGGGTGCTGCGCCGCTTTGAGGCGCTGATGATTGTCGCAAACCCGGAGTATTTGCTGGTCGTTTCCGGCGACGGCAATGTCTTAGATACGGACGACGGCATTGCGGCCATCGGCAGCGGCGGGCCGTATGCCCAGGCGGCGGCGAAAGCCCTGGTGGAAAATACGGATTTGTCGGCCCGCGAGATTGCCGAGAAAGCCCTGCGTATTGCCGCCGACATCTGCATTTACACCAACAGCAATATCAGCGTGGATGAGCTTTAAGATGAAAACAAATAAGTTTTTGGCCGCTGCACTGCTGCTGCTTGCGCCTGCCGCACACGCTAAAGACGCGGTCCCGGCTCCAGGGATCGCGCGGGTGCAGGCGCAGGCATTTCGGCTGGCTTATGCGCTGGGAACGGCGGACTTACAAGCCGTTGCGTACACGAAATCGATTGAGCAGCTTAAGGACGTGTCCGATCCGCAGGTGGCAGGCGCAGAAGTCGCGCATTTCAGCAGCGAAGTGGTTCCGCTGCGCCATGCGCGGGCAGCGGCGTATGCTCAGGCGGCGGCGATTTTGACCCAGATGGGCGCTCCCGCATCGCTCCGAACATGGGCGGCGCAGTCAGCGGCAATGCTGAACGCACCGCTCGTCTACTCCCGTGACGCGCAGAACCTGGCAAAGACCGAGCCGACCCCGGCGGCGGTTTCGGCAGAGCTGGCGGAGATCACGGACATGCGTTCTTCGGCGGATGCACAGCAGACACAGATGACGCTTTGGCTCAAGCTGACCGGCGGCAAAGTGGCCCCGTGGAGTGCTGAGGTAGGCACCTACGCGGCCGAGCTGCACCGGGCGTCCCATGCCGTTTCCCCCACCCCGCTGTCCAGCATCACCGCCCGTGTTCTGCTCCTTGCCGCCCCGCCCGGCGCTCCGGCGGAAACGCGCGAAAGCCTGGCGACGCTGATCCCAAGCAGGGGCGGCAACCTGCAGAACCTGGCGACCATTGCGCCCGCCGATGTAACATCCGGCAAGATCAGCCATGTTTACGAGACACTGCTCTCGCTTTACGGCGCGGAAGGCCAGGCAGAAGCGCTGGACAAAAGCGCATCCTAAACCAAGAGAGTGAATGGGTATACTTGATTACTATGGACGAAATGGAAGACATGACCCCGCGCCAGATTGTCGCGGAGCTGGATAAATACATTGTTGGGCAGAAGGCTGCCAAGCGGGCTGTTGCCATCGCCCTGCGGAACCGCTACCGCCGCCGGCGTCTGGCCGACGACCTGCGGGATGAAGTGATCCCCAAGAACATTTTGATGATTGGACCTACGGGTGTCGGCAAGACCGAGATCGCCCGGCGGCTGGCGACGCTGGCCCATGCGCCGTTTGTCAAAGTGGAAGCAACTAAGTTTACCGAAGTCGGCTATGTTGGGCGCGACGTTGACTCAATGGTGCGGGACTTGGTGCAGGCGTCGCTTCGCATTGTCGAGCGCGAAAAGATGGATGAGGTCAAAGAGCAGGCCGAAGAGCGGGCGATTGACCGCGTTCTGGACGTTCTTCAGCCGCGCCGGGAAAAGAAAACGGCCCGCGTGCGGATGCCCAAAGCCGGCCCCGGCGAGTTTTCACTAGAGTCTTTAACCCAGTTCTTTTCTGCGCCCGGACAAGCGCCGCCCGGCGCGGAGGAACCGGAGCCGGACGTTGCCGAGGAAGCGCCTGCCGACGAAAGCGCCCAGCGGCGGCGCGAGCAGGAGGACCGGGTGCGGCAGCGCCTGCGCTCTCAAATTGCGTCCGGGGTTAAAGACGACGATAATCTTGAAATCGAAATTGAAGAAAGCGGCCCGGCCCCGTTCATGCAGGTCATGTCCCCGCAAGGCGGCATGGACGAGATGGGAATGGACATGCAGGGCTTGTTCGGCTCCATGATGCCCAAGAAGCGCCGCAAACGGACTTTGACAGTGAAAGAAGCGCGGGCGCATTACGCCGCCGAAGAAGCCCGCTCCCTGATTGACCAGGACGCGCTCACCCGCGAGGCCGTCTCCCGTGCCGAGCAAAGCGGCATTATCTTTGTGGACGAGATGGATAAAATCGCCGGACGCGGCGGGGGCAGCGGCGGCGGCTCCGGGCCGGATGTTTCGCGGGAAGGCGTTCAGCGCGACATCCTGCCGATTATTGAAGGCAGCACGGTGCAGACCAAATACGGTCCGGTTAAGACTGACTTCGTGCTGTTCATCGCCGCCGGCGCGTTCCACTTGTCCAAACCGTCCGATCTGATCCCTGAGCTTCAAGGCCGCCTGCCGATCCGCGTGGAGCTTGAAAGCCTGACTCAAGACGACTTCAAGCGCATTCTGACCGAGCCGCGCAACGCCTTGATTAAGCAGTACGTCGCGCTTTTGGCAACGGAAGGCATGACGATTGAGTTCGCCGATGACGCCATTGCCGAGCTTGCCCGCATCGCTGCCGACGTCAACGCCCAAATGGAAAACATTGGTGCCCGCCGCCTCCACACCATCATGGAGCGCCTGTTAGATGACCTCTCATTTGAAGCACCAGACCTCTCAGACAAGTTCATGCGAATAGACGCCGTCTACGTCCGCGAAAAACTCGATGACATCGTCAAAGACGAAGACCTCAGCCGCTACATCTTATAGGCGTTCATCTTTGGGTATCATTCTCTTATGATCACTGTGCGGATGCTGTTTTTCGCCCATTTGCAGGATGTGGCGGGGAATCACGAGTTACCTATTTCGCTGCCGGATGGGGCGACGGCAGGGACGGCGGCGGAAGCGCTGGCGGAGCGCGACGCACGGTTTGACCGGCTCTTGGCGCAGGCGCGGGTGGCCGTGAACGCGGAGTTTGCCGAGGCATCAACTGTTCTGCATGACGGCGATGAAGTGGCCTGGATGCCACCGATGAGTGGGGGTGCATTGGAGCCGCTGCCGCTGCTGACGGAGGGTGTGATTGACCTTGCGGAACTCAGCCGCGCCGTGGAAGGTTCCGGGTATGGCGCAGTCGTCACGTTCGCGGGCAATGTGCGGGACAATGCTCTTGGTAAGAGTGTTCTCTACTTGGAATACGAAGGCTACCCGCCGCTGGCGGAAAAGCAGCTTCAGGCGCTTATTGATGAAGCGGAAGGCAGATGGGGCGTCAAATGCGCCGTGCAGCACCGGCTGGGACGGCTGGAAATCGGCGAGTGCAGCGTTGGAGTCGCCGCCGCCGCCGCGCATCGGGGCGCGGCGTTTGACGCCTGCCGCTGGCTGATGGATACGCTCAAAGAAACTGTGCCAATCTGGAAGCATGAGTATTTCGAGGGCGGCGACCACTGGGTGGAAGGTCCGAACGCTGTGAGCGCCCGGTCATAACTTTTTTAGAAGCTCTGCCATGATTGAACTGGAACATCCCACGTCCGAACCGCTCCGCCCCGTCAGCGTTACCATCCGGCAAATGCGGCTGGACGATATTGAATATGTCTCGCGCCTAGAGCGCCGCTGCTACACTTTGCCGTGGAGTTCCAGCGCGTATGTCACTGAAGTTGGCAATTCCAACGCCTATTACACCGTTGCAACCCTGGCCGATGGAACGATTGTCGGTTACTGCGGCATGTGGGTTATCATGGACGAGCTTCACATGACGACTATCGCCGTTGACCCGGTGGTGCGCGGCCTAAAAATCGGTGAGCGCCTGCTGCTGGACCTCATTCAAGAAGGCATCCGGCGCGGCGCGGAACGGGCGACGCTGGAAGTGCGCGAGCGCAACACCGTTGCCCATAACTTGTATGTTAAGTATGGATTTGAAGATGTGGCCGTCCGCAAGAACTATTACAGCGACAACGGCGAAAACGCGATTATCATGTGGGCTAATGACCTGACACTGACTCCCTATCAGACCATGCTCCGCGATTACGAAGTGCGCCTTACCGAACGCTGACACAATCGCTTTCTATGCAAGTTTTACAGCAGTTCATTTCCGGCCCGGACATCTGCCACTATTTGCCGGACAGACTGGCAACACAGAAGTATGCAAGCATCAGTCAGCTCTCGCCAGCAGAATATGAAGACTTAATGAACCGGGGCTGGCGCAAGTTTGGCACGACCCTGTTTCGTCCCATCTGCGCCCACTGCGAAGAGTGCCGTCCGCTTCGCATTCTCACTGACCGGTTCACCCCCGACCGCAGCCAGCAGCGTGCCTGGCGCAAAAACGCCGGTCTGGAAGTGCGCTTTGCGCCTCCGAGCGTGGACGCCGCGCGGCTGGACTTGTACCGGCGCTACCAGGCCAGCCAAACAGCAGCGAAAGGCTGGCCGGACACCGAGGGTACCGCAAAGAATTATGCCCGGCAGTTTGTTCAAAATCCGCTGCCCAGCATTGAAATTTCCCTGTGGGACGGCGACGCGCTGCGGGCGGTTGTCATCACCGACATCACGCCGAACTGCGTTTCCGGCGTTTACCACTTCCATGACCCGGAATGCCGGGCGCAGGGGCTTGGAACCCATGCTCTGCTCCACATGATTGAGCTGGCCCGGCGGCTTGGGAAACCCTGGGTCTATCTGGGTTTCTACGTTGCCGGGAACGCCAGCATGGCTTACAAAACCCGTTTTCGCCCGCACGAGATTTTGCAGCCGGACGGCGTCTGGGCAGAGATGCGGGTATAATAAACACACCCAAGTAGATTACAGACAGGAAGCCGCTATGCCTAGAGGAATTGATCTCATGCCTGCCGTCATTCCCGGCACCCGCACTATTGAAGCGCCCGACGAGCGCGAGCAGCGAACCCCGCCCGGCGAGGGTGGCCCGTACATTGTCATCTTGTACAACTGCGACTGCCATACGTTTGACCAGGTGGAAAAGCAGCTCCAAAAAGCGACTGGCTGCTCAAAGGAACGCGCCGAAGCGCACGCGATGGAAGTCCACACTACAGGCCGCTCGATTGTCTTTTCCGGCGATGACGTAGAGTGCGAGAAAGTCGCAAACATCCTGCGCCAGATTAAGCTGCAAGTGGAAACCGACAAGTCTGCGTGAGCGCTCTTTTTCCGCAGATCGTCACAGAGGTACCTGGACCTCGCTCTTTGGCGCTGGCTCACGATTTGCGCCGCGTTGAAAGCCCCAACGTCACTTACCTTGCGCCGGACTTTCCGGTCTTCTGGGACAAAGCGCGGGGCTGCCTCGTGACCGACGTTGACGGCAACCGCTTTTTGGACGTCACTTCGGCCTTTGGAGTTGCGTCCATCGGCCACAGTCACCCCCACGTTATCGCGGCGATTGAGGCGCAGGCCCAAAAGCTGACCCACGGCATGGGGGACGTCCACCCGTCGGAAGTCAAAGTTAGGTTCTGCGAGCGCGTAGCTTCTTTTGTTCCCCTGCCTTATGCCCAGGTTATTCTGGGGCAGAACGGCGGCGATGCCGTAGAAGCCGCCCTCAAGACCGCCCTGCTTGGCACAGGCCGTCCCGGCGTTTTGGCCTTTGAGAACGGCTACCACGGCCTCACCTACGGCGCGTTGGACGCCACGGCCCGCTCTGACTTCCGCGCCCCATTCCACTCCCAATTAGGCGGCTTCACCCGTCACCTTCCCTACGGCTGTTCTTTGGATCAAATCGAAGCACACTTAAAAGCGCACGAGCCGGGCGCGATACTTGCCGAACCCATTCAGGGACGCGGCGGCATCAATCTGCCGCCGCCCGGCTGGCTGGCCGGCCTGCGCCGGCTCTGCACGGACACCGGCACGCTGCTGATTTTGGACGAAATCTTCACGGGATGGGGCCGGACAGGGAGATGGTTTGCCTGTCAGCATGAGGGCGTCATTCCCGACATTTTGTGCGTCGGCAAAGCCATGGGCGGCGGCCTGCCGATTTCCGCCTGCGTCGCTTCCGCCAATCTGATGTCGGTTTGGGGCGAGTCAACAGGCGAAGCCCTGCACACGTCTACGTTCCTGGGCAATCCTCTGGCGTGTGCGGCAGGTCTTGCGGCACTGTCGGTCTTGGAAGAAGAGCGCCTGCCTCAGCGTGCCGCCGAGGTTGGCGCGGTCTTCGCCAATGGCCTGCGCGAGCTGCAAGCCGCGTTCCCGGACAAAATCGTAGATGTGCGCGGGCGCGGGTTAATGCTGGGGATCGAGATGGCCTCACCGCAGATGGCGCTCTCGCTTGTTCCGGCAGCCCTGCGTCAAGGCTTGATTTTGCTGCCCGCCGGCGATGGCCGCGTATTGGAATTCGTCCCGCCATTGGTGATTACCGAAGGGCAGATCGCTTGGTGCTTGGAAACCATGCAGCGGCTGCTTGGGGAGGACTGATTAAAAGCGCCGGTGCCGACGAAATAATCTTTCGCCACCGGCATCGGCGGCCCGGAAGTGACCTGCGGATAAGCCGAAGTTCGGTACTCAAAGTAAAGATGGCATTCTGGAATGTTTGTCGTCTGCGTCCTGGGGCCGGAACCGGCAAAGACCTGCGGAGCCGTAGGCACCTGAGAAGCCGTAGGCACCGGGATCGTGGGAATTGAAAACTGGTCACCGAGGAAGTGCGGCGGGCCGGCTTTGACAGCGGGCGAGATAATGAAAGCCGAACACAGCAGGAAAGAGCCGGCGGCTGAAAGAAGAGTGGCAGGGCGCATGGAAGTCTCCTAGTTGTCAGCGGTGCGTCTGCCTGCGTTACGAAAACACAAACCGGAAAGTTCCCTGAGTGATGAAGGCTTTCAGTGTGTCAGCAGCAAATAAAAGCCCATCACGATGAACAAGGCATCAATGATTAAAGCCCGCTGCTTTCGGCCCTCAAATTGACGACGCACTTTCGGCGTCTCCGGCAGCGCTTTCGCCTGCTGGTTGAAGTAGGCCAGACTGATTGCACGGAACACAAAGCCGAGCGCGACCAGCACGCCTCCGACGATTTTGAATGGGTCCAAGCAAGGTTCCTTGAGTAAAGCACCGGCACTGGAAGTGCCGGTCTACTGGTAAATGAAAGTCCCTGCGGGACTGAAGAATAAGAGGAGCCTATCACCTGCGGCATTTAGTCCCGCAGGGACTTTTACGCCATAGTAGACCGGCACTTCCAGTGCCGGTTTTTTGCTACCGATAGTTCGTGAACTGGATTGGCGCATCTAAGTCGGCGGACTTGATGGCAGTCATGGCTTCCTGCAAATCGTCTTTGTTTTTTCCCGTCACACGCACCTGCTCGTCTTGAATTTGGGTCGTGACTTTCAGGCCCTTATCTTTAATCATCTTGGTAATCTTTTTGGCGGTTTCCGTCGGCAGGCCGCTTTTGACTGTTACCAACTGGCGTACCGTGCCTTTAGACGCTTGTTCCAGCTTGCCGTAGTCCAAAAACTTCACGTCCACGCCGCGCTTGATCATTTTGGACTGCAGCACGTCAATCAGCGCCGTCAAGCGGGCTTCGTCGTCTGAGGTCAGCGTGATCTTTTCTTTGCCGTCATGGTCAATCTCGCTGACGCTGCCCCGGAAATCAAACCGGGTCTCAATCTCGCGCTGCGCCTGCTGAATGGCGTTCTTTACTTCCTGGGGGTCTGCTTTTGAGACCGCATCAAAACTGTATTCCGTTGCCATTGTGCGTGTGTCTCCTAAACGTGCTAACTTTCCTCTATGATACCCGCACTGACGCCGATTGCAGATGCTTTCGGCAGGCGCGGGACAGCGACGCCGGGCTTTTGGCCGAGGCCGACCACCGCCGTCAGCAGCAGAACCAGTCCGATCCATTGACCCGGCAGAACGGCAGTGTGCTGGACAAAGACTCCAATCGCAAGCGCGGTCAGCGGGTAACACAGTTCCGCCAATGTCGCCACCGACGCCGGCGTCCCGCGCAGGCCGAAATAGTACAGCACCATGCCGGCAAGGTCCGGCAGCAGCACAATCAGCAGCAAAAACAGCGCGGCAAAATGGATTGAGTGCGTCGGCGCTGACACCGCTCCCGTCGGAACCAGCGTCAGCGCCAGCAGCACCGGCACGGCTAGCGCAAACCGCGCCCCGGCGAGGCCCGACGGCGACAGTGCGTTAGAAAGAGACCGGCCTGCCACCGTCGCCGCGCCCCACAGCGCCGACGCGCCCAGCGCAAGGAGCGCCTGCTGTGCGTGAATATCAGACAGAGACGGCGGGCGCTGGAACCCAATCAGCAGGTATGCTCCGGCAAACGCCGCCGCCGCCCAAGCCCAAAATGCCGGCCCGCGCCGCTCGCCCAGCAGCAGGCCCGCCAGCAGGATCGCCACAATCGGCTGCGTCTTTTGCAGCAGCACCACTGTTAATGCCTGAGAAAAGTCCAGCGTGAAGGCTTTCGTATACAGCCAGGTCGCAAGCGCCGAGCCGCCCCACGCCACAAACAGCAGCGCCGCCCACTGCGCCTTGTTCAGCACTGACAGCCGCTGCCGTTCGCGCCACAGCACCGGCAGGAACAGGACGCTGAGAATGAGATGCTCTCCCAGCACCACCCACGCCGGGGACCAGCCTGCGCTGAGAGCATTTGGGCGCAACAGCAGATCGCTTCCCCACAGCATAGCAGCCAGGGCAATCAAGAATGGGGGCAGTTGGGACGGCATCACGCGGTTATGATACCCGAAAGCAGACTTCCTTCTTCTCCTGATCCGCTCTTGTCCTCCCATTATTGGGGGGCAGGGAAGCATCTTTCGCATACATTTGTTCGCCAATCTGTTATAATAGTGCATCAGCAAGAATGTATGCAGGAGAACATCGCATGGCCGTTAAATCGTCCCCCACCCGCCCGGCGGCGCGACAGCCGCGCCCGTCGCAAGCGCCGCGGACGACGCCCCCGCGCCCGCCGCGCAACAATGACCGCTTTGCCCACGACATTTGGGGATTGGTTCTTATTACCCTGGGCCTTATTTTAGGCGTCAGCTTGTTTTTGCCGCACCGGGGCCAAGCCGGGCTGCTTGGGAACTTGCTGGTGGAGGGCCTGCGGCTTATCGTCGGTATTGGCGCTTGGGTCTTTCCTATTCTCCTGACCGCCATCGGCGTCATGCTCATTCAGGGCAAGCATCAGTCCACGCGGACAAACTTTGCCGGCGGCGCAGCCCTGCTGTTTTTAGTCGGCATCTCCTGGTGGCATCTCGGCCACACGACCCGCGCTTCGGAGTTCACCGACATCACTGAAGGCGGCTGGATCGGCGCGGCGATTTCATCGGGCCTGCGTGCCCTTGTCGGCGACGTGTCCAGCCACATCTGCTTGTTTTTGTTCACGGTTGGGGCAGTAGTCTGGGCCACCGACATGCGCCTGCTGCACTTATTCCATCACGCCGTCGCCGGAAGCCGCCGCGTCACCGGCCCTGTCACTCAGGGCGTACAAGCGTCAGCGTCAGCCGCCAAACAAAGCGCCGCCGCCCTGAAGCAGCGGGCCGAAGCCCGGCGCGTCATTGAAGCCCCCAAACAGCGCACGGCCACCGAACAACCCGTAGGGGCGCCGCTTGCCGCGCCCTCTTCTTCCGCGCCCTCTGCTCCTTCTTCTCCCGGCCTGCCGCCGTTTCTCACTGCGCCCGCAGAAAAGATTGCGGAAAAGCCAGGCGCCAAAGCTTTTGACACCACGCCATTTCGAGACGCGGCGGCGGACGACCTACCGACTGTCCCGCGCGTTTCCCTTCCCGCTGTTTCCACTGCCGCGCCTATAGCCTTTGCGCCTTCCCTGCCTGCGGCAATTCCGGTTATCGCACCCGAAAAGCCAAAACTTCCAACCGGGCCGCTAGTCATTCCCGACTCGCTTGGCGACGACGGCACCAAGCACGAGTATGTCCTGCCGCCATTAGAACTGCTGAATGAAGCGCCGCCGAAGCCGATCCAGCATGAGTCGGCCATTCAGGAAAAACAAGCCGTTCTGATGCGGACCCTGAACGATTTCAAGATCGGCGCAAATGTCGCCCAAGTCGCGATGGGGCCGACTGTCACGCGCTACGAAGTCCAACTGGAGCCGGGTATTCTGGTCCGCAAGATTGTCGCGCTGGCCGACAACCTCGCTATGTCCCTGGCTGCGATTGATGTCCGGGTCGAAGCGCCCATCCCCGGCAAGGCCGCCATCGGCATTGAAGTCCCGAACGATGTCACCCAGATGGTGAGCTTACGGGAGTGCCTCGCAACAAACGAGTTTATGAACGCGCCGTCCAAGCTGACGTTTGCGCTTGGCAAAGATGTGTCCGGCGAATATAAATACGCGGATTTAACCCGGATGCCTCACCTACTGGTCGGCGGCAGCACCAATAGCGGCAAAAGCGTCTGCCTCAACGTCATTATCTCGTCGATTTTGTACCGAGCGACCCCGCGTGAAGTCAAATTCGTAATGATTGACCCCAAACGCGTCGAGCTGTCGCTGTATGATGGCATTCCCCATTTGCTGTCGCCGGTGATTAAAGACGTCAAGCAGGCCGCGGGCATCTTTCGGAGTGTGTTAAAAGAAATGGAAGAGCGCTATGACCGCTTCGCCCGCATCGGGACACGCAACATTGACGGCTTCAATTCCCGCGTCCCGCCCGACGAGCGCCTGCCGTTCATTGTCGTAGTCGTGGATGAATTGGCTGACCTAATGATGCAGCAGGGTCCCGAAGTGGAAACGAGTATCTGCCGCATCGCTCAATTGGCCCGCGCCACCGGCATCCACCTGGTCATTGCCACCCAGCGCCCGTCGGTGGATGTCATCACCGGCACGATTAAAGCGAACATTTCCAGCCGCATTGCGTTTGCCGTCGCCACCCAGATTGACAGCCGGACCATTATTGACATGCCCGGCGCCGACCGCCTCATCGGGCGCGGCGACATGCTGTATATGCCGATTGACGCCGCCAAACCGCTAAGAGTCCAGGGCTGCTACGTCGGCGAGCGCGAGACCGAAGAACTGGTCAAGTATCTGCGTAACCAGGAAGAAGCCGTCTACACCATGATCCCGTCCGAGTCCAGCGGCGGCGGCTATGGGGCCGACGGCGACGACGACGGCACCTCCGACGAGCTATTTGAACCCTGCGTCCGCTGGCTTGTCATGCAGGGCCAATGCTCCACATCCAGCTTGCAGCGCAAGTTCAAGATCGGCTACACCCGCGCCGCCCGCCTCGTAGAAACAATGGAAGCCCGCCAAATCGTCGGCTCTCAAGACGGCGTCAAACCCCGCGAGATACTCCTGCGCCCCGAAAACGTAGAAGCCTTCTTCGCCGGCTCCCAGCAGGGCGATTTAGGGCAGTGAAAACCACTGGCTATTTTGAGGAGCAAGTTCTTCGCAAACGCCCGTTCATCAAGCTGGAATGGTGTGAGCAGGCAATACGAACGCCGGAGCGGATAGAGATACAGGAAGACGGTCGCCGACGCTACTGGATTTACGTTCCCGAATGGGGCAAGCATCTTCGTGTGGTAACATTGCCGGACGGCGAGACTTTTCACAATGCGTTCTTTGACCGCGACTTTTGAGGAAACACTAAAAAATGAAACTTCACTACTATGCTGATACAGATTCGCTTTACATTGACCTCAGCGAAAAAACGAGTGTCGAGTCACGGGAAGTTTCTCCCGGCATTGTTCTTGACTTCGACGACGCGGGCCATCTCTGCGGCATTGATGTTGACCACGCCAGCGAGAACTTGGACTTATCGCGGCTTGAAGCCGTTTCGCTGCCTATCAAGACGGCATCGCTAGTTCATGCTTGATCGAAAAACTACATGCCCATAGCGCTTGACATCACGCCTCACATGGAAGCCGTACTTACCGCTGAAGCCGTCGCAAACGGTTTTACTTTACCCAGCTACCTGTTGCTGATAATTCAGGATCGGAAGCAAACTATCGGCGTGTCGCTCAGGCTTTCGTTGCTCGGAGCTTTAGTTGGTACGGTGACACCAAACCTTTTTGCGGTCACAGCAGGCATGGTGGACAACACAATTAAAATCCACGCTTTCTTTGATGGGATTGTGAGCGAAGACGATAGGGACAACATTTCGTGTGTTGCCGCTGAAGTTATAGCAGATTA
Organism: uncultured Armatimonadales bacterium; assembly: GCA_964243345.1. Lineage (GTDB taxonomy): Bacteria > Armatimonadota > Armatimonadia > Armatimonadales > Capsulimonadaceae > JANXMY01. The sequence continues at coordinate 59,064 of CAXTER010000016.1, forward strand.
TCCTGAAGGCATTGCGATACACGAATCTTGTTTTTCCAGACAGGACACACCACTTGAAATGTTGGACTTCTGGGTGTTCATGCGTGAGTCTTAGCAGAAACCGGAAGAAGGCGAAGCTGACGGGATTTGTGAAAGGAAAAGCATTATGATGATAACATCAAAATCAAGACCGAAAGCAAATGCAGGGACTGCTCGGCCTACAGCTTCGGCAGAGCAAACGATTCAGGAACGTATTGATGCGATGATCGCAGAGGCTGTCAAGAATGCACCACCGCCTTTATCTATGGAAGAGCAGCGAAAAAAAAATCAGGCAGCGATTGAGATGCTTCGTCGATGGAATGAGGAAGACAAGACCGATGATCCTGAAGAACTTGCGCGGCGTGAAGCGGATTGGCAGGAGTTCAAGAAGGGCATGAACGAGAACCCCTTGTCGGGCAGAATTATCTACCCGGCGCAGGATTATCCATGACCTACGCGCAGTTCTTGGGATCGTTTTTGTGTGTGCCGATTGCGGCGCTGGCGATTGCTTTGCGCGGGCGGTGGAACAGGCGGCTGACCCTGGCGTGTGCGGTGGTCTGCGGGCTGGCGTTTGTTTACACGTCGCCGTGGGACAACCATGCGGCGAAAATCAAGCTGTGGACGTTTGATGCGAAGTTTGCGCCGCCGAGCCATTTTGTCTTTTATCTGCCGTGGGAAGAGTATGCGTTTTATTTCGCGCAGGGCATCTTGGTTTGCCTGTTGGTGGCAGTGCTGGCGCAGTGGCTGCGGCCTAGCGCGGGCGGAAGCGAGCTTTGAGGCACTGGACGTATCTTGTTTATGAGCTGGCCTGGGCGCTGCCGGTGATTGCCGTGCAGTGGGCGGCGGGCCGGCGGGAGCTGTGGCGCTGGCGGCGGCTGTTGGTGGTCTCGGTGGGGCTGGCGACGGCCTATTTGGGGGCGTGTGATGCGTTTGCGCTGGGGCGCGGCATCTGGCAGGTAGACCGGGCGCGGGTCTTAGGAGTTTATGCCGGGGCGCTGCCGCTGGAAGAGTTCATTTTTTATTTCGTGACCAGCATCATGGCCGCGCAGGGGTTTGTGATTATTGCGGGGTTTCTGCGGGAGTGGAACGATAAAAAAAGAAAGGACGCCGGCAAATGAGCCGGCGTCCTTTCTTGTGAGATGTTTATTTAGTCGTCGTCGTCATTATGGGCCGCAGACTTTCTGGTCAGAGACTTTGCGGTCAAAGACTTCAAGGAATGGCGCGGGGCCGGCATCTGAGAGTTCATGCCTTTGACGCTCTTCCAAATCATCTCATTCACGGTTTTGGGGTCGGCGCTGTCGGGATGAACGAAGTCCATCTTCGCCGCGAGCTTTTCCATCTGGTAGGCTACCGAGCCGGGCTTAAGCGAGCTTAAAGCCGGATTGCGCCCGGCGATGGTGGCGGGGTCATACGCCTGGACCGTGTAAGGCGCGATATTGCTGGCCGTCGTATCGAAAGGCGCGGCAATCGTGTTCGCCGTGGCATCGTACTCGCTGAGGGGCGGAGCGCCGAGGAGCTGCTCCATGGTTTTAAGGACGCTATCCGTGTTGTAGAACGTGTGGTCCACAAAGCCCTTCTTGATGAACGGGCTGATGACAAAGCACGGCGAACGGTGACAGTCCACATGGTCCGGGCCGTCCTGGGCGTCGTCTTCAATCACAAACACGGCAGTGGAACCCCAAATTGGGCTGTGGCTGAGGAGGTCAATGGTTTGGCCGACGGCATAATCGTTGTCGGCGACATGCGAAGCCGGTGTCGGACCGGCGGACGTGTACCCGTTGGTGTGGTCGCCCATGTAGCGCAGGGTGGTGAACGCCGGGAAGTTGTTGAGGTTCGGGTCTGCCTTTTGCAGTTCCTGGAACTCTTTCTTGAACTCGGTGAAGCGGCTGATGGACGCCGTGCCGGGCATCGCAGCAGTCGTGCCGGGCGTCGCTGCCGGGTTATAGCTGAAGGTCGGCGTCGTGTACGGCGTGCTGTTGAGGGTGGGCGCTTCGCTGTCGGCGTAGTTCAGGTCAAACTCGCGGAAGTCATAATCGGAAATGCCGCTTGTGTCGTGTCCTGCCGGCTGAACCCCTGCGACCGCGGGGTAGTTGTCCGGCACCAGCCCGGTACGGGTCACGGTCAGGGTCAAAAAGAAGCCGTAGTTACGGTACATGGTCGTCAGCGGCGTGCCGGTGAGGCTGACGTTCTTCTCAATATCGTCCCAGATGTGCTGGTTGGGGTTCTGGGCGACATCCGTGATTGGCGGGCCGCCGGTTGGGAACAAGCCTGCGGCGTTGGGCTGCCCGTAAGGGTCAGTCGCCGGAAAGCCGCCCGTCGGGTAGAAGTTGTCGCTGCCCTCAAAGTCATAGTTGCGTCCCCGCCCGCTATAATTGTACGGCAGGTCTTTGATAACATACTCGTTGGCGTAGCTTTGGGTGCTCCAGGGCCAGCCGTCACCGCTGGCCTCGCTGCAGCAGTAAAAGTTGTCCAGCAGAACATAATCCTGGGCCAGAGCGTGGAAGTTCGGCGTCACTTTCTGTCCGAACAATACTAAGTTTGGTGCGCCGTTGCCCTGCGGCAAGTCGCCCAAAACCTGGTCGTAAGTGCGGTTCTCTTTGACAATGTAGATGACATGCTTGATGCCGCTGCCGCCCGGCGCGTGCAGGCCGATGCCGGCGAGCGGGTTGGGCGCAGGCGCAGTGATGGCCGAAATGCTGTTGTTCGCCAATACCTGCTGGGTGTCGGAAGCAAGCTGGGCGGCGGTCGGCGGCGGGAACGTGATGACATTGCCTTGAATCAAGTTCAGGTCGTACTGCGGGTCGGAATTGAACTGGAACTGCTGGTAGCCTGAGTTGGGATAGCGTGTCTGTGTCCCTTTCGCATTGGCAACCAAGAGGCGGTTGCCGAGCGGATTGACGGCGACCGCGCTGGGGTACCAGCCGGCGGGAATGTAGCCGGTTAAAGCCGCGTTTGGGACGCTGATGACGCCGACTGCGTTCAGGTCGCCTAGGGCGACGTAAAGCGTCTTCTCATCTGCCGAAAGGGCAAGGCCGGTTGGAGAGACGCCGGGCAGACCCTGCGGTCCGTCGGGCCGCAGCGGAACAGTGCCGGTAATAGTGTCCTGGCTGGTGGCCGCGTCACGGGTGCTGACGATGCTGACCGTGTCACTGGTGCCGTTGGAAACGTAAAGCTGGGTCTGCGCTTTGTTCAGCAGCAGCGCTGTAGGATGCGTGCCGGTAGAAAGCGCAGCAACCAGCGTCGGGCTGGCAACTCCTGTGGCGGCATTGATGTTTGGATTGATTGCGTACACTGCTCCGTCACGCTGGCTGCTGACATAAACCTCGCTGCCGTCGGCAAGCGCCGCGACTCCAAAGGCGAAGTTCGGCGGCACTACAAACCCAAGCGGCGAAACAGTCTTGGAAACCGGCAAAACCGCCGTGGCGAAGTTATAGCGCCCGATTTGCAGGCCCGTAGCAAGGTTATAAATCGCCAGGGCGCTGGGCAGGGTGAAGGATGAGGCATCAATGCCGCCGCTGGAAACATAGTTTTCGTTGATCGCAACGTACAAATGGCCTTTGCCGTCCAGGGCAACCCCCGCAGTAAAGTCGCCCGCCGCGCCGGTGATGGAGCCGGTTTGGGTCAGCGTCCCATTTACGCCAACGGTAATGATGGCAACTGTGGCGTTCGCGCCCTGTCCGGCATAAAGAGTGCTGGTGCCGTCGCCGTTGTCTTTGATTGCCAGGCCGTAATATAGCCCGTTTGTTGGGGCGGTGGTAGTGTTGGGGAAATCAAGATGAGCGACTGCCTGCCCGGTGGTCGTGTTGAGGACGTACAGGGACTCGGAAAAGCCCATGTCCGTCGTGATGGCATACTTGCCATTCGGGGTCAGGATCATGTTCATCGGCAGGCTGCCGACAGTTTGGCGAAGGCTGCTGCTGGGATAAGTGATGCTTTTGCCGGTGTTGAGCGGGTTCGGCCCCTGCGCCGACGCCGGCACAACAGACGCAAGAAAGAGAGCTGCGAGCAGCGGCGCTTGCGATAATTTTGGTGAAAGTGTTGGTGTCAGTGTTTTCATTCGTTGATGCCTTTCGGGGGCGAAACTGAGGCGCGGGTGTGACGGCGTAGGACAACGCCGATGCCAAGCGTCAGCAGCAGGCCGAAGGAGACAGTTGTTGACGCTTCCGGCACGGCGGCCGGGCTGATTGCAAGGCCGTAAGGGTTGCCGGCGTGGGTCAAGTAGGTCACGAAAGTTCCATTGGGGCTGAACTCAGCGATCTGGCCGTTGTTGAGATTGTTCGGGTCCAAAGACGTGTTGCTGCCCTGGTCGCCGACAAAGAAGTTCCCGTTCGGCGCGACAGCAAGGCCGTAAGGGTTGATGAGGTTCGGATCAGAAGCAAATGTGCCGCTGCCCACGGGCGCACCCGCAGCGGTGAACCTGTCTAATGAGCCGTTCGTCTGCGCCCCTTGATTGTATGCCCCCTGACCGTTGGCGACATAAAGGCTGCCGCCGCTGAAGGCCAGCTCTCCGGCAGCATTCAGGCCGCCCGAACCCGGAGCAACTAAAGTGCTTTGGTAGGTGCCGGTGCTGCTGAATTTCAGCACATCGCCAAGCCCGCTGTTTGGATCGGTGCTGCCGACATACAGGCTGCCGGCGGCATCAAAGGTGAGGCCGGTCGGCGCGGTCAGCCCGTTGCCCGATGCGAACGGCTGCAAGCCGGTCGCCGTCAGCTTGAGGACTTCATCTTCCGCATTGTCTGCCACATAGATCGTGCCGTTGTTGATCGCAATGTCGCTGAAGACGCTGCTCGTTCCACCTTCGGCAAGTAGTGTCGGCGCGGCGGCGGGATTGGCGACGCTGTACTGAAGAATGTCGCCGGCACCCGTGTTTGGGTCTACCGCCGTTACATCCAGCGTGCTGCCCGTGCCGAATGCGAGGCCCTGCGGCTCAAACAGCAGGCCGGCAGAAGCGAACGTCGTCGGCGTTGTTGACCCGTTCAGCGAGTATTCGAGTATCTGGTTGTTATCGAAATCGGTGGAATACAAATTTTGCGCGGCGGCGTAAGGCGCGGCAGCCAGAGCAAGGCAGGCGGACGCGGCCAGTGTCAGGGGAAGAAGAGGAGTTCGGCGCGGTTTCATAAAGTGTTCCTTTCAGACATGATTCTTTATAGGGGAGGCTTGGTGATGCTCTATTATGGCCCCTCTGAGATTCCTTTTGTGTTAAGGCAATGTTAAGTTTTCGTGCGGGCAGGCAGCCTGATGAGGTACACTTGAGGCAGCAGAACAGAAAGGCAGCAGAAGCGGACTTCCGTGTCCGCTCCCGCCATTCTATTTATTCGGCCCCAACGGCAAAAAGCGGAAATGTTTACGGAAAAAACTTTATGAGCGACAGCAGCTTGGCAGCAAATATAACTTCAGCCATTGAAACATCACACCTGCGGAAAGAATACGGCGGGACACTGGGGCGCGGCGGGTTTACCGCCGTGCAGGACTTGTCGTTTTCCGTGCCGCGCGGGCAGGTGTTCGGCTTTCTAGGGCCAAACGGCGCGGGCAAAACAACCACCATCAATATGCTGCTCGGCAACATCAAGCCGACTTCCGGCACGGCAACACTGTTAGGCAGGCCGCTTGGGGATATGGACGCGCGGGCGAAGCTCGGCTTCCTGCCGGAAAAGTTTCAGTTCCATGAGTTCCTGACGGCGGAAGAATTTTTGGACCTGCACGGACGCTTATACGGCATGGGACTCAAAGCGCGGCAGAAGCGTATCCCGGAAGTGCTGCAAATGGTCAATCTCTATGAGCGGCGTCAAAGCAAGCTCAGTGAGTTCTCCAAAGGGATGCAGCAGCGGGCAGGGCTGGCACAGGCAATTTTGAACGACCCTGAGTTAGTCATTTTAGATGAGCCGACGAGCGCGTTAGACCCACTAGGCCGGCGCGAAGTGCGGGAAATTGTTGCGGAGCTGAAGGCGCGGGGCAAGACGGTCCTGCTGAACTCACATCTGCTGGGCGAGATTGAGATGACCTGCGACGAGGTTGCTATCTTGAAGAAAGGCCAGGTCGTGCGGGTCGGCTCGATGGACGACCTGCTGGCCGCGCCCTCCACGGTGGAAATGCGGGTGCAAAACATTTCTCCTGCGCTTATTCGCGCTTTAGAAAGTTTAGCCCGAACAGTCACGGTGGACGGCGAAGAAATCACGGCCTCTATTCCCGACGAAGCGGCTGTCCCGGACCTTGCCGCCGCCGTGATCGGCTCCGGCGGGCGTCTGCTGTCGCTTATTCCGCGCCGCGAATCGCTGGAAGATTTGTTTATCCGTGTAGTTGAAACGTAGGTCTCAGCAGGCGCGAGGGAATGAATTCCTCTCGCTAAATAGCATCCTTCGGATGAAGGCATGCTTGCTATTGCCTGCTTATCTTTCGTCCGAAGGACGTTATTCAGCGAGAGGAATTCATTCCCTCGCACTCCCGCATTATTAAGGCTTGATCTATTGCTTAATGGAATATGGACATTGGCGGGGCTGACGGTGCGGGAAGCGGTGCGGCGGCGCATCTTTCTGGCAGGACTGATCATCTCCGTGCTGTATATCGGCTTTGCGTTTCTGCCGCTGCACATCAGGCCTAACCCGCTGGTCGGATTCGACATGGTTTCGGCGAAAAATAATACCGGGCGCATTTTTGCCTGGCTGGGGTGCGGGACGATTAAATTCTTTGGCGCGGTGCTGGCGGTTGCGCTGTCCGCGGGGGCAATCACATCGGAGGTGGACCGGGGGGTGCTGGCGGTGATCGTGCCGAAGCCGCTCCCGCGTGCGGCAATCTACATCGGCAAGTGGCTGGGGATTGTCTTTTTGCTGGCAGTCTGCGTCTTGGTCTGGGGCGGGCTGCTGGCAGCGGGAATTTGGAAGCAGACAGGGACATACCACCCGCGCATTTGGGGCGGCATTTTCGCCGCCGGCCTGTTCCCCTTGCTGTTCACGACCCTGACGCTCTGCTTCTCGACTTTCGCCACTTACGCGCTGTCGTCAAGCCTTGCACTGATTGCGGCAGGCGTCGCACTGGCCGAAGACCTGCTGCACAACCTGTCACTGCCGACGCGCTTAAACCTGCCGCTGCTGGACACCCTGAGCAAGTTCGCGGGGTACATTGTGCCGCTCGGACGCATGAACCACTGGATTACGCGCGGCCTCGATGCAGGGGGATTCTTTGGCCCGACCCCGCCCGGCAGCGCAGGGCTTGACCTCAGCCTGCTGGCCGCGCAAGGCGACCCGACACAGGCGGCGACAGTGGCCTCGCTGTCCGGCGCAGACCTCACCTACATTCTCCTGTACATGGCCTTCTTTTTCGCGCTCGGCCTAATTTTGTTTCAGCGGCGCGATTTGTAGACCCCCCTGTCAAGAGACCTCACCCCGCCGCTTGCGGCGGGGTGAGGTCTTTTCACGGGTGAGGTTATTATCGACGCGCGGAGGCTGCAAGGCTCTGGGCGTCAAAGGCGCGGAGCCGGAAGGAGCCGGAAAGAGATTTGCCCTTGACTGCATGAATCGCGTGGTCTTCCACCCAGCTTCCGCTGAGGCCATGCGGCCCGGCCACTTCGCGGCTGGCAAACAGCGTTGTACCCGCCGTACCCGTGCCGCCTCGGCCTACCAGAGGAACGTCCGCCGCCGGCAGCAGTGCAAGGCCCGCCCCGGCGCTGTCCGAGAGCGTGAGCCAGTGCAGGCCGCGCTTGGAAGCTCGGAACAGAACGTCACCGGCCTGAGCCGTTCCCGAAGGCTCGCCGAGATGCCCGGCGGGATAGTCAGTGAAGAACGAGTCGCGCTGCCAGGCCATCCGGGTCATGCCGGTCGGCACGGAAAACTTGACGCCTTCTTCCCAAAGGGCAATATCATCGGCGGTCCAGTTCAGGGTCCAGTTTACCGCCATTTCGGCATTGGGCTTGATGTCGTAAGTGGACACGAGCGTTCCGAGCGTTGACCCGCCTGCTGCCGAGAGGACCGTGCTGGTGACGGCGACATGGGTCATGCCGTCATTCCCTGCCGAGGCCGTCACTTTGGCATCGGTCGTGACCGGCGGCTGCTTCGCGCTGTACATTCCCCTTTCGCCGCCTTCCTTTGCCTCGCCCAGATTCAGGGTCGGGCCGCCGAGCAGCATGTCCCGGCCGCCGATACGCCAGGACTCAATGGTTCCGGTGTGCTTATCGAAGCGAATCTGCTGAACGGAATTGCGGACTGTCAGCGTGTCCGGGCTGTCCTGCGTGGTCAGGGCGCCGCCCGATGCCAGCGCGGAAGGTGCGGCGGGGAGGGGAACACCGTTGACCGCCAGGTTATAGGCAATCACCGAAGTGCCGTGAGGATGGCTGAATTCCAGCCGCAGGGTCGTCATGCCGGCAGGGGCCGGGAACGACGCTGTTGTGGACTCCATCGGCGCACAGGCGACAGGCAGAATGCCGCTTTGAATGACGGTGCTGCCGCTCAAGGCTACCCAGCGGCAGGTCAGCTCGCTGAGATTAGTGAACGAGTAATGGTTCGTAATTGGGACCGTGCAGGTCCCGCCTGCCGGGCTGACGGTGCGGATTGCCACGACGACCGGGCTGTAAACACTTTTGACGATCCACCATTCGGGCTTGGGATTGCGGTAACCATCCACAATGCCTTTGTTGTTCTCATCTCGCAGACGGTCCGGGCCATAGTAGAAGTCAGTCGTCTGGTCGTCATTTTTGTCAGCGATGCCCTGGCTCTGCCATTCCCAAATGAACGATCCAAGAATGTTCGGGGCTTTCCAGAGCTTGTCCCAGGTCCTGATCAAAGGTTCGGACCAAAGATCGGTGGCACCGGGATCGTAGTCCTGGACTTCCTTCTCATAGAACGTATGCGGATGCTCGGTGAGGTTCGTGCCCCATTTGGTGTTAGCGGCATAACGATCAATGGAATCCGGGCCGGGATAATGGTCGTCCTTCCAAAGCTGGCCTTTGATGCTGCTAGGGTCCTGCCCTGAGACGAATGCCGGGCGGGTCGGGTCCATCTTGTTGACCAGGTCCAGGGTCATCTGCGAGTCGTTCCCGTTGGGATTCTCATTGCCGAGGCTCCAGGCCAGGACGCAGGCGCGGTTCTTGTCCCGTGCCACTGTTTCCTGCCCGCGCTGCAAAAGATACGGCGCATAAGCCGGGTCTTTGACCTGGTCATTGATCCAGCAGTAAGGGACTTCGTCTAAGATGTACATTCCCTTTTCGTCGCACAGTTCCAAAAAGCGCTGAGCATGATTGTAATGGCTGGTCCGAACGGCATTGATGTTCGCGGCCTTCATCATGTCCAGGTCCTTGACCCAGTTGGCTTCTGTCAGCGCAAAGCCTTTGTCCGACCAGAAATCGTGGCGGCAGACGCCGGTGCATTTGATCGGCATTCCGTTCCACAATACGATGTTATTTTTGATTTCAATCTGCTTGAAGCCGAACCGCTGCTCGACCCGTTCTACCGGCTTATTTTGACTGGTCATCTGAAAGACGACATAGTACAGATTCGGCTTCTCTGCCGACCAGAGCGCAGGCGCTTTAACCGGGGCGCTCATCACCACCTGCGTTGTCCCATTGGTCCCAATGCGGCCTGCGCCGGAGACATGCACCCCGGTTGACTGCCCGCCGGCCTTGACCAGCGTTCCTGTGACTGCTACGGCCTGCCCCGGCGCTCCTTTGACGGTAAGCTGCGTCAGCAGCGTCGCATCTTTGTAGTTCGCGGCCAGCGGCGTGCGGACAACAATATCGTCAATATGAGTCTGCGGGACTGCGATCAGCGACGTGTCACGGTAAATGCCGCCCATCGCCTGGAAATCCCCGGTTTCGCAGTCATCGGATGGCGTGGTCTTCGAGAGGCGCACGGCGAACAAGTTCCGCTGACCGGGCTTCACGAGACCTGTCAAATCCACATCAAACGCCGTATAGCCGCTTTCATGGTAGCCGGCCTTCTGGCCGTTGACGAATATCTCCGCACCGTCCAGGGCGCCGTCAAAGTGCCAGTAGACGCGCTTGCCGGCCCAGGCCGCCGGGATGGTGACATAGCGCCGGTACTGCCCGACGGTGTTGTCTACGGCATCGTAAGTGGGAACCGAGTAGCCAAGCAATTCCCAGTTGGACGGCACGGAAATTTTGTTCCATTTTGCGTCATTGAAGCTGGGGGAAGTGAAGGCATTCTGCGAGGCCGTTGACAGATGCACCGTCGGCGGCACCGGCGGCTTCCAGGCGACTTCCTGCCCGTTTTCGGTGGTTCGGATTTGGAACTCCCGCAGCGACGCCCAATGTGCGCCGGAGGTGCCGGTGATGGTGATGCGGACGAAGCGGACATCGGCAGGAAGCAGCTTGACTGGGCCGTCGCCAGCCCCGGGCGCGGCTGTATCATCGGCGAGGGTCTGCCATTTCCCGCCTTCCAGCCGTCCTTCAATCTGGAATTCGTAGGTGTCGGTTGGAAACTCCCAAAGGAGGGTCGCGCCGGAGACGTGCCGGACTTTCCCCAGGTCGGCTTGAAGCGACTGCGGGAAACCGCCGCCAGTGGCGCACCAGCGCGTGTCGGGGCTGCCGTCAAAAGCATTTTCCGGAGGGTTTTCAGCCTGGCTGCTGGATGCGGCGAGGGCATGCGACACAGGTGCGGCTGGCACGAACTGCTTGGCCTGATTAATTAAACCGTGCGTGAGCTGAAAGCGCCACTCGCCGGTCATCGGCAGGTTCCACGGGTTGTGGGCGCGAAGCTGGTCCGGCGGCATCGGAGCGGCGGTCGGCAGCGGCAGGGGAAGCGACGCCGGCGAAACCCGCCCAATGTCTTGGGCGATGGCCGGCGCGGCAAGCGCGGCGGCAAGCGGAAGCAAAAGAAATGCAGAGTGCCGAAGTGTCATAATTCACCTTTCGTAGAGGCTCCTAAAATGTGGATGTAAACAGCAGCACTGTCTGTTAAGACGGCAAAGCGGAATATTTGAAATGGGAGAAGCGCACATCGCCTGTGCCGCTTGCCGCAAGCGCCGGACGTGCCGCCTGGAAGCCGCCATGCTGCGCGGTTTGAAAGTCCGAAACATCAATGTTGGCTGCCAGACTTTGCCATTTTTTTCCATCCGCACTGACCAGAATCTCCACGAGGTTTTTGCGGTTTACCAATCTCAGCCAGGCGGTGTCTGCCGCCCAGTTGTGAGTGGCAAGCGTCTCCTTTTTTGACCCATGCACATTTATCTGGCCGCTCTTCAGCTCGGCAAAGACCACCACATCGGGGCTGTATTCCAAAGCCAGTGCGGCACTGCTCCCGCTGTCGATTTTGGCAGTGACCTGCACGGCGTAGCTTTCATCGCGTGCCCGGATGGTAAGCGGGGAGCTTTCGGCATAGGAATTGCCTTTTGCCCGAACAACCAGTGCGCCGCTGCCCACTTGGAAGCGGCTCAGATCAGTTTCCTTCCAGGCTCCCCACGTTGGCTTCAAGACAGGCGCTTTGAAGTCATCCGATAATTCAATCATGGGGCGCTGCGCCACGCCCATCGGCGCGGGCATCGGCTCGCCGCGACGCGCCCCCAGCGGCGCCACCGGCCAGCCGTCCGGTGTCCACTCAATCGGCTCCATGAGAGTGTTGCGGCCCAGGGTATGGAAATCTTTCCGGTAGCCGTGGTAAACAAAGTACCAGCGGTCATCAGGCGTGGAAACCAGGGTGCCGTGTCCCACCGACCACCAGGCTTCGTCCGCGCTGTACGTATGGATGAGCGGGTTATGCGGCGAGTTCTCCCACGGCCCAAGCGGCGATTTGGAACGTGCCACGATCGACATGTGACTTGTCGGCGGCCCGGCGGTTCCGCCTTCCGCACAGATAAGGTAGTAGTATTCGCCGCGCCGCGTCAGCTTTGGGCTTTCCAGCCACATACCTTCCGTTTTCCAGTCGCTGGGAAACTGCCAGCCGTCATAAACTTTTGTTCGCTCTCCGATCGTTGACAAGCCGTCGGCACTGAGTTCAATGACGTGGCCCCCCGCAGTATAAAGGTAGCGTTTGCCGTCCGGCCCGACCACATGACCGGGATCAATGTCGCCGATCTTTAAATCAATCGGATCGCTCCATGGCCCGCGTGGGTGCTCGGCATGAACCACATAAATGCCGCCCATCGGGAAGTAGATGAAGTAGTGCCCCTCATGCTCAGCAAATTCGGGCGACCAGACTTCCGCATGCGTGTTGTATTTGGGGTCAAGCGCGTGCGAGATGGGCATCCAATTCACCAGATCGCGTGAGTGCCAGACGACCAAGCTGGGCGCGTAGGAGTAGGAATTGTGGGTCATGTAGAAATCCGGTCCCACACGGAGGATGGTGGGATCGGAATAGTCCCCAGCGAAAAGGGGATTTTGGAATGTGGCGGAGGCGGCGTGCTCCTGCGGCTCTTGCCCCCACCCCGGCGACAAGAATCCCGCGAGCATAACGGCAGACGCGCCTGTTGCTAGGCGAAGCAGACTGCGGCGCGAGAGTTGAGTGAGATTTTGTGGCATTGAATCGGATTCTTTTTCTTTCTGCTCTTTAGTGAGATGCCCCAGGGACAGATGGAGAGTGCTGGGCTTGCTGGTTGGTTTGCTGCATGTGGGCGGCGTAGTCAAACTTCTTGTAAGGAATTGGAGCCTGCGAGGCGGGGTCGCTTGCCCGCAGAAAGTAAATCAGAAGCCCGACAACGACAACTGCCGCCGCTGCACCAATTCCCAAGATCGCCTTTTGCGAGATCTTTGTTTTCAACGTATTTTGTCCTTTTTACGCCTTTTATCTCTTGATGTGTCTCAAATTTTGCAAAGTTTCTCCCAGCCCCTGACGCTGTTTGAACGAGGCGGGGCTGGGGAGAGGCTCGGAGACACGCTCTTCAGTCAAATCCTAATTTCAGTCAAATCCTAATTTCAGTCAAATCCTAATTTCAGTCAAATCCTAATTGTCGTGGGGGTAAGTCCACCAGCGGCCCCAGAACTCCTGAAGCTGAGACGCCTTCGTGCCGGTCCCATTAGGAGCGTTTGCGCCGGGCGAGACATACATCCCCTCACAAGCCCCGTAATACTGGTCCCCGGCGATGACCTGGCTGACGTTCACTGACTTTGCATGATAATCGGCGTACAGTACCGGCAGGAACTTACGGTGATAATCTGCCGCGCCCTGGTACACATGGTTGTAGTCCCAGTTGTTCGGGTCTTTGTAGTTGCTGACATTCGCACAGGCAGACCGCGCCCCGTCAACCCAGTGCATATCGTAGAGGTGGCCAGCGGGAGTAGCGCTTGTGGGATCGCCCGTCGCAAGGAACGCGGCGCGTGTGGACGAGCTGTTGAGCTGATCCGGGAAGACCGTCCCTCCGGGGCCATTCGCGTCCGAGGTGTATCCCCATCGGTTCGCCGCGATGGTCGTACTCCATCCCCACTGCCCGGCGGGGTCTATCTGGACATAGGGAACCGACCGCTGGGCATCAAAGCAGACGTTAGCCGATTTAATATAGGGCTGGAGCAGGATACCCCAGGCGAGGTACGTTGGAGAGATCCACTGCTGGAACAAGACGCTAGCCCAGTCATAGTCCTGCTGGTAATGCGCCGACGCCAAGACGAGATGCTTGCGGTTGGA
>CAXTER010000017.1:0-72389 GCA_964243345.1 uncultured Armatimonadales bacterium
CCGGAGCGCCTGCGCCGGCTGGGCTTTGAGTACCACAGCATCGGACGCATGTCCGCCAAGCCGTCGGTCAAGCCGGGCGTCATTTCGTCCAACCATCAATATGTGGAAAAAGAAGCAGTCGCAGCTTAACCGGCGATCACGAAAAGCAAGTTGAATGATCGCTCCTCAGATAACAACGCCTCTCACTCAAAAGCAGGGCTTCCGGCAGCTTATTAAGTTCGCCATAGTCGGCGCAAGCAGCACGATCATTAATTTGGTCGTGCTGTACCTTATGCTGCGTCTGCTCCACGGCCACCGCTATATCTCCACTTCCGTTGCCTTTCTGGTCTCCGTCATCAACGGCTACCACTGGAACCGGACTTGGACCTTTAAAGCAGCGCAGGCAAAAGCCCTTCACACGCAGTTCAGCCAGTTTGTTCTGGTCAATTTGGTCGGCTATGGGCTGGATCTGCTGGTCATCTGGCTGCTCTCCACGCCACTGGAGCATCAGCTTCACCTGCTGGAACCACTTTGGACTGCCCCAAAGACCGAACGTGTCGCGGTTCTTGCCGCCCAGCTTGTCGCCACCGCGCTGATTGTCTTTTGGAACTTCTTCGCCAACCGTCTCTGGACGTTTAAGCATTAATCAGCGTCCCCTCAGCCCCCAATAATGGGGGAGCCAAATAGAAATCGATAGGAAAAGACTCCTATCTTCTCTGGCTCCCCCATTATTGGCGGCTGGGGGGCCTCTTTTTCGCCCACTTCTAAGGTATACTTACCCCACTTACCTATCACGCCCATGTCCATCAAACTCAGCCGCGCCCAAGTCGCGCAGATGCTGCACATTACGCCTAAGACGCTGGCAGTCTGGGAAAAGTCCGGGCGCATTCCGGTCCCCGAACGCGACTGGCGCGGCTGGCGGCTGTACGATGAAGCCGCCGTCGCTGCCGTTCGTGCGGCCCTCGGCACGCCATCCGGCCCGCAGCAGGCGAAAGAAGAGCCGGCGCAGATGCAGGTCAGCGCCCGCAATGCGCTCACGGGCGTGGTGCGCGAGATCAGCGGCGACGGCGTTCTATGCGAAGTTGTGCTGGATTTGGGCAACGGACAGGAAATTGTGTCGGTCATCACGCGCTCGTCGGCGGAGCGGCTTGGACTAAAGCCGGGCGTCACGGCGACAGCGTTAATAAAATCTACGGAGGTGCTGCTTGCGCGTTGAAAATCACTTGAAATCACGGCTCACAGGGCTGAACCCCCGTGCTTTAAAAAGGCAATTCCCCGCCTTTGCACTGGCTACCCGGAGGGGCGCGGGCAGAGGAGTTATTTCTTCGCATCTTTCTTCGCATCTTTCTTCGCCCACGCAGGTGGGGGCTCGCCCTTTTAAAGCACGGGGGTTCAGCCCTGTGAAACCTAAAGTACCGGGGTTCAGCCTCATGGCCGCTCTTACTCTGCTCTTCACTGCAGCTTTGTGCATTCCCGCCCATGCCGCTGATCCATTGAGGGTCTCGGCGGCGGCCAATTTGCAGAAGGTGTTCACGGAAGCGCTCATCCCGGCGTTCACCAAAAAGACCGGCGTTGCCGTGTCCCCGACCTTTGGCGCGACTAAGCTGCTGGCGACGCAGATTGAAAACGGCGCACCGATTGATGTCTTTGTCGCCGCCGACGCCGTGACGCCGCAGCATCTACTCAGCGAGAAGCTGCTGGCGATCGGCACAGTTCAGCCTTACGCCGTCGGCAGGCTTGTGGTCTGGTCCCGCAAAGACGCCGCGCATCACCCATCCACGGTGCAGGATTTGGCCGGTCCTGAGTACGCCAAGATCTCTTACGCCAACCCCAAAACGGCCCCGTATGGCCTGGCTGCCCAGCAGGCATTCGCCAAAACCGGCCTGACAGCAGCCGTTGCACCCAAGCTGGTGCAGGCGGAAAACATCGGCCAGGCATTGCAGTTCGCCCAAAGCGGCAACGCCGATGTCTGCCTGACCGCGCTTTCGCTGGTGATTGAAGACAAGACCGATCCCTACTTCATCGTCCCGGACAGCCTGCACGACCCCATCACGCAAAGTTTGGGCCTGGTCAGCCGGACAACCATGACGACGCAGGCGCTTGAGTTTATCGACTTCCTGACCGGCCCGGACGCCGCTAAAATCTGGAAGCGCTACGGCTACACGCTGCCGAAGACCGGCAAAAGATAAAAGGCAGGGGAATTGCGTGGACTGGTCGCCGCTCTGGATTTCGCTGAAAGTGGCCGGGTGCGCGACCATGTTCAGCGTCCTTTTTGGCCTGCCGCTTGCCTATGGCCTGGCAAAAGCGCGGTTCTTTGGACGCGGCCTTTTGGAAGGCGCGGCGCTTTTGCCGCTGGTGCTGCCGCCGACTGTGCTGGGGTACGCGCTTTTAGTCGGCCTCGGCTCGCGCGGCCCACTGGGGCAGTGGCTGGCGCGGGTGCATCACCCCTTAGTCTTTACCTGGCAGGGCGCAGCCGTGGCCGCCTGCGCTGCCAGCCTGCCGCTGTTTGTGACCCAGGCCCGCGTCGCCTTTGCCGCCGTTGACCCGGACGTAGTCGGTGCGGCCCGCACCGACGGCGCGGACTTCGCCCATCTTGCCAAAGACATCTACCTGCCGCTGGCCCGGCCCGGCCTGATCGCCGGCACGACGCTGGCCTTCGCCCGCGCTTTAGGCGACTTCGGCGCGACCCTGATGGTCGCGGGCGACACGCCGGGCCAGACCCAGACCATGCCGATTGCCATTTACGACGCCGTCCTGTCTGGCGACACCCACACCGCCGCCGTCTTCACCGTCATTTCCATTTCCCTCTGCCTCACCATCTGCACCCTCGCCGCCCGGCTCGGACGCTGAGACCAACGGACCAATGTTTGCTATGGATATTTGATAAGCATCTGGCGCACGTCGGCGATGATCGCCTCGGAGTGGGATGTTCCATCGGGATGCACATGGCCGGCGCCGGGGTGGGCGAGAACCCACAGCCAGAGCCGGTGGGCTTCAGCCCGGTGTCCCGATCTGGCAAGAATGCAGCCGAGGTTGTCGGCGGCGAGGGGATCGTAAGGATCGAGCGCCAGCGCCTGCCGGTACTGCGCCGCCGCCTTTTGGCTGCTGCCGCACTGCTCATATCCATAGCCGAGGCCGTCGTGCGCGTCCACGGCTCCCGGCTGGCGGCGCAGCCAGGCGCGGTCCACAGTCACCGCGTTCTGCCACTGGCCGGTCATGGCGTAAACCCCGCCAAGCTGGTAGTAGCCCATCCACAGCTTCGGGTTGAGCTGAACGGACCTCAGAAACGGCGCGATGCTGTCTGCCGTCCGGTTCTGCTCCAAAAGCATGTCGCCGAGGCCGTAATAGCAGTCAGACGCGCGGGGGTTGACACGAATGGCTTCCCGCAGCACCTGTTCGGCGTCCTGCGGGCGGCCTTCGTCGCGCAGCGCCCACGCCAGCCCCGTGTACCCCTCCGACCATTGCGGCTGATACCGGATGACCTGCTGATACTCCGCCGCCGCTTCCGGCAGCCGTCGCTGCTGCTCGTATTGCCTTGCGGCGGCGTCATGGGCTTCGGCTGTTTGGAGTGCACTGGGAGCGGCCCACGCCGCGTCGCCCAGCAGGGCCATCGCGCCAAAGACCGCCGCCGCCGCCATCTGTAATTGCTTGGAACTCTTCATAGTCCCAATTATGGCATAGCACAGAAAGCGGATTAGGGCGCTTCCCAGGTGGCGGAAAGCAGGAAGAACAGCGTCAGGAAGAGTATCTTTCTGTATGTCTTTTTACCGCCCGTTTTTTGCGATAGCTTTGACTGCGCTGCTGCTTTTAGCCTGCTGCTGGGGTCCGCCCGCCGGACAAGCGCAGAGGAACTACTCACGGATCGTCGGGACGAGCGACTCGGTGCTGTGGCTTTATGTATGGGTGGACAAAAACGGCGGAACTATTGCCGGCGCTCGCTCCGAAGAAACAAGCGATGAAAACGCGCCTGCCGGGAACGCGCTGCCGCTGGCACCATTTGAGAGGGCGCTCGGCGGCACAATCACGCCGATGGCTCCGGGGGAACGAATCAGCGGGCCGCAGAGCTGGTCCGTGCTGGGCCACTGCGACGGCATGTTTCACCTGAGCGGCGGGCTGAGGCAGGGGAAGATTGATCCGCAGCCACTGCTTCCATTGCTGCGCTCGCAAAGAGTTCGGTGGCTGAGTATCACTGTTCTGCTGTCGCCGCAGCCAGATTCACGCTGCACCGGCGCAGCCCGCTTTTCCAGTCGCTTTAGCGGCTCTCAAACCCATTCCATTTATTACTCCCGGATGATTGACACGGACAAGCCGGCGGAGCTGCGCCGGCCCATCGTGCTGGCCTATGGCTACGGGCCGGGGAACGCGGCCAAAATTGTCCTGCCGCTGCTGCTGGTCCTGCTGGCCTCATTCGCCTTGACCTTGTGGATGCGAACCAAAGCGCTCCAAGCGGAAACACGGGCGTCTGCGGCGGGACGCGCGATTGATCCAGCCGTCGTCTGGTTCGGCTACGGGCGTTACCTGCAGGCGCTGTCTTCCGGCATCTGGCTGGTCTGGTTCCCGCTGGTCATCGCGCTCCATGCGATCGGCTTCCTCAGCTTTTTGGTGGGCACTTCCTGGCTGACCCACAGCGGCCTGCCGCTGCTGCTGATTTACCTGCCTGCACTGGCGATTATCGGCTGCTACGGCCTGTCCTACCCGGTCTTCAGCCGCCTGCGCGGCCTGGAGTACACGCGCGGGGAGATGCTGCGGCAGGCGGCATGGGGCCAGTCGCGCCTGCTGCCGCTGATCTGCGCCCTAAACGGGGCTACCGAGTTTGTGTACGACCCGAAAGTCACTGTTGCCTGGCTTGCTGGGGCGTTTTTGCTGGCCCAAATCACCCGGCAAGGCGCGGCGCGAGCGCTCGGCGCACCGCCCCAAGCGCTGACTGTGGGGGAGCTGCGGGATCGCATTTTTGTTCTAGCGGCAGGCGCAGGCGTCCCCGTGCGCCAGGTATACCTGCTGCGAGCAGGCAAAGGGCGTTTAGCAAATGCCTTTGCTTCACTGGGCAGCACCCTTCTGCTGACCGATTACCTGCTGCTGCGGCTGACCAAGCGCGAGGTAGATGCCGTGGTCGGGCATGAGCTGACGCATCTCAAAAAGCGCCATCCCCAAACGCTGCAAATCGCATATTTGTCATTGTTCGGAGCGGCGGTAGGTGTGACGATCATCCTAGAAACGCAGGCGAGTCTTTCCGCACTTGCCGGGGCCGCCTATGCCGTCGTCACCGTGGCGGGACTGCTCATTGTCTACGGATTATCGCGCCGCTTTGAGTGGGCGGCGGACGCCGGCGCGGTCTCGCTGACCGGCGACGGGGAAGCGCTGATTACCGGCCTGGCAAAGATTTCGGCCCTCAACCAGACGCCGCTCACTTGGGGCAGGTGGCAGGAGCGATGGCTGACACATCCGCCGACACTTCTGCGGATGCAGCGCATCGGCCTTGCGGCGGGGCTGTCCCCGGAGCGTGTTCAGATGCTGGCCCGGCCCGCCGCTGAAAGTGAAGCGGAAGACGCGCCGGAGGAGCATTACCACGTTCCGGCGCAGGAAGCGGACACGCTTGTCTTTAGCGGACGCCGCAAAGCACAGCTGCAGCAAGCAATGTCCTGGTCGTTCCTGCTGCTGACGCCGCTGATTGCAGCGGCGGCGGCTCGGACGGGATTGTGGCCGGCAGCCTTGATTGGCTTGATCCTGGCGCTTCTTGCACCGCGCCTGGTCGTAGAAGCGCTGCAGCAGCGCTGGTACGCGCGTTTGGGGGTCTTGCTGCGGAAAAAGATGGAAGCGGAAGGGACGCTGAAGCCGGGCGAGCCTGCGGAGTTTGTAGCCTACTCGCCTTCCCCGTTCCCGCGCCTGTACGAAGGGTTCTACGACTGGGACCTTGGGTTCCTTCAAACAGCCGGCAGCCGGCTCTGCTTTACCGGCGAAAAGACACGCTTCGCCCTGGACGCCGCCCAGATTATCTCCGTGGAGCAGCGCGAAGACACACCCGGCTTCGGGAAACGCTGGTCCCGGCTGTATCTGCGCTGGAGTGACGGCGTCCCGGACAGTCCGACGCCTCACTATTCCTTCAGCCTGCGCTGCGGCCTGTCGGGTTCCGTGTGGCGCTCAGGAAGCGCGACTGACGGCACACGGCAGCGGCTGGAAGAATGGCGGGTTGCCTCCTCTTCGCTTGTTTTCCGTGGCCCCCCTGAGACTTCCGCGGAGAGGCTGCCGTTCCGAGACGAAGTAACGGCCCTGTCGCCGCGTCAAGCCTTCACGCTGCGCGGCGTCACCCAGGCGCTTCTGGTCCAGCTTGGATTCGCCGCCGGCATCAGCGTCCTTTTTGGGCTTTCCTTCCCTTTGAGCGCTGCCAGTGGGGAGTGGTCAAAGAACATCAGCGGCTGGTATGTCCTGCTGGCCTCGCTGCTTGCGGTCCTTTCTGCCTTTCTGCCGCTGCGGCTTTACCGAGACCGCTCTGCCTATATCGTTCTGCCTAGCCTTGATACTCGCGGAGGCGCGGCGCGAGGCCGAGCCAGGTTAGGACAATCATGAGAAGGACGCTGACGGCGGCAAACACGGGCAGCGGATTTAGCCCATTGAAGGCTTTTTTGACGGTCAGATCAAACTGGTTCTGGTTGATGCCGAGCGTCTTGCCCAGCGCGTCATCGAACTGGGCAAACGCATAATCAGACTGGCCCGGCGCACTGCCGGTACACAGCGTGACCGCGTCGGAGTGATGTCCGGATGTTTCCAAAGCGCGTATCTGCGCGTCCAGCGCGATGTACTGGCCCCACGTGCGAAGCGTGTCCGTCGCGGCGGCCTGCTCCCCAACAAATGTGATGTTGTTCAGCTCATCGGCGAGGAACCCGTGGAACGTCTGCTTGCTGCCTGCCGCTGCGGAAGCGACAACGGCGTCTGTGACCGGCGCGTCCGCCAGCAGCGCGGCTTTCTGATGGAACGGAGCTTCGTACTGCGCCCGCGTAGACGGTCCCAGCAAGTACAGGCTCTCGTCGGCATTCGCGTCATAGGCCACCGAACGCGCTTTCCAAAGGGCGTGAATGGAGTCGAAGCAGTCGGCCTTTGCCGCCCGCAGGTCTTCGTTTTGGCCCGCTAACGCACTGCTGAGGCCGAGGGTAAAGCACGCCAGCAGCACGGTCGCCCCAACCAGCGGCAGGTTCAGGACCCGGTGGGTGCGGCGCATGAGATATACTTGGGTGATAAGAAGCGCCGCAAGAACCAGGCCGGCGGCAGCGTACAGGCCAGCCTGAGTCGCCGTCGCCTGGGCGCGGGCGGCGTCATAAGCGGCGTTCAAGTGGTCAAAGTTGACTTTGTCCAATTCGTCGGCGGCAGGAATTAGCGTGCCGTGCATTAAATCGGAGGCCGCGGTCAGGTCTTTGATCCCGTTCGGGCGGCCTTTTGTCCGGGCCGCTTTCACGAGGCCGTTGTAGGTTTCCAGGCCGTCGGTGATTGCCAAGATCGGCGTCCGCTCGGCATCCCCGTAAGTGATGTTCTGGGCGGCTAGGATCAAATTGTCGTTGGCTTTGCTGCGGTCAGAGTCGTACTGCTTCTTGATCAGCACGTTGTCGCCGGTGCTGATAAAGACGTTTGCGCTGGTCGCGTTCATGTCGGCCATGTATGCCCGGATTTGCTGGGCGGCGACAATGCTCGGCACGCTGTCTTTGCCGATTGTCTGGATCGCCTGCCGTGTCCGGCTGATGCCGGCATCGGCGACCAGCCAAAGCACTAAGAGGCTGACACAGACCGCGCCGAACGCCAGCCAGAGCCGCCCCGGCGTTGTTCGCGCCTGCGTGCGCCAAGCAGGCGCGTCTTTCCGTGGCATCTGCGGCGGAGGTGCTAATGTGACGCTCATTGATAATCCTTTTTCAATCTGTGGCATTCGCTATGAAGCCCGGATGGTAATGCGGGTCCAGCAGCCGAGCGTAATCTGGTCGCCGTCTTCAAGCGGCGTTTGGACGCCGGCCAAAACTTCTTTGCCGTTCACCTCCGTGCCGTTTGTGGAGCCTAAATCCAATAAAATTAAGCTGCCGTCGGGCTGGCGAATGATCTTGGCGTGGCGATGGGAGACGCCGCTGTCGGTCAAAGGCACTTCCGGGTGGATGTCCCGGCGGTCGGAGCGGCGTCCAATCAGGCTCTCGGCAAGGTCCAGCGGGAATGTCCGCTCCGGCTCGCCGGCAGGGCAGGGGACCGCCGGGTCCGGTTCGACATACAGCGACGGGTCTACGACGGCAACAGCCTCCCACCGCCGGAACGCCCCCGGCAGCGGCATTGGGTCCGGCACGGCAGTCGGGGGCGGGTCAGGCATGGCAATAGGCAGCGCGTCGGGCGCGGGCGCAACGGGTGCTGCGGATGTGTGCGCCTCGAAATCGTAGCGGCAGACTTCGCAAAACCTGGCTCCCGGATGACGCGCCACGCCGCAGTCGGGGCAGACATCTGCGCCCGCCGCGCCGTCCGCGTTCTGGCTGAGGGCATTCAAGTTGAGGCGAGCGGGCGCAGACGGCGCGGCGCTGATCGGAGCGGCGTCGATTTTCGTGCCGCACACCGAGCAGTAATCGGCATCTTCGGACACATGCGAAGGGTCTTTCGGGCAAACGTAAGCCATTTTGTTTTCTTTCTCATTATTGGCCCGGCCTGCGGCCCGCCCGCGACGTGCGCGTGGACCCTAAATCCAAATCCATTTCGTCGGCTTTGTCTATTTTGGCTTTCAGGCGCACCGTGCCGTGGTCGGCGTCCACAATGTCAACGACTTTCGCCAGCCGGTGCGTCGCGCCGTCATTGCCGGACTCCGATGCCAGCTTTGCCGCCCGGCCCAGGTGCTTTGTCGCGGCGTCTAAATCGCCCGAAGCCCGCGCTTCCAGACCTTCTTGGATCGCCGACGCCAGTTCTTCCTGGCCGGTGTAATGCGCGACTTGAACATTGATCCGTGCCGACAGCGCTTCGTCGTCGGTCCAAGTGGCGACTACCGGAGCGCCCGTGATCTTTGTTTCCGCGCCGGCTTCAGCGTAGACAATGCTTGGGCGGCAGCCGAGCATTTCGTCGCCGACATCGCCCGGCGTCATCTCAACGGCCACATAATAATCCCGCGACTCCTGGCCCCATGCCCCGGTCGGGAAGTCCTGCGTCTGGGCGTCTACGGGCATGGCCCGATCGGTCAGCGGGACAATTTCGGGGCTGACCTGCTTGCAGGCGACAATGCGGGCGCTCTTCGGGGTCCACAGCCGCAGGCGGACATCGCCGACTCCCCGGCTCTGGGCCTGCTGAATGGCGGCCCGGAAGTCACCTTCAATGCCGGACGGCTGGGCGATAATCTGCGCCGTTCCAAGCAGCTTAAGCGCGATTTTCTGCAGCTGCTTCGGCTGCCAGTCCGTGCCGACGCCCCGGCAGTCGCACTGAAAGACGCCTTCGCAGCGAGACAGCGCGGCGTTTAAATCCGTCTCGTCCGGCACGTCATTCTTGCCGTCGGTCAAAAACAGCGCGTAGTGGATTGCGCTCGGCATTCGCGCAAACTCGTTCAAGGCCAGCCTAAGCCCTGCCGACATCTTGGTCGTGCCGCCGGCTTCAATGCGCCGCACCTGGGCATCTGCCAGCGCTTTGTTTTCCGGCGTGGCTTGTGCCAGGCTTGTCACTAAGGAAGCGCGGTCGGCAAAGCGCACGACAAAGAACGACGCGCTGGGGTCAATCAGCTCAATCGCCTTGCGCGTCGCGTACTTCACCGCCTCGATGCGCTCGCCCTGCATGGAGCCGGACGTGTCTAAAATCAGCCCAACCACGGCATCCGACTTCGCCGCCGGTCCTTCCCCGTCCGCAGTGACTGTCACCACGGCATCCACCCGGTTCGTCCCGGCCGGCAGGTACGGATTAAAGAATGTTTCCACACGAAACGACATCAGACGCTCCTATTCTATTGTGTATCAGCAGCCCACCAAGTGCCGGGGTTGTAGAAAACCCCGGCAGGAAATGTCCTTTGGACAAGGAGAAGCCTATTTATCGGCTCTCATCTTCATCCGAAGGATGCTTCTTTGCCGGGGTTTTCTACAACCTCGGCCTCTTCTCAGACCGCAAGCAATGCTGCCGTGATGTTGTCGCGCCCGCCTTTGGATAGCGCGTAGTCTACTAATATACGGCCTATCGTCAGGGCATCGCTGCCGATTGGCGCAGAGCGGACCAAGTCCGCAAGCGTCTCCGTTTGCGGCGCGTAGTTCCACAGACCGTCCGAGCAAAGCAGCAGCCAGCCCGGCGCAGTCATTGGAACCGTGATGATGGTCGGCTCCGGCGCGTCGCCGTTCAGCAGCCCCAGACAGCGCGTAATCGCGTGGGCTTCCGGCGCACGGAGCGCGTCGGCTTCGGGCATCTCTCCAGCATCGACGACTGCGTTGACCCACGAGTGGTCATGGGTCAGCAGCCGGGCTTCGGTCGGGCCAATCCAGTAAGCCCGGCTGTCACCGAGCCAGCCCAAAGCCGCAACCCCATCCCGCACAAGGGCCGCAACCAGCGTTGCGCCCGGCGGGTCTTTGGGCTGGTCCGGGTCATACGCCACCGCGCAGGCAGCCTCATGCGCCGCTGAAATCGCACCTTGCATGGCCGCGTCCGCGTCAGAAACGCCGTCACGCAGCGCCGCTTCTAGTGCTGTGCACACTGATTGTGCTGCTTTTTCAGACGCTTCCTCAGACCGCTGGGCGCTGGAAACGCCGTCTGAGACGACTAAAACCGAGCCGGAGCCAGGCACATCGGCTAATGCCAGGGCGTCTTCGTTGATGGCATGGCGCTTGCCCCGGTCGGTCACGCCCGAAAAGCCCGGCGTCAGCGTCAGCTCCACATGGTCGCGCGGCAGGGATGGGCGCACTGCCGGCCACCGCAGACCGCACACCGCACAGTAGCCGTCGTCACCTTTAGATTCGGGTCCCGCCCCGCAGCGGCAATGGTTTCCAGGCACGGCAGCGGCCTCCGCCGGAGCCGGCACTAAGTTCGCGCCGCAGCTCTCGCAGAACCGCGCTCCTTCCACCGCTGCAGCGCCGCATTTCGAGCAAATCATCAAACGCTCCTCTCAACTTGCTCCGGGGTTCTAAGGCCCAGCAATGAATTGCTGGGCTGAAGGGCGCTCCGCGCCGGCTGTCCTACGGACAGAAAACAACGGACAGAAGGCACACGCCCTAGCCTTTCTCTTGGCTGTCTTCTCTTTTGTCCGCAGGACAATCAGCCGCAGGCTCCTCAGCCCAGGATTTCAATCCTGGGCTTCAATCCTGGGCTTCAATCCTGGGCTTCAGTCCTAAACTCTCTCCAGGCCTTAAAACAAAGTCCGTGGCCGGACCTCATTCGCCTGGTCTACCAGCGCAACCCGCTCTTCCGGTGTTTTCGCGTAGCGGGCGCAGGCGCGAAGCTCGCGCTCGGCCCCGCTTCTGAGCGCGGCGGGCTGGAACTGCTGGCCCAAAATCCGGCGGTCGGGCTGAGGGGCCAAAGATTTGCTGTCAAGCTGGGTGATCGCCGCCAGCAGCACACGCGCCGCGAGTGAATGCCGGGTCAAGCCGTCCAAGTCCAGCGCGGCGACGGCGTCGCCCGCACGGACTAAATCGTCAGCAGTCGGTTTAGACGCTGCCGATTGGATTAAGCACCGGGCCAGCGCCATCTGAGCGGGCGTGTACAGGCCCGATGACGGCGGGACACGCCCGAATGCTTCCACGGCCCCTGCCCGGTTCCCCGCCGCCGCCCGGCAGCGGGCGAGGCCGAACGCGGCGCTCGTGAACGCCGGGTCAGTCCGCGAGACCCGCTCGTAAAGGCTGGTGGCCGCCGCGAGGTTGCCGGAGATCTCCGAGGCCAGCGCAGACGCCAGCTTCGGCGCGACTTCGCCCGGCACTTCGGCGTACACCTGGTTGAATGCAGCCGCGGCGTCCGGCGCTTTCCCCTGAGCCAGACGCAGGCGGCCACGGTACCAGAAGATGCGCCAGTCAAAGGGGTCGGATGCCTGAAGCTGGGTCAGCGTCGCGTCGGCTTCATCATATGCGCCGCTGTGGGTCAGGTGCTCGGCAAGGCGCAGGGGCGCTTCGCTGGACTCCGGGAACTTCTCGGCGGCGGAGCGGAGCAGGGTCAGCTTGGCGTCGCCCGCCGAGGCTCCGGCAGACAGAATGGCGTTTGCGGCCTGGTCCAGCGGGTCCACTTTCAGGGTCGGCAGAGCCTCGGCCCAATCAGATGCCTTGTCCACATCCTGCACTGCCGCCGCCATTTCGCCGCTGAAATGGGCGCTTTCCGCCGGGCGCGGAGAACTATGTGACGCGACAATCTCGCGCAGAACACCCAAAAGTTGGTCCGCCATTTCGTCGGCGGTCTGGAAGCGGTCGTCGGGGTTTTCGCGTGTGGCTTTGAGCAGAAAACGGTACAGCGACTCGTGCTGGGCAAACAAAGGCTGCTCGGCGGGCGTCGGGAGCGAGTGCAGGAACTGGCCCTGGAACTTGAAGTCCATCAGCAGCACGGCCAGGGTCCGGCCGACCGTATAGAGGTCGGACACAAACGACGGCCCTTGATCGGCTTCCGGGGCTGTGTAGCCTTTCGTGCCGTAAATGTCGCCGTCCAAATCGTCCACACGCCGGACACCGCCCATGTCAATCAGCTTGACATCGTCTTCTTCCAGCATGAAGTTATCGGGCTTGAAGTCGCAGTAGACCAGGCCCATGCGCTCCATATAAGCGAACGCCGGCAAAATCGCATAAATGTACGCAATGGCCTCTTCCGGCGGCAGCGGTCCTCGGTCCTGCCGGATGGACTTCAAAGTCTTGCCGCCGACATATTCCATCACGATATAGCCTTCGGTGCCCTGCGTGACAAAGTTGTAGATGTTGACGATCTTGCCGTTCTTGACGGCGGCCAAGAACTGCCGCTCGGCAATCGCCGCCTGGGCGCTGGCTTCGTCTTTTGAGTTCAGCAGCCCTTTCAAGACTACCCAGCGCGAAAGTATTTTGTCCCATCCCAAGTAAATCCAGCCGAGGCCGCCGAACGCCATTGCGCCTTTGACTTCATACTGCCCTGCCACGCTGTCGCCGGGTTTCAATGTCGGCACAAATGAATACTCATGCCCGCACATCGGACAGAAGCCTTTTTCGTGACTCAGCTTCGCCCCGCAGAAGCTGCAGAACCGCTTGCGGTCCGGCACCACGGGATCGGCCATGAGAGATTGCAGCGGGTCCAGCGAGATGACCGGCGGCAGGGTGACAAGCCCCGCGCCAAGCTGACGCCGGGTGCTGACCCGCCCTGTCCGGGCCGACGACCGCCCAGTGCGTCCCGACCCGGTGCGCCCGGACCCCATCGACGACCCCGTTGACCCGCCGCCCGTGACACCGCTTGCGCCGCCGACACGGCTCACGGCGGACGCATTGCGGACAGAAGACCGGGCCGACGCCGCTCCAAGTCCCGCCGTACCGGAGGGAGCCGCCGACGCGGCCTTGGCAACTAAAGATTTTCCCGCCGGAGCGCGTCCGCAGTCCTCGCACACGCCGTCCACAATTTTGCCGCCGCACCCCGGCCTTTGGCACTTCTCATCACTCATGATTGTTCACTCATTTAGCTTGACACGGGACACGCAAAAAAGTTGCAGTGGCATTTTTCGCCCGGCGCGGCAGGGGAACCCGGCCTTGAAAGGCCGGGCTAACAGAATACAAAGCCCTTCCGGGGCTGGAAATCTTCAGCGCCGGAGACGCTTGGTAGACTTTTAGCCCGGTAATTCATTACCGGGTTCTTCTGCCGCGCCGGATCTTGACTACGGGACGCGGCTTAACTTGCTGCCAGCCGCCGCTCATACTCCGTCACCAGCGACGCCGCCCGGTCAAGCGGGGTCGGCCTGCCGTGCAGCAGCGCTTCCGCCTCACTTGCCAGCGCCGGCAGGGTAGGGTCGGGGGACGCGCCGCGCCGGGCCTGTGCGGCGGCTTTGGCCTGCAAGGCATTCAGCAGGCCGCGCAGCTCTTCCCGGCGCTCCAGCAGCGCCGCACTCGACTGCTGAAACGCGCTAAGACGCGCCAGGGCGTCTTCCGCCGACTGGAACCACCGTTCCAGGCCAATCTGCGCCGAGCGCCACTGCTGGTTTTGCCGGGCGGCGTCGACGCTTTGCAGCCAGCCGGGAAGGTCTGGGGGAACGGCAGGGATCGCCGCCGAGAAGCCCTCTATTTTGGCGCGGCACGCGGCTGCCACCGTTTCGCACGCTTTTCCAAGCGCATCCATTTGGGAAAGCAGCGTCTTGGCACGGCGCAATTCGGCATCAAGCTGGTCTCGCTGCTGTTTCAGCGCTTGAAGCTGCGCTCGCGCCGATGCCAGCAGCGCGGCCACATTGGTGCTGCCTTCGCCGACGCCGAGCGGGTCAGTCGCGGCGCGGTCATGCAGCATCGCAAGCGCCCGCTGCGCGTCGGCAAGGCTGGGCGGTGCAAGGGTGCCAAGCCGGCTCGCCAGCGCCGACAGCTCTGCCGCTTCGCGGTCAGACGCCGCGAGGCTTGCGCTGAGGCGATCCCAGGCGCTTCCAAGCGCCAGGACCGTTTCTTTGACAACGGCAAAGTTTTGGGTCATCTGGGATAGAAGCTGATCAGGCGTGATAGCCTGCGCTGCTGCCGGCCCGGACAGCAGGCCGCGCTGGGCAAACGGCGTGTCGGCGGCGGGAAGCGGAACGGACGCGCCGAACAGCAGGAACTCAATCTGCCGCTGCTCGCTGTCATGCGCCCACAGGCGCTTCAGGGCCGGGCGCAGGCGCTCGGCCTGGTTCACAATGTCGGTGAGCTGCGACTGGGACTGCCACAGGCCGTCAATGAGCGCAAGCGCCGGGCCGGCCTTTGCTTGCGTCAGCCCCGTGAGCTTTGCCAGCGGCGTGTCGGCGCTGCCGCGCAGGCGCTGATAGGCGGCGCTGTCGTCGAGTTCCAGCAGGCTGCTTCCGGCCTGGGCCAGCCGCGCCTGCCACTCGGCAAGCGCCTGGTCAATTTGCTCCAGCGTCATAGGGTGCGGTTTCTAGCAAAGGCAAGCATTGAAAAGGCAAGCATGAGAAAGGCAGACATCGGCTAAGAAGGGCAGACACGGAGATCTGCCCCTACGCCGCATTGGCGTTCCCGTAGGGGCGAACCCCCGTGTTCGCCCTTCTTTGTCTTTGTTCGCCCTTCTTTGTCTTTGTTCGCCCTTCGGGACTACGGCAGCTCTAAGCTGGTGCTGCCGGTAGGCAGGATGTCTTCCCATTGCTGGATCAGCTTCTTGTATTCCAGCCCGACGCGCCGGATATTGCGGTCCAAGTCGCACAGGCCGACGGGGTTGACGCGGCCATTGTCTTCGCGCAGGGCCGTATCCCAATCGACTTGATCGGTCAAGCTGTACCAGGTGAAGCCGATCATGGGGACGCCGTCGCCGCGCAGGCGAAACAAGTTCATCCACTGCTTCCACAGCCAGTCCCACGAACGCTCGGCATCGGAAATGTTTGTTTCCGTGTGCATCATCGGCAAATGGTAGCGCTGGAAATACTGGGACGAGATGACGTAATAGCCGAACACCTCGCCGGACCCGGTCACCTGCCCGTCTTCATGCACCAAATGCTCGTTGGTGTAGTAATAGTCATTGCCCAAAACGCAGCTTGCTTTGACCGTGTTCCGCAGAAACCAGTGGTAGTCGTCCCGGCTCATGCCGTTATCTAATAGATACTCGTACATGACGGCGCTGACAGGATGGCCGTAAGTCAAATCCAGCGACAGGAACCGTTTTTCGTTTAAAATGTTTGCCTGGGCCAGAACATTCGGCGACGCGGCATGGAAGTATTCCGACGACTCGCTTTGAATGAACACGGCGTCCGGGCGGACCTCTAAGATCGCCTTCATCGCCAGCGTGTTGGCCCGGCACAAGTTGCCGAGCGCCGCCACAAACCCCCGGTCGCTTGCGGCGCGTTCGTTCCACCACCCAAGCTGGCCGGAAAAAGTCGCCGCCACAAAAATCTCGTTGACCGGCGTGTAGTAGCGCACCCACGGGAAGCGCTCGGCAAACGCACGGGCGTACTCGGCAAACAGCGCCGGCCAGTCCGAGTTATCAAACCCGCCAATCCAGTCGGGGACGCCGAAGTGGCAGAGGTCCACAAGCGGCGTAATGTTCATGCGCTGAAGCGAGGCAAACGTCGCGTCCGAAAACGCCCAGTCGTACCGCCCCGGCCCGGTGTGCGTCGAGTAAAGTGGCGGCCCGTAGCGCAGAAACCGGATACCCAACTCCTGCACCAAATCAAAATCGTCCTGCCAGCGGGCATAATGCCCGCACTTCTCCATTTCGTCCACCCGCTTGGTCGTGCCGTCCGGCAGCAGAATTGTCGGGTAGCTGTTT
The DNA here is from genome assembly GCA_964243345.1 of uncultured Armatimonadales bacterium. Lineage (GTDB taxonomy): Bacteria > Armatimonadota > Armatimonadia > Armatimonadales > Capsulimonadaceae > JANXMY01. The sequence continues at coordinate 16,324 of CAXTER010000017.1, forward strand.
TCAATCCCCGTCGCGAACATGAAGTTTGTCATGCGGTATTTTACCCGCCGTCCCTTCCAGTTGGAACGTGCGGGTCACGTTCCAAACCCGGAGGCCACAGATGCGGGACAATGGGATAATAGCCGATTTGACATAAAGAAGCTGTAAAGAAACGAGGCTTGCCTATAAAGATACTGCAAAGAAAGATACTGCAACGGGTGTTGTCTTTGCTTCACGGCCCGTAAATATGCCTGCTTGGCATGATTTATGCAGGAGACAGCAAGACAAGCCCCAAACAAAAGGCCAGGCAGACCCGGAGGAAGGTATAACCCACACAGTACACTGGTGTGCCGGTTCTCCGGCGTCACGTCCCGCAGCAGTACGCTTTATTGCCTGGCGCCTGCGGCTTCGGCATTTGCTGCGCTTTTTTGGCTTTCTTACGCTTGGCATGGTTTGTGCAGAAATGCAAGGTCAGAGAAATACGCAAGCGCGGGAGGAGGCCGGCATGAGCGAAATACAGGAAGTAGGTTCCGCAGAAATCAACTGGACGTCGGGGGCGCTTGGCTTTGCCCGTGCGTATTACGCCGGGGCGCAGCTTGCAGCCCGGCACAGGCCGGAGGACCCGCACAGGCAGCAGCGGGCCGCCGAAGCCTGGGAAGAGTACCGGGAAGCGGCGGAGAAAGCAGGACACTCCCTGCTGTCAAACGGCTCCGCGCAGGAACAGAACTAGTCTCAGTTATTTGGATTTTCCGATGTTAAAGGACCAGCCTGCCGAGTTCGGCTCGCCGTTCCAATCATGCAGGACTTTCACTTGGTTCACCGCTTTCTGCGTGCTGTTTTGATGCAGGGACTGAGAACCACCGGGGATGGGAACAGAACGCAAACGAGCCGCTTGACTTCGCACACCGGCAAGCAAATCTGTCTGCGGCTGCGGGCGAGGAGTCTTCGAGGGCAAACCCGGCGCGGCGGGTTGGGAAAGGGCCTGCACAGGTTTCGGCGCAGGCTGGATAGCTTTTGGTCCAGCCTGTGCCAGAGCGCCGCACGGCGCAGCGGCGGCCAAAAGAGCAGCATTTAGCCTCAAGAACATAAAGCGCTTCATTACCCGTTCTCCTTGATTCTTGTTTACCTTGCTTCCCTGCATAAATCGTGCCAAGTAGAAGTCACGGGGTATCAAGAACGGAGAACAGCGGAAGGCTGCTTCTTTTTTGCTTGTTTGGCCGCATTCGCTACCTGGCAGCCGGTTCCAGCTTGACGCTGACGGAGTTGATGCAGCAGCGTTCGCCGGCGGGCTTCGGGCCGTCGGGCAGCAGAATTGTCGGGCAGCAGAATTGTCGGGCAGCTGTTTTCAATCCCTGTCGCAAACACAAAATTAATTATGCGCTATTCTACCCGCCACGTCTTCCAATTCATTCTTGCCGTTTTACTCCTGCCGTTTTACTCCTGCCGCTGGAAAGAAGACGCAGGCAAACAGCCCCGCCGGCGTCTTTTGCCGGCGAGGCTGTTTTTTAGAAGCGAGGACATGTGCGTAGGATACCCTTGAGTTAAGGATACCACTGAATTCCAGCGTCCACCACTTCGGCAATCTGCTGGGTGCAGGTGACGGTGTTCCCATGGAAATCCGTCGCCGGCTGGTTTGGGTCGGCGCACCAGTCGGCGTAGAGCGTCGGGTCGACCGGCATGGCAATGGTCTCGCCGAAGGCGCTGGAATTGCCGGCATGGAACAGGACGCTTTTGACATGGCCGTCCACAAAGCCTAAGTTGAAGCGCCCGGAATGGCGCAGGCCCGCGCTGGAGGTTCCAGAAAGCGTCTGCGCCAGCCCAATCATCGTGCTGCGGTAGCCGGTCGCCGCGCTGGACATGGTATCGCTGACCGAGAACGTGCTGGACGGAGTTTGAACGCCGGCCAGCGGGATGCCGTGCAGAAGAATGGTGGATGTGTATTGGACAGGATTGGTGTTCGGCACGGCGACAGTCACGCTTTCCGCCGATGTCAGCAGGCCGGCTTCCGGGCTGGTCATATCCAAGCTGCCGCTCGTGCTGTAATAATACTCTAGGGCAGGGCCACGGTTGTAGCCGTAGCCGATGCAGGTGGTGTCCGGCAGCGGCTCGGCATAGCCGGCGGCAGCCGCGCACCCCTTGTCGCTGCGATCCGGGCAGTAGAAGACCGCCGTGTTCTTGGTGTAGGCCGAAAGGAGCGCCCAGTAATCAAACTGCAGCGTCGTCGCGTCGTCGCTCGGCACCAGGTACGACGGCATGGTGTCGTCAGCGTCCTGCGTGTACAAGCTGAGGGCGAGGCCGATCTGGTGCAGGTTGGAGCTGCACGCCGCCCGGCGGGCGTTCTCGCGGACGCTGCCGAAGACCGGCAGCAGAATGGCGGCGAGAATGGCGACAATGGCGATGACGACAAGCAGCTCAATCAATGTAAAACCACGAACGGGCCGCTTGAAGCCGCGAACGGGCCGCTTGGGGGAGTGTCCCTGCCGCTCGGAAGCGGCGTGGGAGCAGGAAGCACTGTCGGGGCAGCTTCGGCAGGAGATTACCGAAAGGGTTGGCGAAAAAGTTGGCGGAAGGGTTGGCATGGGCTTGGCTTTCTTGAAACCGTCTGACTTGCCCGGTTGTGGGATTATTGGTAATCTTACCTGCACAAACCATGCCAACTTGATCGCAAAATATTTCGCGGGCGGCAATTATCTTGCGGGCGGCTGAAGTTCAACGCTGACGCTGTTGATGCAGTAGCGCTCGCCGGTGGGACGCGGGCCGTCGTCGAAAACGTGGCCCAAGTGGCTGCCGCAGCGGGCGCAGGTGACTTCCACGCGCTTCATGCCGAACGAGCGGTCTTCGTGCAGGTCTACCGTGCCAGGCTTGGCGTCATAGAAGCTCGGCCAGCCGCAGTGGGAGTCGAACTTGGTGTCCGAGTCAAACAACTGGCTGCCGCAGGCGGCGCAGACATACGTTCCGCCGTCTTTGGTGTCCACATACTTGCCGGTAAACGGACGCTCGGTGCCTTTTTCGCGCAGCACATGGTACTGCTCCGGGGTCAAAATCTCCCGCCATTCCTGCTCAGTCTTTTCTATCTTGTCAGCCATGGCACGGTTCTCCTTAAGAAGTTCGTTTCTGCTCTTTTAACACCTTCTGCGGCCAGGAAGTTCGGCGTGTCCTGCAAAAATTGGGCCAAACCACCGATAATCGGCGCATGTCTGCGCCTATCCCCGAAAACGAAGAAGAACGTCTCCAGGCGCTTCATGCCTGCCGCATCCTTGACACTCCCCCAGAACCGGATTTTGATGACATCACGCTGCTGGCCGCCCAGATCTGCGGAGTGCCGCTGGCGGCCGTCAGCTTGATTGACCGTGACCGGCAGTGGCTTAAATCCGCTCTCGGACTGGACGCCACGGAAACGCCGCGCGACATCGCGTTCTGCGCCCATACGATCCTTCAGCCCGAACTGATGATTGTGCCGGATGCTCAAAGTGACCCGCGTTTTTCCGGCAATCCGCAGGTGACTGGCAATCCCGGCATCCGATTTTACGCGGGAGTGCCGCTAAGGGTATCGAGCGGTCTGGCGCTGGGATCACTTTGCGTCATCGACAAAAAGCCGCGCTGGCTCAGCTTGGACCAGCAGGCGGCGCTGCGCGTTTTGGCCCGCCAGGTCGTCAGCCAGCTTGAGCTGAAGCGCCACATCGCCGCTCAGGAGCAGCTCATCGCCGAGCGCCTGGAAGCGGAATGCCAGCTTCAAGCGGAGATTGCCGAGCGGCGCTGGGCCGAGTCGGAGCTGGAGCGCATTCTGCTGCAGAACGCACAGGTCCTGGCTTCGATTTCATCGATCTTGATCGGCGTGGATGCGGATGGCCTGGTTTCCACCTGGAACGCGGCGGCAAGCCGGGCATTTAGTCTCCGAACGCCGGAAGTGCTGGGCCAGCGGTTCTTAAACTGCGGCATCCAGTGGGATTGGAAAAGCGTTCACGCTGCTGTTCAGCGCTGCGAGCGGGAGCAAGCGCCGGTCCAGCTTGAAAATGTTTCTTTCTGTGCGCCGGACGGCACAGAACACTCTCTTGGCATCACGCTTACTCCCATCATCCACCACAGCGACGAGCCGCAAGGCTTTTTGCTGCTCGCCGCCGACATCACGCAGCGGCGGATCATGGAAGGGCAGCTTGCGACAGCGCAGAAGCTGGAATCCATCGGGCAGCTTGCGTCGGGCATCGCCCACGAAATCAACACGCCGGTCCAGTATGTCGGAGACAACCTGCGCTTTTTGCACGAGTCAATGAACGATCTGCGTCCTCTGCTGGACCTCTGCCGCACGTCTGCCCTGCCGGAAATTGCCCTCGCCGCGCAGGACGCCGATCTGGAGTATCTTCAGGAGGAAATCCCGAAAGCCGCCGCGCAGGCGCAGGAGGGCATTTCGCGCGTCTCGCACATTATCCGGGCCATGAAAGAGTTTTCCCATCCCGGCACGACCCAAAAAGCCGCTGCGGACCTGAACTCCGCTTTAGAAAGCACCCTGACCGTCGCGCGTAATGAATGGAAGTATGTGGCGAACTTGGTCACGGACTTTGATCCCAGCCTGCCTCTCATTCCCTGCCTGGCAGCGGAAATGAACCAGGTCTTTTTGAACATGATCGTCAACGCCGCCCATGCCATCGGCGATGTAGTCGGCGATGGCAGCCTGGGCAAAGGCACAATTACGGTCCGCACGCGCCTGCTGACAGACTGTGTGGAAATCTCGATCTCAGACACAGGCTGCGGCATGACCGACCAAGTCAAAGCACGCATCTTTGACCCGTTCTTCACGACCAAGAGCGTCGGGCGCGGCACCGGGCAGGGCCTCGCCATCTCACACATGGTTGTTGTCGAGAAGCACGGGGGACGGATCGCCGTGGAAACTGCGCCCGGCCGAGGCACCCGCTTCATCATTCATCTGCCGATTGCCGAGGCAGGGCAGCAAAATTAGCGAGAAATCAACAGCAAAACTCAGGAGAATGCGCGTGAAGATATTGTGTGTGGACGACGAGCCGAACATCTTGTCCGGCTACCAGCGGAGCCTGCGAAAACAGTTTCAGATTGACATCGCCGTGGGCGGGACGGAAGCGCTGGAAAAGATTCAGCAGGAGGGACCGTATGCTGTTCTGGTCACGGACATGCGGATGCCCGGCATGGACGGCCTGCAGTTTCTGGAAGCCGCCCGGCTGACCGCTCCGGCTGCCGTTCGGATCATGCTGACCGGCAATGCCGATCAAAAAACGGCGACTGACGCCCTCAACCAGGGCCGCGTCTTCCGGTTTCTGAACAAGCCCTGCTCGCCGGAAGAGCTGACCGGCGCTCTATCCGCCGCGCTGGAGCAATTTCGGCTTCTTGCCGCCGAAAAAGAGCTGCTGGAAAAAACGCTGGGCGGGACAATCAAGATGCTGCTGGAGCTTTTGGCGTCCGTAGACCCGGAAATGGTGGCGCAGGCGCGGGAGCTTCGCGGGAACATGCGGCTGCTGGCGGCGGGGCTTGTCGCCGGCGGCAGCTTAGCCCAGGCTGACCTCTGGCCGCTGGAGCTTGCCGCTCTGCTGGCGCAGATCGGCTCGGTGACAGTCCCTCCCTTCGTTGTCAGCAAAGCCCGGTCCGGGGCGCCGCTTTCCGATGCTGAGTGGGGAATCTGGCAGCGCGTCCCGGAAACCGGCTACGGCCTGCTCCGCAATATCCCGCGCCTGGAGCCGGTCGCCGAGATTGTCCGCTTCCAGAACAAGCATTACGACGGCAGCGGCTTTCCCGCAGGCGGCCCGGCAGAAGAGGCAATTCCGTGCGGCGCTCGGATGCTGAAAATCCTGCTGGACCTTGCCGACATCGAGTCCCGCAACATCTCGCGACGTGGTGCATTCGCCATGATGCTGCGGCAGGCGCCGCGCTACGACCCGCACATTCTGGCGGCAGCCCGCCTCTGCCTGCACAAGCCGGACACGCCTAATCCCGCGCCCAAAGCCAGCGTACTTCTGCCGCTCAGCAGGCTTGCCCCCGGCCATGTTCTGAACCAGGATGTCGTGACTGCCGACGGCAAAGTGCTGCTGCGAGCGGGCCGGCAGATCACGGACATGCTGCTGGAAACGCTGCGAAATTATGCATCCGTGGCGTCCATCCAAGAACCCCTCTGCGTCTGCTCCGCCCAGTAGCCGAGCTGCAAATCACCCCCAAGAACAAGCCGCTTCCCGCTGAGGAGGCGGCTCTTGCTTTGATTCAGCAAAGAAGCAGGTACAATCTATGGCATGGACGCTTTGATTTTGTTTTCGCACGGTTCCCTTTTGTGCGGAGCCGGGGAGGCGCTGGACGCCCATGCGGAGCGCCTGCGTCAAACCGGCGAGTGGCCGCTCGTCGCTGTCGGCTACATGAACTATTCGGAGCCGACCTTTGCGGAAGCTGTCGCGGACTGCGTTTCTCAGGGCGCGGCAAAAATTGTTGTCCTGCCGTTCTTTCTCGTTCCCGGCTACTTTGTTTCCAAAACCCTGCCGGACCAGCTTAACGCAGTCAAAGCCGATTACCCAGATTTGGAGTTCATCGTCGCCGACGCCATCGGCTATGACGCCGGGCTGGCCGACGCGCTGATTGCCAGCGCTCAAGATCCGCTCGGCCCCGATCAGTGGCGCGATGACCTTGCCGCCGCTGCCCGCGGCTGCCGCGCCCGCCCCGACTGCCCCTTGTACGCGACGCCGAACTGCCCGCGTGTCCCCGCTCCGGACACGCCCATTCGCCCGTTTGTCGAATAGAACCCGCAGAGTAGGAAGCAGCAACATGGCCCCTGAGAACCAGACCTGGCCGCCGCCGCCCCAGCAGCCTTTAGGCTACACGCCCGACCCAAATACGGCTCCGACACGTCACGGCTGCTTTACTGCCTGGCTGGTCGTCGCTCTGATCGCGCAGGTTTTGACGCTGTTTGTGAATTCACTTGGTTACAATCTCGTTCACCGGGGGATGCCATCGTTCACCCCGCTGATCGCCGGGCTGCTGGTGCTGGGCGGCCTGCTGCATATCACCTGCATCGTGGCGCTGTTTCAGTGGCGGCGCTGGGGGTTCTACGGCATTGTAATTATTACAGTTCTGGTTTGCGTACTGAACATCAAAGCCGGAGTTGGCACGGGCGGATCCCTCAGCGGCTTAGTCGGTCTTGCGGTTCTGTACGGTGTGCTGAACATCGGAGGCCAGTACAGCGCCTGGCGGCACCTGAAATAGTCCGTTGCCACGGCGCGGCCTTTTGTAGAATAGCAGCAGTTTTGGAAAAGAGAACGCACCGTGAAGCCGCCGATGATCCAAGGAAACAGCCGAACCCCGCAGGCCGAAGAAACCGCAGAGCGCTGGGCGACAAAGAAAAAGATTGTGGCGCGGGGCAGTCTCGCTCTGATCGTGGCGGCTCTCCTTGTGCTGGGTCTGAACAAGTGGACGCATCTCTCGCCTCAGATTTTGGATGGTATCGCTGTCGTTTTGCCGGTGCTGCTGGTCTATGCCGTCACGAGACTCAGCGGCTTGAACTTTCGGAGATGAGACCTGATTAGCAGCCGCCACGGATTGAAATCCATAACAGTGGCCGCCAACTTAGAAAGCAATACAACACATGAAAACAGCGCTTCTCGTGATGGTGCATGGGTCGCCCCGGCCTGTCGCCAACAAGTCTATGTTTGAGGTGGTCGAAGAAGTAAAGGCGCGGGGCGTCTTTGATTTGGTGGAAGTCGGGTTCATGGAGTGCAACGAGCCGACCATTGACGCCGCCGCCGATACCTGCGCGGCGTCCGGGGCGGACAAAGTTATTGCTGTGCCGTATTTCCTGCACACGGGAACCCATGTCGCCGATGACCTGCCGACACTTTTAGACGAAGCCGCGGCGCGTCACCCGCACGTTCAGTTCCAGATGGGCCGGTACATCGGCACATCGCCGAAAATTACAGACATTCTCGCCCGCCGGGCGGAGGCGGTGAAAAGTTAGAAGAAGCATGGGGCTGAACCCCCGTGCTTTAAAAGAGCAATTCCCCGCCTCTGCACTGGCTACCCGGAGGGGCGCGGGCATCTTCTTAATCTTCACCCACGAAGGTGGGGGCTTGCTTTTTTAAAGCCCTGCCATTTAGGGCAGGGAAAGCGGTTCCTCTCCACAACAACGCTGTTGAACCCCTCATGTGTACCAATCTTCTTCCAGAAAGAGCATCAATTCATGACCTTCTCTTCTCGCTTTGTGTCTTTTCGCTTCACTGCCCCGCTGCTGCTGGGCCTTTCGCTTGCTGCCGCTCCGTCAACGGCCCAGACTGCCTCCTCTTCAGCCCAGTCTGCCGCGCATGGGGTGAATCTGGCCGCCATTGACAAAAGCGCGTCCCCCTGCACGGACTTTTACCAGTACGCCAATGGCAGATGGCTGGCCTCCCATCCTATCCCTGCCGACCGGGCGGCTTACGGCGGCTTTAATGAGCTGAGTGACCGCAACCAGGCCGTTCTGCACGCGATTGTCAACCAGGCTGTCGCCGGGTCGCCCGCGCCGGTCGGCAGCGTCAAGCGCAAAATCGCTGACTTTTACCGCAGCGGCATGAACACGGCCCTGATTGAAAAGGAAGGAGCCGCACCACTCGCGCCGGAGCTTGCCCGCATCGCAGCCATTTCCGATACGGCGTCTTTGGAAACCGAGATCGCGCACCTGCACTCCATCGGGGTCAGCGCAGTCTTCGGCTTCGGGGTGGGGGCGGACGACAAAGACAGCCTGCATAACACTGCCCAGCTTGTGCAGGGCGGCCTCAGCCTGCCCGACCAAAGCTACTACTTGAAGACCGATCCTAAGTCCGTGACGCTTCGGACGCAGTACACCGACTATGTCGCCCGGATGCTGACCCTGCTCGGCGATGACCCAAGCACTGCCGCCGCCGAAGCGCAAACCGTTCTGACACTGGAAACAAGCCTTGCGACCGTGTCCATGACCCGCGTCGAGCGGCGCGACCCGCACGCGACTTACAACAAGATGACGCTGGCCGACGTGAACGCCCTGACGCCCGGCTTTTCGTATCAGCCGTATTTCACGGCGCTCGGCGTCTCCGATCCCGGCCCCATTGTTGTCGGACAGCCGAAGTTCTTTGCCGCCACCGGACACTTGATGACGGACACGCCGATTGCCGACTGGAAAACGTACCTGCGCTGGCATCTTCTGAGCAGCATGGCCCCGGATTTGAGCAGCAAGTTTGTCGCCGAAAACTTTGCGTTTCGCGGAACAATCCTGAGCGGCGCAACCCAGAACCAGCCGCGCTGGAAGCGTGTTCTCGGCGCAACGAACGGCGCTCTCGGCGAAGGCTTAGGGCAGCTTTATGTCGCGCAGACCTTTACGCCTGCCGCGAAAGCACGGGCGCTGACATTGGTGCTGAATGTCAAAAGCGCCCTGCGAGACCGGCTGCTGACTTTGGACTGGATTGGCGACGACACCCGCAAACGAGCCTTGTACAAGCTTGCCAAGATGCGGATTAAAATCGGCTACCCGGACCACTGGCGCGATTATTCTAAGCTTGCCGTGGACAGCCCAATTTATGTCGTCAATGTGGAAGAAGCCAACACGTTTGAGTTCCATCGTGACCTTGCCAGGCTCGGCCACCCGGTTGACCGCAGCGAGTGGGGCATGACCCCGCCCACCGTGAACGCTTACTACAATCCCAGCGGCAATGAGATTGTCTTTCCCGCCGGCATTCTCCAGCCGCCGTTCTTTGACCCGAAGGCCGATGATGCGTCCAACTACGGCGGCATCGGTGCGGTCATCGGCCACGAGATGACCCACGGCTTTGACGACCAGGGACGGCAGTACGACGCCGACGGCAACCTCAAAGACTGGTGGACCGACGCCGACAAAAAGAACTTCCAAACGCGGGCAGACCAAGTGGCCGATCAATTTGACGGTTTTGTGGCCGTGGATAATCTGCACGTCAACGGGCATCTGACTTTGGGCGAAGACATTGCCGACTTGGGCGGCCTTAAAATCGCCTATCTGGCATTTGAGAAATCTCAGGTCGGCAAGCCGAAAGCAAAACCCATCGGCGGCTTCACGCCGGAGCAGCGGTTCTTTCTGGCGTTTGCTCAGATTTGGCGCGAGAATGTCCGCCCGGAGGCCCTGCGCCTGAGCCTTGCCACCGACCCGCACGCCCCCAACAAGTTCCGCGTGCTGGGGCCGATTGCCAACCTGCCGGAGTTCTCCCAGGCGTTCCCCTGCCCGGCAGGCGACGCGCCTAAAGTTGCCGGCGTAACCATTTGGTAGCTGATAGAGTGCAGGAACGCGCAGGGCCGAGTGGGTTTACTCACTCGGCCCTGCGTCACTTCCGTGGCAGCGGCAATATCCGGCAGCGCACGAACTAAACTTTGCCTGCGGGGAAGCCGACAATGAGACCATGAAAAATACGACTCTGAAAACAGCCCTCTTAGCCGCCGCCCTGACGCTGGCGGCAGCCGCCGTCCACGCGCAGACAACGCCGGGGTATGATCGCCCAAGCAGCACCCCGCAGCATCAGCACGTCGTCTACTGGAACGACAGCATGGATCACTATGACATGGACGTGCAAGTGGCCGCCGATGCCTATTCCAGCAATGACATCTACGACAAGCGCGACAGCCGGGAAAAGAAGCCGCACCTCCACAGAAAGCCCAAAGCGAAAGCGGCTCAAGCGAAGGAAGTTCAGCAGTAGTTTGTTTGCGTTGATCTGGCCCAGAACAGGAGACCTCACCCGGAAACAAGTTTCCACCCTCTCCTTAACAAGGAGAGGGTCGTTGCTTGCAACGGGGTGAGGTCTCTTAACGCGGGGTGAGGTCTCCTGTTCCGGCTCTCCCATTATTACTGCTTGAATGCAAGCAGTAATGAGGATAGGGAGTCTCAGTACGATGCATACAGCCGGCCTAAATCGGTCAGCGTGCCGTCTTTGTTCAGGAGCGACGACGGGCCGAGCGCAGGGTCGTCAGGCCATGCCGAATACCAGGCATAGCGCTGCACATAGCCGCGCCGGTTCATTTCCGGCAGCACGACCCGCATGAACTCGGCTACCTGAGCCGTGGTCCAGCGGTTCGGGTGGCCGGGGCCGGTGTTCCAGTCCGCCGGGGCGAACTCCGTCACCCACAGCGGGCGGTGGTACAGGGCATGAACCCGCGCCAGCATGTCTAAAAACCCCTGCGGGTCCGCGCCGCCGTACCAGTGAATGGTGATGAAATCCACCCGGTACTGCTTTGCTTCGGCTCCCGCCATGAACGACTTCATCCAGTCTCCGTCGGGATGAACCCCGGCAGGCGAGCCGAGCGTCAGCCCCGTGTCCATCAAATACGGCCAGCCTTCCAGGGCTTTGTCCACGCTTAAGTTGGCCTGGTCTTTGCCGTCCGGCTCATTGAAGCCGAGCAAAGTTCTCACGCCCGGCTGGGCTTTCGTTTTCGCAAGCCACTGGACAAGGCTGCCGTCTTTGTTGCCGTAGTAGCCCCAGTCCATCGGCACGAACTCCACGCCTTTCGGCAAATCCGCCGGCTTGTCGCCGCCCCACGAGTAGAACCAGCGGACGTTCAGCTTCGTGACGGCATTCTTCCACGCCCCATCAGGCCGCACGACAACCCCAAACCCCTTTTTCGGGCTGGGCTGGGAGCTTGGCGTCTGCGCCTGCGCTGCGGCAGTGAATGTCAGCAGCAAAGCAAGGGTCAGCAGCGTGTTCCGCTGTTTTGTGTTCACAACTGATGTCATTCCCCATCATAATACACCTTGCCCCGCCTGTCAATCCCCGCTGTGAACTTTCGGCATAAGAGCCGGGTAAATCCGGGTATAATCAACCGGCAAATAAAAGAGATACCAGGCTTGGGCGGATACTCCGCCGAAGCCTTGCAATGCGTCAGCGAACAGAAAGATTAGCGAATGGACCTGCGTGAACTGCCCGGCTTGGCGGACGATTACCCTGCCTACCAGAAGCTTAAAGACGCGCTTGCGGCGGGCGGCGTCACTCAGCTTGAGGGGCTGCCGGTGCCGGCAAAAGGCTGGCTGCTGGCCCAATTAAGCCGGGAGCTTGGACGGCCTCTTGTCGTCATCTCCTACAACAGCGATCAGGCCGGGCGCTTGGCGGCGGACTTAGCCCGCTATGGAATTGAAGGCGATGCGCTGACTTCGCTGCCGTCCACCACGGAAACCCTGATCTTTGCCGAAGGTGCGCCCGATCTCGCTCAGACCGGGCAGCGGGTGGCGGCATTGCAGCAATTGGCACTCGGCACGGCGAAAGTCACGGTCGGCCCCATCGGCGCGTGGCTTCAGCGCACCGTTCGCCCAGAGCTTCTCAAAGACCGGCGCGTCGTGCTGGCCGTCAACGAGACCGTGGAAATTGACAGTTTAGAGAAGTCACTGACCGAGTTCGGCTATGACAGAGTAGAAGCGGTCGAACAGCCCGGCCAGTGGACCCGGCGCGGCGGCATCTTGGACATCTTCCCCGGCGATGCCCGCCTGCCCCTGCGCGTGGACTTCTTTGGCGACGACATTGAAAGCATCCGGCCCTTTGACGTTGAAAACCAGCGCTCGGTCGGCACATCTGAGGCAGTGGTCATCGCCCCGGTGCGCGAAGTGCCGTTTGAAGACGCTGCCGTGGGGGAAGCCGTCTCGCGTCTGAAAAAAGAATTGCCGGGCCGGGTCACGGCGCTGAAGAAAGCCAATTTAGAGGAGCGCGGCCTAGAGCACGCGGAGCGGCTGGAAGAGCGCGTGGAAGGCGACATTGCCCAGCTTCAGGCCGGCACGACATTTGATGCGTTAGAGTATTACCTGCCGTATTTGTACCCTGATGCCGTCTGCGCGTTGGATTACGTTCCCGAAAATGCCCTGCTGATTTTGGACGAGCCAAGCCAGGCACAGGCGCGGTGGGAGCAGCGCGAAGGCGAGATTGCCGAAATTATGACCGCAAGGGCGGCGCGAGGCGAGTATCTGAAACCCGACATGCCTCACGCCTGCGGGTTTGATGCGGTCAAAACGAAAATCGCGGGCGAAGACGCGGCGCTTTTTCTTGCTCTCCTCGGACGCGGGCTGGACGGCGTCAAAGTTGCCCACTCTGTTCCAACGCAGGCTGGGGCGATGGAGTCGTTTGCCGGGCGGCTGCCGGCGTTCTTCGAGGCTTTGGACGGCTGGCTTGGCGCACGCTTCCGGTGCGTCATTGTCTCCGAGCAGGTCGAGCGAATGCGGCAGATACTCGCCGACCACAAGCTGCCGGTCTCGCCCCAGGATCGGCTCGAAAGCGGCGGCGAGGCGGGCGTCTTCGTGATGCCCGGCACGCTTCTGGGCGGCTTTAAGCTCCCTGAAGCCAGCTTCATGCTGGCGACGGATACGGACATTTTCGGCCACCGCGCCCATCAGAAGCCGCCCAAACGGACGTTCAAAGAGGGCTTGAAGATTACGTCGTACCTGGAGCTGCGCGAGGGCGATTATGTCGTGCATATCCACCACGGCATCGGGCGCTATGCGGGCATTTCTCGGCTGAAGGGAACCGACGGCGCGGAGCGGGACTACCTGCTGTTAGAGTACGACGGCGGCGACAAAGTATATGTGCCGACCGATCAAGTAGACCGGGTGCAGAAGTACATCGGCTCTGCCGACTCGCCGCCTCAAGTCACGCGCCTCAACAGCGGCGACTGGGCGCGGGCGACCAAGAAGGCCAAAAAGCAGGTGCAGGAGATGGCAGCGGATTTAATCAAGCTGTATGCCGCCCGCAAGGCCGCTACCGGCCACGCCCTGCCGCCGGACACGCCCTGGCAGACGGAAATGGAAGAAGCGTTCCCGTACCAGGAGACGCCGGACCAGCAGGCGGCGATTGACGATGTGAAGCGCGATTTGGAAGACGACAAGCCGATGGATAGATTGATCTGCGGCGATGTCGGCTACGGCAAAACCGAGGTTGCTATCCGGGCCGCGTTCAAAGTCGTCAACTCTGGCCGCCAAGTCGCTGTCCTGTGTCCGACGACAATTCTCGCCCAGCAGCATTTGGCGACATTTCGGGAGCGCCTGGCGGCCTATCCCGTTAAGATTGAGATGCTGTCGCGTTTTGTATCTAAAGCCGATACGACGCAGACAATCAAGGGCCTGGAAGAAGGCACAGTGGACATTGTCATTGGGACGCACAAGATACTCTCAAAAGACGTCAAGTTCCATAAGCTTGGCCTGTTAGTCGTGGACGAAGAGCAGCGCTTTGGGGTCACGCACAAAGAGCGCATCAAGCAGATGAAGAAGAACGTGGATGTGCTGACTCTCACGGCAACGCCCATTCCAAGAACCCTGCACATGTCGCTTTCGGGCATTCGTGACATGTCGCTGATTGACGACCCGCCGGAGGGCCGCATGGCGATTAAGACGTTTGTGAAGGAATACGACGACGAATTAGTCCGCGAGGTCATCCTGCGCGAGCTTGACCGGGGCGGCCAAATCTACTTTCTGCACAACCGGGTTGAAAGCATCACGCATGTTGCCGAGAAAATCCGGCGTCTTGTCCCGACTGCCCGCTGCGAAGTCGCGCATGGACAGATGCACGCCGACGACTTAGAAGATGTCATGCTGCGCTTTGCCGCCAAAGAGTTTGATGTTCTGGTCTGCACCACGATTGTCGAAAGCGGCCTCGACATTCCAAACGTCAACACGATTATTGTAGACAACGCGGACAGGCTCGGCCTTTCCCAGCTTTATCAACTCAGGGGCCGGGTCGGGCGCTCCAAGCGCCAGGGCTATGCGTACCTCTTGTACCGCAAAGACAAAAGCCTGAGTGATGTCGCTGAAAAGCGGCTCGGCGCACTGCGCGAGTTCTCGGATTTGGGCAGCGGCTACAAAGTGGCTTTGCGGGACTTAGAGATACGAGGCGCGGGCAATTTACTCGGCGCAGCCCAGTCGGGAACCGTCGCCACGGTCGGCTTTGATTTGTACACCCAGCTTTTGTCTCAGGCCATCAACGAAATGCGCGGCCAGCCCGTGGAAGGCGAGTTCGAGCTGCCCCATGTTTCTTTGCCTTTGGACGCGCTCATCCCAAGCGCGTATATCCCAAGCGAAGCCGAGCGCATTCTGATGTACAAGAAGCTGACCGCCGTGCGGAAAGTCGGCGATGTCCAGCGCATTCAGGACGAACTCGAAGACCGCTACGGCGACCCGCCGCGCCCGGTCTGGAATTTGCTGGCAATCCTGCGCCTGCGCCTGCGCTGCGCCGAAGTCGGCATTTCGTCCATTGTCGCCGAAAAGCGCCGCCTTGCCATTCGCTTCACGGGGACGCATCTGACCCAGGACCACTTAAAGCGCCTGTCCCGAACCTATATGCAGCACCAGTTCCTGCCCGATGTCGTGTTTGCCGCCACTCCCGACACGCCCGCCAAGATGCTCCAAGCCGCCGAAGAAATGGTCGAAGTGCTGGCAAAGTACCTGCCGCCCAAAATCCAAGCCGAAGCGCCAAAATCCGCCATCAAGCGCATCTTGGACGGCGACGATGAGCCGGCACCCAAGCCGGAACGGCCCGCGCCCAAAGCCCCAGCCAAAGAGCCAGTTTCAAGTGACGAGTCCAAGACGCGCAACCTAGTGACGAACCAGATTTCGTCCAGACGTCGCGGCACGTACACGCGGGGGCGAGGGTAGCTGATCGTCCTGCGGACGAAATACAGAGATCGCCTCTGCGTTTCGTCCGCAGGACGGTTGGCGTCTGCGCCTTCCAGACGGGTACTTCAGTACCAGAATGCTTTATGTTATAATACAGCATGGCCTATACAATTGCGGCTTTTTACCGTTTCACGCCCGTCGGCGACGCGGCGGATTTACGGGGCGAGCTGAAACAACAACTAGCACGGCTGGATTTGTGCGGGACGCTGCTTCTTGCACCGGAAGGCATCAACGGCACTCTGGCGGGCAGCGAAAGCGCAGTTGATGGCCTGCTGGACATTTTGCACTGCCGATTTGGCCTGCCGCGCGAGGATGTGAAGTTTTCAGAGGCATCTGAAAAACCGTTTCATCGCTTGAAAGTGCGGATGAAGCGCGAGATTATCACGTTCCGGCAGCCGAGCGCCGACCCCTCCGTGAAGGCCGGAGAATATGTGGCGGCGTCCGACTGGAACGCTTTAATCGCAGACCCTGAAGTCCTGCTGCTTGACACCCGTAATCGGTACGAGACGCGGCTGGGCAGTTTCCGAGACGCGCTTGATCCCGGCATTGACCAATTCAGCGAGTTTGCCGACTATGTTCGGCAAACTCTAGACCCGGTTCTCACGCCCAAAGTCGCTATGTTCTGCACCGGCGGCATTCGCTGCGAAAAAGCGTCGGCGTTTCTGCTGCAAGAAGGCTTTGCCGAAGTGTATCATCTCAAGGGCGGCATTCTCAAGTATTTGGAAGAGGTTCCCGCAGAAGCAAGCCGCTGGCAGGGAGAGTGCTACGTTTTTGATCACCGTATGGCAGTTGGGGCGGGGCTGTCTACGGGACGTTATACGATGTGCTTCTCCTGCGGCGAAGCGCTTAGTGAGGCGAACCGCTTTCATGCCCATTTTGAAGAAGGCGTCTCCTGCGCTTTCTGTTATGAGAAAACGTCGGACGCAGACAAGTCCCGCTTCCGAATGCGCCATGCCCAGCTCACAGATAATCCCGCTTGCTAATTCTCAGACTTCATCTTTCTTTCATAACTTCCTGTGCAATTTGCCATATTCCGAAAGTCATGGTACAATTGCTTACTCATGGCGAACAGTTTAACAGAACAAGCGCAAACAGCGCAGGGGTGGGGAGCGGGCGGCGAGGAAGCGCGTCAAATGCTGGCGAAATGGGGCGCAGCCCCGCTGCACTTCTTTGCGCTGCTGCCGGATAAGCGCTACCTACTCAGCACACCAGGCAAGCCGGAATGGGGCATTGCCTACCGTGTCGTAGGCCGCCAGGCGCTGGCGCTTGGCGACCCATTCGGCAATCCCGATGCCGTCGGCGAAGCCATTTTAGGATTTGCCGCGCTTTGCCGCAGGCACGGGTGGAAGCCGGTCTGGTATCAGACGACAGGCGCAAACTTGGAGTTTTATCGACAGGCGGGTCTGCAAGTCGTTAAAGTTGGTGAAGACGCGCAGATTTCTTTGATGGACTTCTCGCTGGCCGGCAAAAAGTACGTCAAAATGCGAAACGACCTGCGCCGGGTCGAAAAAGCAGGTGTCGTGCTGGAAACTCACGGCCCGGACTGCCCGCCGACTGCGGAATGCACGGCGGAAATGGATGCAATCTCGCAGGGCTGGCGCAAAGCGCACCATGCGGGGGAAGGCTGGTTTGCGATGGGCGGGTTCGACCCGCACAGCCGCTTATTCGCTGAAAGCCGCTACTTTATTGCCCGCGACACCGAAACAGGCCGAATGCTGGCATTCACCAGCTTTGTGCCGGCGTTTGGGGCAGGCAAAGTTGAAGGATGGACGCTGGACCTGATGCGCCGGCAGGCCGACGCCCTGCACGGTGTCATGGATTTCCTGATCGTTTCCGCAGCCAGTCAGTTCGCCTCGGAAGGCGCACAAACACTCAGCCTCGGCTTGTCGCCGCTGGCCGGGGATGACGATCCCTCTGAAGCCGCCGCCACCTCACACATACGCCGGTTCTTGTATACCCGCCTTAATCGCGCCTACAACTTTCAGGGCCTGCACACGTTTAAGGCCAAGTTTGCGACCCACTGGGAGCCGCGCTTTTTAGTGTATCCGGGATGCCTCGCGCTGGCCGCCGCATCGGGCGCAGTGCTGAAAGCGCATGTCACGCCGCCGGCTTCCGTGAGGCCGAGCGTCTGGCACGTTCGCTCCAGCCAGCGCCGGGGCTTTGTCCTCTGCGCCCTGCTGCTGCTTGGACTGATGCCCTTTGAGAAGACGCTTGCCAAACGCGCGGCGACCCATCCTGCCTCTTGGGGACATCTGCGGCCCCTTAGCTACGCGCATCTGAGCTTGCCTCACTTGAAGTTCCACCGCTCACCGCGGGTGTAGCCTGAGAAATTGTGGAAGGGGAGACAGGCCCAAACATCGGGCCGATAATCCCCGCCAGCTTTGTCAGGGGCCTTGCCACAGGCGGCAGCCCCAGCACAGGACGCAGGCGTCCAAGCATCTCCTGAGCAAACCCCAGCAGCTCGCGCGTTTTAGCCTGTCCTTCGCTCCGGTCTTGCAGCCAGAACAGCACAAACAGCAGGTGCGCGGCATACAGCAGCGTTGTCATCTGCTCCGCCTGTCCCCGCTTCGGCGCGTCCGACGCGCCGGAAACTACCCGCTCGAAAATGCCCCAAATGCGCCCGCGTATGCCCGCAACACCGTCCCCCAGCACGGCGACTTCCGAATCGGGAGCCAGACCTGCCGCAAACAGCGCTCCCATCGTCTCCCGGTGCGCCCCCAAACGCCCCAGATGCGCCTCCATCGCCGCCGCAAACCGCCGTGCCAGCGGCGCTGCCGGCAGTGCTTTGACTTCTTCTTCAAACTCATCAGTCAGACGCTCATAGAGCGCCAGAATGAACTCTTCTTTGCGGGCAAAGTAGCGGTAAGCCAGCCCCAGCGAGCATTCGGCGGCGGCGGCAATGTCGCGCATGGTTGTCTCGGCGTAGCCTTTTTCGGCGAACAGCCCCAGCGCGGTTTCCAGAATATGCTCCCGCGTCTGCTGCGACTTTGTCGGCATTTTTATGGTCATTATTCTCTCCAAAAATAATTATTGAACATGTTCATAAATTGGTTGACTTTGCGTTTGCAATTGGGTATCCTGTGAATGTCAAGTAATGAACACGTTCATTATACCTGAACAGGCGGATTTGGAGGCACATAATGGCAGAAACTAATGTAAAAACTTTGCTGGGGCAGCTTCGAGGGATTTTCGATGTGGACGCTTTTCTCAAGCAGGAAGTCAGCCCGCGCACGATCCGTCAGTATTACACCGACTGCGCCTGGGTCTACGGTCTGCTCCACTCGCCGGCGGGCGCGGTCCATTTGGCTATGAGCAATGACGGCCACTATCACACGGACGGTTTTTACGAACAGCCGCGCCTCGTTCAACGACAAATCAACGCGCTGCATCCAAAAAACGTGCTGGAACTGGCCTGCGGCAAGGGCTTTAACACGCACTGGCTGGCACCCCGCAACGCGCACACCCAGTTTTGCGCCATTGACTGGACGCCGCGCCACATCGAAATCGCCTCGCGTAAGCACCGCCCCAACGCCGTGTTCGCGGTCGGCGATTACCAGCGCCTCGCATTTGGCGACGGCACGTTTGACCTGGTATTCGCGATTGAATGCCTCTGCTATGCCCGCGATTTAGGCGAAGTTCTGGCCGAAGCGTACCGTGTCCTGCGCCCCGGAGGGCGCTTAGTCCTGACCGACGGCTTCCGGCATCCGGGTTTTGACGATTTAGAGCCTTCTATGCAGGTTGCCGCGCAGCTCGTCGAGCTGTCGATGAACTTAGAGCAGTTCTGGGACATTGATGCATTTGTCCAGACTGCCGCAGGCGTCGGCTTCTGCGTTCAAGAAAAGCAGGACTTGTCGGACGCTATTCAGCCGAACCTGCGTCATCTTCAGCGCATTGCCAAGCTGTACCTGCGCTGGCCGGGGCTTGCCCGCCGCCTCACCCGCTTGCTGCCGCCGTACCTAGTCCGCCACGCTATCACCGGCCTGCTCGGCGCGGAGACGCTCAAATCGCAGGCGCAGGGATACTATGCCCTGGTGCTGAAAAAGCCGCAGGAGGAAACTGAACGGTGAAGAGACCTACTCTTGCGGGGGATGCCTGGGTTATTCTCCACATAGTCTGGTTCCTCGCTGCCTTCGCCGCCACCGGCTTTTGTGGTGCTTTATTCACCAACACGCCGGCAGGATACTGCCTGTTAGCAGTTCCTGGTATCCTTGTTGGCTTGCCAGCCGCAGTTTTCGTGCTGTCCCGGCGGGCCAGGTGGTTGATGATCGCCGCTTTATCAGGTTCCTTAATTTGGATGGTTCCCGTGCTAATTGGTCAAATCTCAAAAACTTAATCAAAGTTTGATCTCATTTGTGACAAAAGACACATACGACCAGTGCCGGGGCAAATACAATGACGCTGTCGCTGAAAACGACCGCCCGCCGAGCGTCCTACTCAAGACGGGGCCAAGTAAGTTACTGGAGACAAGATCATGGCACAAGCATTCGACCCGAACCTGGAACTAGATCAGGATAACCTAACGCTGGACACGCTTGCACCCAGCACGCACCCACCGCTTATCCTTCCCGAAGGTACTTTCTCAGCAGACCCGAAGAGCACGCCCGTGTTTGGCTTTGCCCCGGCACCAACCGGTCCCGCAGCGTCTGTTTCCGAAGATTGCCAGCAGCCGGCAGCTCCTGAAGACATTCCCCTACTGCTCACCCGGCCGACGCGCCGCTTTCGCATCAACGGGTACGAGGCAATAATCATCGCGCTGATGCTGGGATGCGCCGCCCTCTGCATCTACCGCTTGATTTGGGCTATGCAAAGTTAGCAGTTTTGCTTGTTATTTGTCTACCCAAATCGGGTATAATAACGGTGCAAAAACACCCTGCCGCAATGGAGCGGCACCGCCACACAGTCAAAGGAGATTAGATGGCACCCACCTTGAACCAGGAAATCGGCCTGCGCCGTGATCCCGACGTCACGCTTCCGGCAGTGCAGCCGGAGAGTTTAGACATGCCTTTCAGCGCATCTCTGCCCCGCAATGCCGCGGGACAAAGACGCTCCGAGCGTCAGTCATTGCGCTCGCATTTACGGGTAAACTGGATGGAACTCAGCACAATCGGCCTTGCCGCCGGGTGCGCGGTTCTTTCAGTCTACCGCCTGCTTTGGGCGATCCACTAGGACGCCTAAACTCATTAAGACCTCACCCGGCAGCAAGCTGCCACCCTCTTCTTGTTAAGGAGAGGGTCGGAACGGAGTTCCGGGGTGAGGTCTTTTTACGAGTCAGGTGCCTTATCTCACCGACGCTTCCTGTGGGGTGGACGCGCCGCACATCTGGCGATAAAGTGCAGCGACGCGCTTGATATAGCGCTGAGTTTCGCGGTAAGGCGGGACGCCGTGATATTTGCGGACCGCGCCGGGGCCGGCATTGTAAGCGGCCATTGTCAGGGCGATCTGGCTGAACGGGATAATACCGGCATTCGCCGGTGCGCCGCCGTAGCTGTCTAGATGCCCGCGCAGGATATGCACCGCCGCGCCGATATTTTGGATAGGGTCATAGGCGTTTGTGACACCCATGCCCCGCGCCGTTTCCGGCATCAGCTGACTGAGGCCCATTGCGCCGGTGTGGGACGTTGAATACAAGTCAAAATCAGACTCGGCGATAATCATGGCGACGGGCAGGCGCGGGTCCAAATTGTTGATGTCGCTGAAATAGAGGATGCTGGTCGTGATCTTGTCTACATCGCTTTCCGACAGCCGCCGGTTCCAGCGCCGGACTAAATTGCGATATGGCGCATAAATTGACAAGGCGCGGGCCGACAGCGCTCCTGCCGGATGGCCCGGATTAAGGTCGGCGGCGTAAGTGACGCGCTGCCCGTCCCGGCGCGGCGGCAGCGAGCGGGACGCAAGCCGCACGGAGCGGCGGCCCGGCTGCGCGGCTTCCCGCCGCGCGGCCTGAGCTTCCGCCGCCACGACATCGCCTTCCGGCGCGACTGCGATCAGGCGCAGGCCCGACGGCAGCGTGGGGTCGTCAGGAACAGCCCGCATCAGCACCCGCACCTGTGCCCCGGCGTCGAGCCAGCTTGCGCCGCGCAGCCCCGCCGGCACCGGCAGGGAAACTGAGATACTTCCAGTCGCAGCGGTTGTCGTCAGCAGCGCCGTCCGCTCCGTATCCGCCGAGACCAGGCCGCTGACAGTCGCCGACGCTTCCAGCATCCGACCCGCATCCGGCCCCGGCTGCCGCAGCGCCGCGCCCGCCGCCGCACCCGTCAGCAGCGAAGTCGATGCCGCCGAACGCGCCTTTAGGAAGTCGCCCGCCGGGTCCGCCGAAACCCGGCAAATCATGAGCGCAAGCGCGAGACTAGCAAAAAGAAAGGTTCTCATAAGAGCATTCCTGGTAATCTTGACAAGGTATCTTAGCATAATCGGCGCTTGGTGTCAAGAAAAAGAGGCAGGCGGCAGCGCAGTCACTCCTATTTTTCATCGTTTGTTGACAACGGCTGGCAATTAAGATATACTGGAAAAAGCAAGACCTGAGCAGGCCCAAAGCAAGACCCGTGCAAGACGAAACCCAAAACTACGCCGCGCCCAAACCGCGCAGCCCGGAGAAAGAGAACCAGATACGGATGGAGTCCGAATCCAGAGATTTGCTGACCGTGGAACAAGCCGCAGCCTACCTGCAGCTCAGTCAGTCAAGCATTCGCTCCTACATACGCCAGGGCAAGCTCAATGCGTTTCGGATCGCCGGCAAACGCAAGGTGCTGATCCCGCGCACGGAGCTTTTGAAGCTGCTGGAGCCTGCCCGCGCCCAGGACGTTGACCTGGAGCTTGCCGCCGGTGCTGATGCCGATGCCGAAGAATAGGCGCTTTACACTCCTCAAGTTTCATCTTCCATGACACCGTCGTCATCCACTGTGGTTATTCAAGCCCGGGCCCGCAAGGTCAGCCTCCGCGCGGAACTTGCCGAGCTTTGGCGCTATCAGCACCTTGTCCGTACTTTGGTCGAGCGCGACCTGCGGGTGCGCTACAAGAACTCGGTGCTGGGCGTCGCCTGGACCATGGTCAGCCCGCTGATCCAAGTCTTCGTTCTCACGATTGCAATCAGCTACATTCTAGGCTCCGGCCCCAAAAACCTGAGTGCCTACATCTTCTGCGCGACTATTCCCTGGACATTTTTCCAAACGGCCATCTTGGACTCGTCGACGTCGGTGCTGGCAAAGATGGGCCTGCTGAAAAAGGTCTACTTTCCGCGCGAAATCCCGCTGATTGCCACAGTCTGCCAGAACTTTGTCCAGTTTCTGATTTCCCTCAGCATTTTCATGGTCTACCGCTGGGTGCTGACCCCGCTCCTGCACGGCGGCAATGTCGCGCCGCCGCTGACGATTTTGTGGCTGCCGGTTCTGGTGGCCGATTTGTTCCTGCTGACCCTGGGCGCATCGTTCTTTGTTGCCACGGCGAACGTGTTCTATGAAGACGTGAAATTTATCATTTCGCTGACGATGGGCTTCTTATTTTACCTGCTGCCGATTATCTATTTCGCGGAAAACGTCGCCTACTCCGCCCACATCATCAAGCTGCTGGGGGTTAAAGTGGTCTGGTGGGCATATCACTTGTATCTGGCGGTCCCGCTGGTGTGGCTGATTACCGCGTTCAAGCAGGTCTTTTTCGGCAGATCGGTGATCTCCAACACCAACGCACCGGTCGTCCTCAGCGCTCCCTTTGACTGGCGCTATCTGCTGATTGCGACGGCGCTTTCGGTGCTGGTCTGCCTGTGGGGCTACTCGTTCTTCAACAGCCACAAATGGAAGTTCACCGAGCGGCCATGAAAGAACCGACGCCACAAGAACTCGGCATTGAGCCGCAGGAACCCGGCACTGGAAGTGCCGGGCTACTAGGAAGTGAAAGTGCCTCCGGTACTAAAGAGTCTTCGGTCGCGGAGCGGCTTTCATTCACCAGTAGCCCGGCACTTCCAGTGCCGGGTGCAAGTTACGTAGTCGAGGTCGTAAATCTCGTCAAAGAATTTCGGGTATACCACCGCAGCTTTGGGTCACTCAAAAGCCACGCGGCGGCGCTGGCGAAGACGCTGGTGCGGCGCGAAACTCAGTCCGGGTTTGACACGCGCCGGGCGCTCGGCGGCGTCTCGTTCCAAATTGCCGCCGGCGAGGCCGTCGCTTTGGTCGGGCGCAACGGCTCCGGCAAAAGCACGCTGCTGTCCATTTTATCGCGTATCTACCTGCCGACTTCCGGGGAAGCGCGGCTGCGGGGACGCATGATCAGCCTTTTGGAGCTGGGCGCGGGCTTTGACCCGGAGCTGACCGGAGCGCAGAACGTCTTTTTCAACGGCGTTATTTTGGGGCTGTCCGAAGAGGAAGTCGCGGCCTCTTATGACGCTATTTTAGAGTTCGCCGAGCTGGACCGAGAAACGATGGACCTGCCGGTGCGGATGTATTCGTCGGGAATGCAGCTTCGGCTCGGCTTTGCCATCGCCGTCCATTTGCAGGCCGATCTGCTGCTGATTGACGAAGGATTAGCCGTTGGCGATGAAGGCTTTCAGGAAAAATGCTTCCGCAAGATTGAAGACTTCAAGACCGAAGGCAAGACAATTCTGATGGTGACGCATGAGCTGGACCATGTCGAGCGTTTGGCTGACCGGGTTCTCTGGCTGGACGGCGGTGTAGTCCGGCGTGACGGCCCCGTAGCCGACGTGCTGGCCGAATACCGGGCGAACTTTTCCCATGCCTCCTGATGTCCCCGACATTCCCACTCCCGACATTCCCACTCCCGACATCTCTGTCGCCGTGGTTTCCTACAACACGCAGGACCTGCTGCGGGCCTGCCTGCGCTCCCTGGCAGACCGGCAGGCGGACGGCGACGCGACTTTAGAAATCATTGTCGCCGATAACGGCTCAACCGACGGCAGCATGGACATGGTCCGCGCCGAGTTCCCATTGGTGCAGGTGATTGAAACCGGCGAGAATTTAGGCTTTGGACGCGCCAACAACCTGGCCCTGAGAAGCGCAAAGGGCCGCGCCTTTTGCCTGCTGAACTCCGATGCTGAAGTTCAGCCCGGCGCACTGGCCTTGTCCCTTGCCGCGCTTGACACTGACCCGAAAATCGGCCTCGCCGGCGGTCAGCTGCTTTGGCCTGATGGCCGCACTCAAACTTCTTATGGCAGCGACCCGACTTTGCTGGGCGTCTTCCGCGAACAGACATTTTTGGGCGCACACACTGTTGCGCCCCCATTAGCGGAGGCGGGGAAGGCTGTTTTTGACGTAGACCAAATCTGCGGGGCGTTTATGCTGATCCGGCCCGAAGCCTGGCGGGAAATGGGCGGCTTTGATCCGCACTATTTCATGTATAATGAAGATGTGGACCTGAACTTTCGCCTGCGCCGGGCCGGATGGCGTGTCGTGTTCCTGCCGGATGCCCGCATCACGCACCATCTCGGCGCGAGCAGCAGCGCCGACTGGCATAAACGCGCCCGCATGGTTTCGGCCTACAATGAAAGCCGGTTTTACTTTTTTTCGCGCTTCTACGGCCCGGCGGCAGGCGCAGCCTTGAGGCGCTGCTGCCTGCTCGGCGCGGCCATCCGCCTGTCGGCGTGGTCCCTGCTGTCCCTGTTCAGACCGTCCGCCAAAGACAAAGTCAAGCTGTTCCGTGAAGTCTGGCGGCGAACGCTTCTAATGAAAGGAAGTGCCTCGTGAGCGGCATTTTGTACCGGCTGCTTCGCCGTGCGGCGCGGCTGACAAATGAAAACATCCCGCTCTCCTACATCGCCTTGTTCCTGCCCGTTGCGCCGGTTGTCGTGGATGCCGGGGCGAACAGCGGTGAGGAAACGATTCAAATGAGCCTGCTTTGGCCGTGCGGGACCATTCATGCTTTTGAGCCGGTCCCGGCCGTTTTCCGGCAACTGCAGGCAAATACGGCGCATCGGCCCAATGTCTGCACCTATCCCAAGGCGCTTGCCGCCGAGAGTGA
Source organism: uncultured Armatimonadales bacterium (assembly GCA_964243345.1). Taxonomy (GTDB): domain Bacteria; phylum Armatimonadota; class Armatimonadia; order Armatimonadales; family Capsulimonadaceae; genus JANXMY01. The sequence continues at coordinate 41,879 of CAXTER010000017.1, forward strand.
GTCCCTGACAATACATGTCAGCAGCGGCGGCACGGATGCTTCCAGCTCTCTTCTGGCTCCAAAGGCGACTTTGATGGTGAACCCGCATGTTGTCTTTCAGGAACAAGTCCTTGTTTCGGCGCTGACTCTCGATGCCTGGGCCGCGCAAAATAACTGCCTGCGGGTGGATTTCCTCTGGCTGGACATGCAGGGAGGTGAGCTGGCAGCTCTGAAATCCGCGCCGCGTGTCTTAAAGACAGTGCAGGCTATTCACCTGGAGGTAGCGACGGCAGAGCTGTACGAAAACAATCCGCTGTACCCGGAAGTACGGGCCTGGCTGGAAGCGCAGGGCTTTGTGCTGGCGGCGGAGGAGGCTGCTCAAGCGGCCGGCGGCAATGCGTTTTTCGTTCGTTCCGGGGTGCGGCTGTCCCTGCCGCGCCTTGTCGTCATCACTGCCCGCAAGCTGCTGCGGAGGCTGCGCCGATGATCCGTGTGAAGCTGTCCACGAACTCTCCCACTTGGCCTTTTCTGCGGCAGACGCCGGGCGGGGCGGGCCTCTGGGGCGATTGTCAATTCTTCGTCGACGAAGACATAAACGAATGCGACTTTTGGGTGGTTTATGACGATGTTCTGCGTCCGGAAACGACGCGCTGCCCGCTGGAAAACACGCTGCTGATTACCGGCGAGCCGCCGAGTGTCAAGACATATCATCCGCGCTTTGCAGCCCAATTTGCCCGCGTCCTGACCTGTCAGCGCGGTTTGAAGCATCCGCAGGTCACTTACAGCCAGCAGGCGCTGCCGTGGATGGTGGGATGCCGGTATGTTTCGGAGACAGGGCAATGGGACCCAACATATTCCAAAGATTACGATGCGCTGTCGGCCCAGCGCGTTGTTCCAAAAACTAAGCTGCTGTCTGTTCTTGCCTCCGACAAAGCATTTACGCCCGGACACCAGCGTCGTTTAGACTTTGTTGCGGCGCTCCGTCGGCATTTCGGCCATGAGATAGACATATTCGGGCGCAACATTCGCCCTGTTGAGGATAAATGGGACGCGATTGCGCCGTACAAGTACCATGTCGTGCTTGAAAATGGGGAAGTCCCCGACTACTGGACCGAGAAGCTGTCCGACACGCTGCTTGCCGACGCATATCCTTTTTACGCCGGCTGCCCGAACATCGGAGACTACTTTTCAGCAGATGCCTACACAGCTATCGACATTCTCAATTATGACGCGGCGTGTGAGACGATACAAGCAGCAATTGCAGAGAACCTTTACGAGAAGCGCCATGAGGCGCTTCGAGTTGCTAAAGAGAAAGTGCTGAACGATTACAACCTGTTTCCGATGCTGGCTAAAATAGTTGCAGCCGCAGATGTAGGGGCGGTGAAACGTACAGTTTCCATCCATCCAAGTCTCACCTATTCAAGAACGCTGCTGTCAAGACTCAAGAATCGTGTACGTAGGCTGCGAGTTTAAAGCCGTTTATGTTAGAAGCTATCAAAAAAGTGCTGCGGCGAACACCGCTGGTCTTTGTGGCGAGAGCGGCGCGAAGCCGGGCAGCCATCCGGCGCTGGGAAGCGCTGGGAAGGCCGCTTCCGCCGCCGCCGGCGTTCAAGCAGTCGGTGGTCAGAATGTACGGCAAGCGTTTTGGCCTCCATACACTTGTCGAAACTGGAACCTATCAAGCCGAGATGGTGACGGCCCAGCAGAAGAATTTCCAGCGGATTGTTTCCATTGAGCTGGATCAAGACCTGTTCCACAGAGCCGACGCCCTTTTCGCCGGCATGAGCCACATTTCGATCCTGCAAGGCGACAGCAGCCAAATCCTGCCGGGTGTCGTCGCGGAGATCACCGCTCCCTGCGTGTTCTGGCTGGACGCTCATTACTCCGGCGGCATCACGGCACGCGGCATTTTAGACACGCCGATTGTGCAGGAGCTTGAAATCCTGTTCAGCCGCAGAAACAATTGGGATGTGATCTTAATAGATGATGTTCATGCGTTTGACGGCAGCAATGACTACCCGGCACTGGCGGACCTGCTGAAGTTTCTGGCCGCCGCACGGCCAAATAGCGTTTTGGAAGTTGCGGATAACATTATTCGGCTGCATCCCAAAGACCCAAAAGTTTCCAAAGAAAGAAGCTGAGATTGCGCGTTTTTCATACGTCTGAGGGATGGCATAACCACTTTTCCCCCGCGCTGACCGATATGGGGCATGACGTGGTCGAGTTCCGCTACCCGTGGGGCGAAACGTATCAAAAGCTGGATACCGGCAACCCGGAGCATGTGGCCTTTATGACGCAAAATCGCCCCAAAGCTACGGCGGAGCTTTTGCGTCAGATCAAAGCCGCCCATGCCGAAAAGCCGATTGATTTGCTGTTCAGCTACTTCTACGATGCCGTGGTCCTGCCGGAAGCAATTGATGACATTAAAGCGCTGGGAATTACAACCGTCAACTGGTACGCCAACGGCTCGTATCAGCTTCATTTGGTTCGGGCGATCTCGCCGCATTATGACTGGTGCCTTGTGCCGGAGCGCTTCCGGCTGAAGGACTACGAGGCCATGGGCGCACATCCCATCTACTGCCAGGAAGCGGCCAATCCCGCTTTTAATAAGCCCTATGACCTGCCGAAAGAGTACGATGTCACGTTTGTCGGGCAGGCTTACGGCGACCGGCCCGCCTACATCAAGTTTCTGCGGGAGGCCGGCATTGATGTCCGCGTTTGGGGCGCAAAGTGGACGGATTACGCGCCTCCCGGTCTGCCGCGCCAAATCTGGCGGCAGGCCCGCAAAGCATTGGGCCTCGCACGCAAAGTCCCCGAAATCCTGCCCGCGTCCGTTCTCGGCGGCCCGCTTTCCGACACGGAAATGGTGCAGATGTACAGCCGCTCCAAGATCAATCTCGGCTTTTCCACCTGCGGCGACACCCATTTAGTCGGCGAGCGGATATTGCAGGTGCGCCTGCGCGATTTTGAGGTGCCGATGAGCGGCGGCTTTTATATGGTGGAATACATGGAAGAGTTGGAAGAGTTCTTTCAGATTGGCAAAGAAATTGTCTGCTACGACGGCTCGCAGGACCTCGCCGATAAGATCAAATACTTTTTGGCGCATGACAGCGAGCGCGAGCAAATCCGGCAGGCCGGCTACGCCCGCTGCCTCAAAGACCATAGCTGGAAGACCCGCCTTACTACGGCGTTCCGGCAGATGGGCCTCGCATGAACCTGCGAGTGACTTGGCTGCTTCCGGTTCGAGATGGAATGCCTTATCTGCCGGAAACACTGGCTTCCATTGAAGCGCAGACCTACAAAGACTGGGAAATTATTGCCTGGGTGAACAAGTCCACCGACGGCACTTTGGAAGAATTGTCGCGCTGGATTCCCTGCCGGCTGCCGGGACGCATCATTGCGGACCAGCCGACTTCCTACGGTGCAGCCATGGCGGCAATGACGCTGCTGGCGCAAACGGAGCTATGTGCAATTATTCATGCCGACGACATCAACGCGCCCGACCGGCTGGCAAGACAAGTGGCGTTTATGCAGGCGCACCCGGAAGTCGCCGCCGTGGGCGGACGCTACGACGTCATTGACGCGAACGGCGGCAAAGTGGCGGGCATTGGGCATCAGTACCTGACCCATGACGACATCGTGCATTACATGGTCCAGAACACGGCTATCGGCTGCCCCACGGCGCTGTTTCGCCGCAGCGCGGTGCTTGCCGTGGGCAACCATCGCTCGGCTACTCTTGTGGAAGACTACGATCTCTGGCTGCGGCTTGCCGTCGGTCATAAACTGGCAAACTTAGACGACTGCGTCCTGCATTACCGCGTCCACCCGCAAAGCGCAACACAGATTGCGGTGAGATCAGACCTTGTTGCGCCTGCCGCGAACGCCTGTTTTTATGAGACGGCTCCAGTCCTCTACGGCCTCTCTTTGGCAGATGCCACACTGCTGCGCGAGCGGCATCACCCGTTCGCTCTGAGTCCGCTGTTCCGAATCGCCCGGCATCTCAGCCGGACTCAGGGCGGAACGGCTTGGAAACGGTTTCTTTCGCCGTCGTTTGTGGAGGGCGGGCGCGGCCTGGTCCATCCCAAAGATATTCCCTCGCGTTTGCTGCTGACACTGCTGGCTTACCGCGCCGCGCCGCTTCGGGCAGTGTCCCGCCTGCGCCAGAAACTTTTTCGGCGCTGAGAGACCTCACCCCACCAGCCGCCGAATTTCGTCCAGAATGTGCGGAGCCTGCCTGTCCGCCGTAAAATGATCCAAAACCCGCTGACGCGCCGCTTTCCCCAGCGCGTCCCGCCGGGCGGGGTCGGCGCAAAGGCCGGCAATCGCGGCGGCCATTTCCACCGGCGAGAAGTTTGGGACAACAACTCCGGCATCGCCCGCAAACTGCGCCGGGCCACCGGAACCTGCAAAGCAGACAACAGCCCGCTCCAGCCCCATGTTTTCCAGCAGCGCCAGGGACGCTGTTTCTTCCCACGATGTCAGCGCGAACACGTCAAACTTTTGGTAATACTCCTGCGGGCGGCGCGTGAACGCCACAAACTCGATGTCATCGGCCAAATACAGCTTGCGGGCCATTTCCCGAAACTGCCAGCCTTCTTCGTTTTCGGGAACGCCGACCCACACGAAGCGGACTTTGTCCGCGCCTAAAAGACGCTTCACTTCCGCCGCCATCAGCAGCCAAAGCTGCGCCCCTTTGCACCAGTTAATCACGCCCGCGCCGCCGACCACCCAGCGCGTGTCAGCCCGCACGTTAGGCGCAGCAAGGGGCGCAATCTCCGGCGCAGCATCAATGAATGCCGGAACGACGGCGATTTTCTCGTGGTCAATCCCGCGTGCCGCCAGCGAGTCCGCGACGGCGTTCGAGACGGCGATATAACGGGCTGGCAGATCACGCAGGAGGTCCGGCGAATGCGCCATGAACGGGTCCAGCACATGGTCCAGCTCATGCACATGCAGGAGCACCGGCGCAGGGGGCAGCGCCAGCCGCCGCACGGCAAGCAGGGCGGCGACGCTGTTGACATAGATAATATCCGGCTGCCAGCGGCGCAGCGGCCCGGCCCAAAGTCGGCCTTTAGCGAAGCTTAGCGCCCGGTGTCCCGCAAACCGGGCGAGTGACCCAAGCGGCGCGGACATCCCCGGCCAGCCGTAAGTGACAAGGCTCTGCACCGGCCCCATCTTTCTGAACTCCTCTTCCAGCGGTCCGCCGAGATAAGCCAATGTCCGAATCTCAACGGCGTCGCCAAAACGCTGGAACGCGCTGAGGATCACTTTCGGCGCTCCTGTGGGCGACAGCTCATGGACCAAGAGAAGCACTTTGATGGGACGCTGATTTGGCATGGCATTGAGTATACTCTATTGCAGAAGATAAGGGCAGAAGATAAGGGCCGTGGGTATGAAACCCACGGCAGGTTAAAGCTGACGCCCTTCGGGCTGTTTAGACTCTTCTTCTGCGATCTTCCTGCCCGAAGGGCAGCTGAACTTTTTGCCGTGGGTTTCATACCCACGGCTTCTCAGGATTTTTTCTCAAGGCTTTCTTCATGCGAATCGGCATTGATGCGCGAACCTTGTCCGGGCGCTTCACCGGCGACCGGACGTACTGGCGCGGCCTGATTGGCGGCCTGGCGGCGACGGATACCGAAAACGAGTATGTGCTGTACACGCGCGGCCCCATCGAAGGAGAACCGCCGCCGGGGTTAGGGCCGAACTTTACTTGGCGTCAGATTGTCAATCCAAGAAATGATGCGCTTTGGATGCTGTCGGCGTTTCCCCGCGCCTTAAAAGCCGGTAAGATAGACGTTGCCCATACCCAGTATAATATCCCGCTGCTCGGTGCGCCCTGCCCTGTTGTCACCACCATTCACGACGTTTCATTCCAAGTTCACCCGGAGCTGTTCCTGCCGAAAGACAGATGGATACTCCAAAACTTAGTCCCGCGCTCCATGCAAAAAGCCGCCGCGATTGTCGCCGTCTCGGAAAGTACGCGCCGGGACATCCTGCGCCTGAACAAAACCGTCACCAAAGAAAAAGTCCATGTCGTGCTGGAAGCGGCAGGCAAACAGTTCCAAATCCCAGCCGGCGGGCAGGAAACCGCGCGGGCGGCGGTGAACAAGCGCCTGGAACTCAGCGACACGCCTTACCTGCTGGCCGTTGGCGTCTTGCAGCCGCGCAAAAACTTGGAAACTTTGCTGGATGCGTTTGCCCTGCTGAAGCTCGGCCCCCATCCGCCGCCGCACCGGCTAATCATTGCCGGCAAGCGGGGCTGGCTGGACGAAACCGACGCCCAAATGGCCGCGCTGCCCGCCGAAGTGACCCGCGACATCGTGCTGGCAGGCTACGTTGCCGACGCCGACTTGCCGGCGCTGTACGGCGGCGCGGATGCGCTGTGCTACCCGTCGCGCTACGAGGGCTTCGGCCTGCCGCCGCTCGAAGCGATGGCCTGCGGCTGCCCCGTGCTGTGCAGCCGGGCGTCGTCGCTGCCGGAAGTGGTCGGCGACGCCGGAATTCTGCTGCCCGCCGAAGACTCCCACGCCTGGGCACACGCGCTGGAAACGCTGCTGGCCTCATCGGTCGTACAAGCCCGCTGGCGGGAGCGCGGCCCGGAACGCGCCGCATTGTTTTCGTGGGAGAAGGCGGCACGGGAGACACTTGCCATTTATGAAAGCGCTGCTGCGAGGGTGTGAACGCGCTCGTCACTTTCTGATGACGAAAGCCTTTGAGTTTGCGTAGCAGGCAAAGAGAAATGTCTTGGAAAGTCTGCAAAATGTCTGTTGTTGAAAGAAGCGCCCAGGCGGCGCTGCCGCCGGCGCGGGCTGCCGCAAAGGCACCCGCCTTCGTGCTGATTTTACTCTACTTCGCGGCGGTTTTTGCCCCGCTGCTGACGGCGCTGGTTTTTGGCAAGCGCGGGCGGGAGTCATTTGTCTACGAGATCGGCCTGAGCATGGCTTTGGTCGGCTTCGCCCTGCTCCTGATGCAGTTTGTGCTGTCGTCCCACGCAAAGTGGCTGGACCGGCACTTCGAGATGGGTTTGGTTTATCAGTTCCACCGGACAACGGGGATCATTGTCGGGGCGCTGCTCCTGGCGCACCCACTCCTGCTTGCGGCAGGGCGGCGGGGCTGGCCGCTGCTGATTGGACTGCATCAGCCCCTTTATATCTGGCTTGGGCGCGGCGCATTGCTGGCGCTGGTGCTGCTGGCGGTGCAGGCGTCATTCCGCGCCCGGCTGCATTTGGAGTACCAGAAGTGGCAGATTTCGCATAGCCTGATTGCCGCCGCCATTCTTGTCAGCGGCTTCCTCCATGTCATGCAGGCAGGTGGGGACTGGAAGATTGCGGCCATGAAGATCCTGTGGTTTTCGCTGGCGGGGGCGGCGGCGCTTGCTTATGTCTGGCGGCGGCTGGGTTTGCCGGCCTCGCTGCGGAAGCAGCCTTACCGGGTAACGGACGTGCGGCAGGAGGCGGACGGCGTTTACACTGTCTCCGCCGCACCCCCGCCCGGAACGCTGGTCCCTGCGTACCTGCCGGGCCAGTACCAGTATCTGACGTTCCGCCGGGACGGTCACCCTGCCGAGGAGCATCCGTTCACGCTGTCATCAAGTCCGACAAAGCCGGGCGTCCTCAGCTCGACGATTAAAGGGTCCGGGGACTTTACGAAAACAGTTGGGGAAGTCCGGCCCGGCGACACGGTTCTGGTGGACGCGCCCTATGGCCGCTTCTCGTACTTGCTGCACCCGGACGAAGACAGCCTGGTTTTTCTCGCGGGCGGCATCGGCGTCACGCCGTTTATCAGCATGCTGCGTCATCTGCGGGACACCAAGACGGCGAAAGACGTGCTGCTGCTCTACGCAAACCGAACCGAGGGCGACATCGCGTTTCGGGAAGAACTGGCCGGGATGGAGGCGGCGGACGCATCCAGTTTCAGCATCTGTCACTTCTTAAGCAAGCCCGGCGGCGACTGGCAGGGTGAGCGCGGCCATATCAGCGAGGAAGCGCTGCGCCGTTTGGTCCCGGACATTTCGGAGAAAGGCTTTTATCTGTGCGGCCCGGCACCGTTCATTAAAAGCCTGGCAAGCGCCTTGCGCCGGATTGGTGTCCCGGCAGGCCGGATCTATTATGAGAGCTTCAGCCAGTAGGAGAAATGGGAGAAAAGACACTCGATGCAGTCTGAGATTCGCCTGCGAGCCTTAATTCTCGTGCTGGCAGCCGTCGCCTTCGTCGCGATTACGAGCGCGTCCTGGGTCCGTGCCCAGAAGCCGGGCCACGGCGCGACCTGGCTCCATTCAACCGGCCACGGTTCTGCCGGCGCACCAAAAAAACACAAGAAAGAGTAAGCTTTGACTATTTTAGACTCGAAGTTTCTGGCGGTTCTCGCCTGCCCCGCCGACGACAACCGCCCGCCGCTGCGTCAGGAAGGCGACACGCTGGTCTGCGACCAGTGCGGGCGCATTTACCCAATCCGAGACGGCATTCCCATTCTGCTGCCGGAAGAAGCCGTTCTGCCCGCCAAATAAGCCGAGCCTATACAGAACAGAGACCAAACCTACGGAGATTATTGTGCAGCTTACTCGTTCCGGGCTGATCCGCATTGCCCTGATTCATGGCCCCAATCTTAACATGCTCGGCATCCGTGACCCGGACATCTACGGCAAGGACGATTTCGAGTCGGTCAACCGCAAAATCACGGCCCACGCCAAGTATCTGGGCGTGGAAGTGACCATTCGGCAGTCAAACTCCGAAGGCGCGATTGTGGACTTCGTGCAGGAAGCGATGGGAGAGGCCAATGCCATTGTCATCAACCCCGGCGCGTACACCCACTACTCGTATGCGATCCGGGACGCCATCGCCGACTCGCGCCTGCCGACCGTGGAAGTTCATCTGTCAAACATCCATTCCCGCGAAGAGTTTCGCCGCCACTCTGTCATTTCCGCCGTCACCACCGGCCAGGTGGTCGGCTTCGGCCCTTACGGCTACTTGATGGCCCTCAGCGCCGCGAAAAACTTGATTGAAGAAAGCCACCGATGAAAAACTCTCGCAGAAAGAACGATTACCATGCCTAGCACATCTTCCGCCCGCGTTGACGCCCTGCGCCAGGCGATTGCCGCACTTGACCCGGCCATTGACGCTCTGCTGCTGACTAACATCGGCAATATCGGCTACCTTTCGGGGTTTACCGGATCTACCGCCCAAATCTTGATTACGCCGGACGAAGCTGCGTTTATCACGGACGCCCGCTACACACTTCGCGCTCAGGCCGAATGTGCCGGCTTTGTGATTGTCGAAACGCCGCAGGGCAGCGGCGGCTACGGCGATGCCCTGAAAGATGTGCTGGCAGCGCGGCCCGGCGTCAAGCGCCTCGGCTTTGAGGCGGGCCATGTCACGGTCGGCCAATGGGAAGCGTTCCGTGCTTTGCTGCCGGAAGCCGAGTGGGTCAGCACATCGGATCTGGTCGAGACCCTGCGCCTGGTCAAAGACGACGGTGAGATAACGCTGATCAAAAACGCCATCACCGTCGCTGAAACGGCAATGGAGACTGTCAAGCCGCTGCTGCGGCCCGGCACCACGGAGCAGGATTTCGCAATGGAGCTGGAGTTTGCCATGCGGCGCTTGGGAGCGTCCGGCGCAGCGTTCAGCACCATTGTTGCGTCAGGGCCGAACGGCGCTCATCCCCACCACCATGCCGGCCCGCGTCCACTGGCTTCTGGGGATTTTGTGACGATTGACTGGGGCGCGTCGGTCAGCGGCTACAATTCAGACATTACGCGCACTTTCGCGCTGTCTGAGGTCACGGGCAAGCAGCGGGAAATTTACGGGATTGTTTGGGAAGCCCAGCAGCAGGCCATCGCCGCGATTAAACCAGGTACAACCGGCCAGGAAATAGACGCCGTCGCCCGCGACTTTATTGCGGCGGCAGGTTACGGCCTCGCATTCGGTCATTCTTTGGGCCACTCGCTGGGCCGGTCTGTCCACGACGGCCCCGGTTTCTCCGTCCGCTCCGAAAAGTTAATCCTGAAGCCGGGCATGGTGATGACGGTCGAGCCGGGCATTTATCTGGAAGGGTGGGGCGGACTGCGCTTGGAGGAAGATATTCTTGTCACGGAAGACGGCTGCGAAATTTTGACGCATCTGCCGAACGCGCTGGAAGTGCTTTAGGAACCTACCCCGCCGCAAGCGGCGACCCTCCCGAAGCGGGAAGGTGAGGAGTTTTCAGATTTGACGTAGGGGTGCTGCTTGCTGCGCCCTTTGCCCCTGTTGCGCCTTTTGTCCTGTTCCTGAACTCTTCACCTTCCCGCTTCGGGAGGGTCGCCGCTTGCGGCGGGGTAGGTTCCTATTTCGCCGTCTGTTTGTTCAGAATGACCTCGCAGGGAGCGCGATCAAACACGGTGCGGATGACGCGCTGCACGAGCGTATCGTCGGGATCATCGGACGGCTGGTAGGCCAGCACGATCAGCGACGCTTCCAGCGCCGACGCCTGCGTGACAATCTCTTCCCCGGCATCACGGGTGCGCGTGACAACCGGGTTTGCCGTAACCCCTTCGCAGCGGGCGGCATCCGCGGCGGCGGCGAGGGCATGAGAGGCCAGCGCTTCTTCTTCCGGCAGCGGCCCGGTCAGCGGCAGATGACGCGGCACTTCCAGGATGTACACGAGGTGCAGCCGCGACTTTTGCGTACCGTCGGCTTTGGATGCCGCCCGTGCCAGGCGGCAGGCCAGTGCGCTTGCGGCTTCGGTGTGATCAGGCCGCAGCAGGGGAACCAAAATGTTTTGCGGGGTATTTGCGCCCCCCTGTGCGCGTACCCCACTCGCGCCGGACAGCTTCAGCGACGCCCGCGCTTCTTCCAAAGTTGCCGTCACCGGCAGGCGTGAGCGCACCCCCGGCACGGCCCGCACCGCGTCCAGCACGTTCTCCGGCAGGGCGCAAACCACAATCCGCGCCCGGTAGCGTGCGATAAAGTCCATTGCATCCCGGAACGTGTTCGCCCCTTCCGCCGAGCAGCCTGTTAAACCGCTGCCGTCCACAATAATGCCTTCCACATGATGCCGCAGCAGCAGGTTCGCCGCTGCCTGAATAGTCGGCCATAAGTTCTTGTCCAGCTCACCTTCGAGCTGCACCACATCTTCCCGCGCTTCAATAATCATAGGGGTTTATCGGTTCCTATTCGGCATTTTCGCCGCTAGCAAAGCAAACGAACCGAGGAATTTTGCTGAGGCAGACGGATCGGCCTTCAGTTGATTGCTCCGCTGCAAGGTCATCAGGGTATAGCGGCGTGTGCCGACAAGATAAACAATGTGTGTTTCTTTGCTGCCGTTGCTTCGGGTTGCGACGATTTCATGTGCGGGATAACCATTCAGCACAAAATGGCGCTTGATGATTGCGGAAGTTTGGTTTTCTTCGATAAAAGCGTCATCAGCCAGCGATAGCATCTTTTCGGCTCCCAGCATCTTGACTGCTTCTGCCGGTCTGTCCACGTATTGAACAAGGTAAACGCCGGTGTACGCCCGGCAGATAAATTGCTGCACGGTTTCGTGAACAGTGGACAGAACAACAGTTTTCGCCTCCGGCACAGACGGCAGAAGCACCGAAAAACGCCCTGCGGCAGAAGTAAACGTCTGCCAAATCGGCCTGTCTGCGGCAGGAGGCGACGCTCCGACATGGGCTGCGGGTTCTGTCGCCTGTATTGGCGCTGCCGGAACTGCAACAGCCCACAGCAAACCAAGCACGAAAGCAAAGAAGAGATAGAAGATTTTCATAGTTATGCTGAAACTGTTTCGCGCTGCTTTTCCTGAAGGTGGGCAAGATGCGCCTGAGCTGCCTTCAAGAATTCTTCGTCTTCCACATCATACACCGCTGACTTGACGGGGCCTTTGGCAAAAAAGGAAACATTGGCGACGAGCTGCCCAAACCGCCAGGAAGGGTGCTGCTTGCGAAGTTCCGCAATTGCTTCTAAGATTTGCTGTGTTGTATCCATAGTCTTCCTCAGTTACATGCTCAAATGCTGCCTAGAAATCAGGCGTCAAAAGTTCTGCAATTGTTGGCAGATGGCTAAAATCCCATTCGGGCCTTTCCTCAATTACATCCACTGTCACGACTTGCTCTCCGCTAATCATGCAGCAACGTGTCGCTCGTGTCATACCATCATTGATCATCATTTCGCCGTCCATGCCAAGAGCGACTTCTATTGGCGGCATACCTATTACTGAAAATCCAAACTCATTGAATTGATCCTGAAGTTTTATAGGATCAGCGCCGTCGGCCCTTGTCACTGATGCCCGCAGCACCCCCGGCAAAACGTAGCGCAGATCGGACTTCATGCCGCTCCACTTTCGCTGCCGGCCACTCGCCGCACTGCCGCTGCGAGCTGCGACACATTTTCTACGGTTTCGTCGGCGATGAGCGCGGGGTCGTCCGGGTTGTAAAGAGTATACTGGATTCCGCGCTTAAAGCGCACGGTTTTCATGCCGGCGGCTTTGGCGGGGCCGACATCGTTGTCGGGGCGATCGCCGACGAAAATGGCTTCTTGGGGCGTGATGCCCGCTCTGTCCAGCCCATGCTGGAAAATTGCGGGATCGGGCTTAAATAAATGGACAATCTCGCTGATGACAATAACTTGAAACAAATCTTCAATGCCGTAATCGGCGATGGCCTGGGCCACTTCCGGGTGCTGGTTGGCGATAATGCCGAGCTGGAAGTCTTGCTTGAGGTCCGCCAGCGCCGGCGTGATGCCGTCGAGCAGCTGGCCGAACGGGCGCGGCTTCCGCATCTGCTGGTACTGGTCCCGCGCTTCATGCCACAGCACGTCGGTTTCTGAATCGTTCGCGCAGTAAAACGCCAAACTGCCCTTGATCGCCGCTTCCGGGTTGGGGCCGAGCGCGGTCAGGCGCTTGCGGGTCGCGTTGAAATCGTCCCACAAAACGTCTTTGCCGTGCGCCCGCAGCGTGAGAAGAAGCTGATGGAACAGCCACTGATGCTGGGCGTTTTCGTCAAAGAGCACATCGCCGATGTCGAAGAAAACATATTGAATCGCCATGCGCCTCAGTACGCCATCGGCGGCGCGTTTTCCTGCCCCCTGTTTTTCGGCAAGTGGGTATACTCTCTAAAGACAAAAGCAAGGAGACACAGCAAAATGACAGAAGAAACGATTGAGCGGCCCGGCTTGGTGACATTTAAAGGTTCTCCGCTGACTTTAGTAGGCCGCGAGCTGAAAGTCGGCGACAAGGTCCCCAACTTCCATGTGCAGGAGGCCGGCAGCCTCGACGAAGCGGACTGGGACACCCTGAGCGAAGGCCGCACGAAAGCGGTCTTGATGGTTTTGGTGCCGAGCATCGACACGCATATCTGTTCGCTGGAGACCGCCAAGTTCAACCGCCATATCGCCTCCCTGCCGGCGGACAAGCTGAAGACTGTCGCCATCAGCGCCGACACGCCGTTTGCCCAGACCCGCTGGGCGAAAGAGGAAAAGGTGACCAACATTGAAATGCTGTCCGACCACAAAGGCCGGATGTTTGGCGAAGCGTTCGGCGTTCAAGTCAAGGAAACCGGCCTGCTGAACCGATCCATTTATTTGGTGGACAAAGAGGGTGTGATCCGCTACATCCAGACTGTTCCCGAAATTGTCAGCGAACCTGATTATGATGCCGTCCTGGCCGCCGCACGGGAGCTGGTTGGGTCTTAGAGACCCGTGGGGGCGAACACAAACAAAGGGCGAACACAAACAAAGGGCGAACACAAACAAAGGGCGAACACAAGGTTCGCCCCTACGGGACAGGCTCCGTTGGTGTCTTCGCGCTGCCGACAATCTTTGCTAAGTGGTACAAGTTCTGGAAGAAATACACGGGCGTCAGCACCAGGCCGATGAGGCCCCACCAGCCGGCAACCAGCATGACACCGTTGAACGCTCCGGCAGTCTTCCAAGCGCAGGGGACGCAGAAATTGCCTTCTTTTTTCGCCGTGAAGCGCAGGTACAGCAGGCTGATGTTTCGCATAAACACGCCGTAGCCGGTCGGAGCCGTGGCGGATTTGCAGATGATGCAGGGAGTGCGGCTCGGCGGCGTAACTGAGTCCAGGTCAAAGGCCGTGCAGTGCAGCCCGGCGGAGGCCAGCCATCCCGCCGCCGCATGGCCCGCTGCCGTGCGAATGGCCTCCGACGCTTCCGGTGCCTGCTCCGGCGTTAGGCTTAACGGCAGCACGGACGCGGCGGCATGGGCCTGCAAGCCGCCGCGCACAAAGCTGTCAATCACCTGCGGCATCGTCGCCGCGCCGGTGCCGAGGCTTGAGCCTCCGGCGGCAAGGACCGCGCCGCAGAAAGCATCCGGGCGGCTGACCTGCACCGCGGCTCGTCCAGCCAGCGTTGTAAAGGTCATGCCGTGGGCGCTGCTTTTGGATAGCAGCGCCGAGCAGCGCCAGGGCGTTGTCCACGGCGCTGCTGTTTGGACCAGAAACAGGGCTGCCGGAAGCGGCGCATTGGCTGCTGCGCCGGGCTTAATTTTCAATGCCTGCATCGTCAGCGGCAGCAGCGCGGCGTCTAAAAAATGGCGGCCGGGCGGCAGCACATCGAGCGGGCGGCCTTCCTTCACCACCACGCCCGCCGCTCCTTCGGGAACCTCCAGGGTAGACCCCAGCATCAGCCCATTCGCCGTGGCCGGGTGCAGTTCAATAATTTCCATGCTTTTATTATACAAGATAACTCAAAGATTCACAGGCGGAAAACAAGTGCGGATTTAGCTTGCCGATTCCAGGGATTCCCGGTATAATAGGACGCAGTGAGGCGGCAATTTCAGACCGAAATGCCGCCTCTTTCCGTTGTTTAATGCCGCGCCTCTGATGAGACATTTCAGAGGCAACCGGCCCCAGGAAACCCGTGAGCAGCCACCCACAACACGCCGATGATACTCCCGCCGATGTGCCGCTCCCATCGCTTCAGGACGCAGTTCCACACCCGCCGTTTCAGGACCAGCAGCTTGAACTCGGCGAGGAAGAAGGACTCACCGCGCTGCGCCGCGCCTGGGAGCGGACTTTGCGGGCGCTCGCCGCTTCGCTCAACAAGCAGAACATTGACAACTGGCTGCGCCCCCTGAAGCCGCTTTCGTACTCCCCGTCGGCGTCCGGCTCCGTTGCCGTGCTGGGAGCGCCGTCATCGTTTGCCCGTGAGTTTGTGGAGAAAAAGTACGCCCAGACCGTGTCCCAGCTTTTGGCCCAGTATTTGGATGCGCCAGGCGTTCAGGTCCGGTTCGTCATTTCCACGCCCGATGTCCAGCCCCTATTAGGCGAGAACCCGCTGCCCTTGCAGCAGGCCGCCGCGCTGCATTCCACGGAGATGTCCGGTGAAGGCGGTTTGCCGGTTCCCGCGCCGCAAGCAGCACCGACAGCGGCTGTTTTTGACGGCGGCGGCAGCACGGGCGCGAAGTCGTCCAGCCGGAACCTGTTTGCTTTGGAATTGTCCGCGTCGCCGCTTGTTCCCCGCTACACGTTCGACAACTTCGTTGTCGGCAAATCCAACCGCCTGGCCCAAGCCGGAGCAGTCGCCGTTGCCCAATCTCCCGGCGCAACCTACAATCCCCTCTTTTTATACGGCCCGCCAGGGCTAGGAAAATGTGTTGCGGCCTCTGAATACCTGCACCTCGCCGATGGACGGCGCGTCCGCGCCGCAGAGCTAATCGGGACAGAGTTCTCGCTGCTGACTCTCGCCAAAGAAGAGATTCGTGCAGTCCCGGCCCGCGCCGAGTTCAATGCCATCGAGCCGGTTTTCGCCATTACCACCGAAAGCGGACGGCGCATTGTCCGCAACTCCCAGCATCCGCTTTGGGCGGCAAACGGCGACACGCGCTGGGATAAAAGCTACAACACTATTCAGGTGCGAGGCTGGACGGCACTGGAAAAAATTGGTGCCGGTGATTTAGTCGCTGTTCCTGAAAGCCTGCCTGCATTCGGTAATCCTGTTCCGATGCCGGAACACGAAATCAAGCTGCTCGCTTACCTCATCGGCGGCGGCGGCTTCAGCCAGCCCAACATCCGGTTCAGCCAGCAGGATAATGTGCAGATTGTCGAGTTTAAGGAGTGCGTTGCGTTGACCAGCTGCCGCATGGTCCAGCACAGCAATTATGACTGGCGCATCGCTGGGAAGCGTGGGCACGTCGCCGCGGGGCAAAACAGCCGCAATGACGTGATGAACCTGCTTCGCCGTCATGGCCTCATGCTCACACACTCACGCGACAAGCGCATTCCCGCTGCAATCTTTCAGCTTTCGCGACCGCAGCTTTGCTTGTTTTTGTCTCGGCTGTTTGCCACAGATGGCTGGGCAGCTTGCGGCCAGGAAGCGATAACAGGAAACCGGCTGCCGCGCACGGAAATTGGGTTCTGCTCGGCGTCCGAAGGACTCGTCCGGGACATTCAAGAGCTTCTGCTAAAGCTTGGCATTGTGTCGCGTCTCTCGCGCAAGCCAAAGGTCAATGCTTGGACGCTGGCGCTTCATGCCGCCTCGGAAGTCATAAAATTTGCGGAGCGTGTCGGCATCTTCGGCAAAGAAGACGCGGTCGAGCGAGTGCGTCAAATCGCGGAACGCGCTTTAGCAGCCCGTCCAAACCGGGGCGAGTGGCGGCACCGGAACGCGCCGTTGGGGATGCGCTGGGAAAAAGTCGTTTCGGTGGTGCCGGCGGGGGTAGAAGCCACGGTTGCCGTGGAAGTGCCGGATTATCAGACGTTCCTGTCAACTTTTTGGGAGCATAACACGCATTTAATGCACGCGATTGGGCATCAAATACGCTTGGCACTGCCGCAGGCGAAGGTGGTGTATGTCAGCGGGGAGATGTTCACAAACCATTATGTGTCGGCGATTCGGGATAAGCGCACGGAAGATTTCCGGCGGGCGTACCGCAATGTGGACGTCTGGCTTGTGGACGACATTCAGATGCTGGCTTCCAAAGAGCAGACCAAAGAAGAATTCTTTCACACGTTCAACGCCCTGCACCAGATGAACAAGCAGATTGTGCTGACTTCCGACCGCCCGCCGCGTGAGCTGCGGGCGATGGATGACCGCCTGCGCTCGCGCTTTGAGTGCGGCCTGGTTGCCGACATCACCGCGCCGGAGCTTGAAATGCGCCAGGCCATTCTCCAAAAAAAGGCCATTCTGGAAGATTTGGCAATTCCCGAAGAAGTCATTGCGTTCATGGCGAACTTGATCCAAAGCAACATCCGCGCTTTGGAAGGAGCGCTGATTAAGCTGATGGCGTATGCGTCGCTGATTCACAGCCCTGTCACCAAGCAGCTTGCTTCCGATGTTTTGTCGTCGTACTATGTCGAGCGCATCACGCCGCGCGAGATGGCGGTCCGGGAAGAGGCCGCGCGGGAAATGGCTTCGGCCCATCCTGAAGACCATTCGCCACTTTTCGCCCCGCCACGCCCGGCGGCCTCTCTTCCGGCAGTCAGCGCCGGCGGGCCGGGCGTGGACCGAATTATTGAAGCCGTCGCTGCGCAGATGGGCGTCACCCGCGAGCTGATTGTCGCTGGGGGCGGACGCAGCAGCCGGGCGACCCGGCTTTACGGCGATGTCAGCTTTGCCCGGCAGGTGGCGATGTACGTCGCCAAAGAAATGAGCGGTGTTCCACTGTCTATGCTGGCGGCGACGTTCGGTTTAAAGAGCCATACGGCGATTGTCCATGCCCACGCCCGCCTGCAAAAAGAGCTGGATGACCCGCAGATTTTGTCTTTGATTAGCAAGATTCGGCAGGAGATTGAGCGGGAGGAGTAGAGGCAGAACTCCCCCTAGCCCCCAATAATGGGGGAATATGAGAGGAACGGTGCAGGATTACGATGCTCTTCTCCTGCTCCGGTTCCCCCATTATTGGGGGCTAGGGGGACTCTTATGTCGTGTGACACAAAATGTGACACTGTGACATAGCGTGACTCAAAAGAAGATTGTGTGACACAACAAAAACGCGGCTGTGACATAACTTCGCTATGTCACAGTGTCACCGTTTAGTGTCACAGCGCACTGGAATTGTGTCACAGTTTGCGGGTTGCGGCCTCTGTTTAGGGACTCAGGGGCAATCCCGGCGCAATGAGTCCGCACACCGGTTTTGTCAATCCGCAATGCCGCCGCAATGAGTCCGCACTGAATTTTCTGCGGCTCCGCACAGCCGTCGCACATCCGGGCGCACGGTGATTCGGCCCGCGAATCAGCGGCGAAACAGAATTTAGTGTCACACAAAGTTTCCGTTGAGTCACACCTCTATTACTACTATTATCTAAGAATCTATTCTTTAATTGGAATTAGAAGACTCTGAGACAGAAGCCGAAATGCACGTTGTTTCTCTTAAGCTGGATCATTTTCGGAATTATCAAAGTTTAGCGATCGAGCCGGGACCGGGTCTCAATATCTTTGTCGGGCTGAACGCCCAGGGCAAAAGCAATCTGCTGGAAAGCTTGTATCTTCTTGCCACAAGCAAGTCGTCGCGGGCCGGTAAAGACACGGAGCTGATCCAGTTCGGCGAAACCCAGACCCGCATCACGGCGGATGTGATCCGGGCCAAGAACAGCGACATTGAAATTGATCTGACCCTGTCCCAGACCGAAAAGAAAGCCGCTCGGATTAACGGCGTCAAGCACACGCGGCTGGCCGAAGTCATCGGTCAGCTTAATGCCGTTTTGTTTGACAGCGGCGACTTAGAAATCATTCGCGGCGAGCCGTCCATCCGCCGCCGCTTCCTGGATTTGGAAATCTCGCAGACCTCGCCGCGTTATGTTCTGGCACTCGGTTCGTACCGCAAGACTTTGGAGCAGCGGAACCGGCTGCTGCGGGACCTGCGCGACGGCCATGCGCCCGGCTCGGCCCGCGCCAGTTTGCCGGCCTGGAACGAAAGCCTGTCCCAGCACGGGGCGCGTCTCATCGAGCGCAGACGGCTCTTTTTAGACCGCCTGGCCCAGCTTGCGTCGGAAACGCACCGGATTCTGAGCGACAGCCGGGACACGCTGGAAGTCTCTTATTTGCCGTCGTTCCCGCTCGGCGACTTAGTCGAAGCCGACGCCATCCAGGCCCGCTTTTTGGAAGAGCTGGCTTCCGTGTCGGGCGAGGAAGCGGCGCGGGGAACCACGGTGCGCGGCCCGCAGCGCGACGACATCGCGTTTCTGGTCAACGGCCAGGACTGCCGCTTATTCGGCTCGCAGGGCCAGCAGCGCACCGTCGCGCTGTCCTTGAAGCTCGCCGAGCGCAGGTTGATTGAGGAGCTTGTCGGCGAGCCGCCTCTCTTGCTTTTGGATGACGTGCTTTCCGATTTGGACGACGCCCGCCGCTCCCTGCTGTTTGACTTGACTGCCGAAGCCGGCTCGCAGACGTTTCTAAGCTGCACGAATCTACGTGCCTTCTCGCCCGGCGTCCTAGAACGCGCGACCGTCTACGCCGTCACCGACGGCACCGTAGAGAAGCAGTGAGGCAGGACCTACCCCGCTGCAAGCAGCGACCCTCCCTAAAGGGAAGGCCCGGAAGTTAAGAAGTGAAAATCTTCGCCTTCCCTTTAGGGAGGGCAGTCACTTGTGACGGGTAGGTCTCTGAAGGATTTTCTATGAACAAACGCGGGTTAGCGCCGGCTTCGGGCGCGGTGGCAGGATTTTTTCGGGATCAAGAGCTGGCGTCGGCGCTGAGGCCGCACCTTGCCAAAGTGCATTGGGAAGGCGTGGTCGGGCCGCAGGTGGCGGGCGTGACCCAGGTGGAGGCCGTGCGGAGCGGGGTGCTGTATGTCCGGGTCAAAAACAGCGTCTGGGCCAACGAGCTGACGCTTCTGAAAGACGACATGGTCCGCCGCCTGAACGCAAAGCTTGGCGGGCGCGTTTTGACCGACATCCATTTCAAGGCCAGCGGCCTGGCAAAGTCTAAAAAGAAGCCGGTGCCGCCGGCTGCCATCGTGCCGACAGACGCGGAGCTGGCAAAAACAGCAGTGTCCAAAGCCGCAGCCGCGAAAATCGAAGCCGCCCTAGCTGGGATTGCCGACGATGGCCTGCGCGGGCGCATCCGGGGGATTATGCTGAGGGCCGCCCGGACCGAGGAATGGAAGCGGCGGCAGGGCTGGCCGGTCTGCGAGCGCTGCGGCGCATTATCCGAGCCAGTTTCTGTCCCTGACCCTGCGCCCCTTTGCACGGTCTGCCGGGCTGTGGTCTTTGGGCTATGATGCCAAAGAGATGCGAGGGAATGAATTCCTCTCGCTGTTGAGAATCGTCCTTCGGACGAGGAACGGTTCACGCAGACTACCTTGTCCTAACTCGCGTCCGAAGGACGACTCTTTGTAGCGAGAGGAATTCATTCCCTCGCATATCCCCTTGCACATTTCTTTGCGCCTCTTCGGCATGGCTTCTTCTATGACACTTCGCTCCCTCGTTTCTCCGCTTCTCGGTTTGGCGCTCGTTGCCGTCATCGCGCTGCTGGTCTGCCTCATTCCCAAGCCCGAAAACGATCTGTTTTTTGAGCTTCGCATCGGCACCGATATTCTCCGCACCCATCACCTGCCGCATTTTGACACTTACTCGTGGAGCGAGCAGGGAAGACACTGGGACGTGCCGGAATGGGGGGCGTTTGTGCTATTTGCGTCGGCTTACAAAGCAGGCGGCTTTTTTGGAACATGGCTTTTGATGGCCTTGCTCGCCGTCGCAGCGGCCTGGACCGTCTGGCTGACGCTGTGGGCGCGGGTTGGCGCGGCGTGGGCGTTTGGCCTGACGACGCTGATGCTGCTGGCGATGAGCGATACATTGCAGGAGCGGCCTTATGCGTTCAGCTATTTTTTACTGGCGCTGGGGCTGAAGATTGTTTTGGATGCCCGTGAAGCACGTCTGCGGCGGCTGCTCTGGCTGCTGCCGCTTTGCGTCCTCTGGGCGAACCTGCATCAGGGCGTGCTGGTGCTGGTCGGTCTTTTGGCTGTGTACGGCCTGGGAGACGCTTGTACGGCCTTATGGGGGCATCAGAGGGTCGAGCGCGGGGCTTGGGTGATGTTCGGCATGGCGGCGGCCTGTGGGGCGGCTTCGCTGCTCGGTCCCTACGGCTGGCGGCTGTATTTGAACGTGCTGATTACGCTGCGGGACCACGCGCTGATGGCGAATGTCACTGAATGGAACCCGGTGACGGTGCTGCCGGGGCGTCAGCTTCAGCCGTTTCTGGCCGTGACGCTCTGCGTCTTCGGCGCTCTTGCGCTGAGTCGGCGGCGCAGCCTGCCCGATACTTTGGCTGCCGTAGCGCTGCTGCTCAACGCGGGGCTTCACGCCCGGAACATCGCATTATTCGCTGTCGGCGGGGTGATGATCGCGTCCGTACATTTGCCGTCCGCCGTGGAGCAGGTCAAACGAGCGCTGGGTCTGACGGAACGCTCGGCGGTGCGGGATGCGCTGCTTGGCATATTCGCATTTCTTATTGTCGCGGCAACGGCGCTAGTGAGCCTGGCCTCCCTGCACCGGGCGATTGGGCCGCTGGGATACAGCCCGGAAGGAATTGGGGAAGCGGCGGCGCGGGTCCCGCGCTACCCCGCAAAGATGACCGCGTTTGTCACAGCGCAGCAGTTCCCGCCCCATTTGCGCCTTTTGAACGACTTCGAGACAGGCGGGTATTTGCTGTGGACTTTGCCGTCGGAGCCGGTCTTCATCGACGGGCGCTTGGATGTCTACACGGGCCGCACGTTTGATGACATGCTGACACTCAGCCGGTCGCCGGGGACGCCGCAGTGGAAGGCTTTGGTAAATCTGTACGACTTCGACTGCGTCCTGACACAGAACATTCCCGAAGCAGACGCCTTTGCTGCCGACCCGCACTGGCAGGAAGTGTTTTCGTACCCCCGTGCGGGGCTAAGGCCGCACGAATTCATCTTTTTGCGCCGCAGTCCAGAGTTTGCGCCGCTGATTGCGCGGTGTTTGCGGGCGCAGAGATAAAAAAAGACCTCACCCGGAAACAAGTTTCCACCCTCTCCTTCTTAAGGAGAGGGTGGCGGCTTGCCGCCGGGTGAGGTTTCTACGCCTTCGTTACCGTAATCCGGTCCAGTTCTTTGCCGTCTTCGCCGATTTGGGTCATGGTCAAATTCGGTCCGTGAACATCGAACGTGGTAAACGAATGCTGGCTGGACACGAAGCGGCTGACATACGCGACATTGTTGTCGTCGGCGTGAAGCCAGAGCGCCGGGTTGTTGTCGAAGCCGGGGTCATACAGCTCTTTGCCGCCCGCGCCCGTCGTAATATAGATAATCCCGTTCGGCTTTGTGTGCGTCTTGCCGTCAAAAGCTTTGTCGAGCGTGAACGTGCCGGGAATGCGCCGGTCGCTGATATGCGGGCCGGGCGGCGCTTTCGTCAAATCAGAAGGCGCGAAGCGCATCGGCATGGTCCGCTGGTAGACATGCTCATGCCCGTGCAGACAGAAATCAACGCCGTGGGCCTCAAACAGCGGCGACAAGGCCCGCATCTGCTGCTCTTTGTAATGCTCCGCGCCCACATTGAACGCCGGATGATGGTACACAACAAACTTCCAAAGGGCATTGGTCGAGTTCAAATCGGCCTCGATAAAAGCCCGAAGCGCCGGGCTGGTCGGATCAATATAATCGTTGGAATCTAAACAGAGAAAGTGAACGTCGCCGTGGTCAAACGAATAGTTCGCCATTTGCGGGAACCGTGCGCCGGCGGCAGCTTTGAAATCGGCAACGAGAGCGGCCTCACCTAAAAGCGGTGTCGGGCTGGGTGCGGGCGGGCCGTTGAGAGGCAGATGCAGGGCTGTGTAGTAGGCCAGTGCATCACGGTCCTGGTCAAAATCGGCGGCAGGACGTTTTTCGGCGTCTTTGTGGTGGACGTCGTGGTTCGCCATGACCGTGTAAAATGGCACAGAGCGCAGCAGGGGTGCGCCGACTTTCGGGTCCGGCGCGTCGGCATTGTAGATGGGAAAGAAATACTGGGCGTATTCGCTGTCGCGCCCGCCTTCGTAAACATTATCGCCGGTGTTGACAATGATGTCGGGATGTGTTTGATACGCATAATAGGCGACTGCCCGCTGGCCGGGATCGCCATAGGAATTATCGCCGAATGCGACAAAGCGGGAAGGCTCGCTGCGCTTCTTGCGGGTGGTGAAGTAGCCTTCGGCAATGGTCTTGCCGCCGCCGCGCAGCCGGTAGTAGTAGGCTTTGCTGAGATGCAGGCCGGTTAAGTTTGCCGCGTAGTTGTAGCGCTTGTCGGTGTCACCCGACCAGCGCTCGGCCCGGCTGATGACTGCGCTTTTGCCGTAAGTCTTCGTGGGGCCATAATCAAGCTGAAACTCTGCCGGAACAAGCTCCGTCTGCCAGGCGACAACAATGGCCTCCTGCCCCTCAACCAACGTGCTGGACACGCCTGGCTGGACATACGGCAGGGCCGTGAACTTCGGCAGCGCTGTTCCCGGCGCGGCGAACAGGCCGCGTCCGATAGGGACGAGGGCAAGAAACGTCACTCCGCCGGCGGAGCGCAAAAATTCGCGGCGTGAAAGTGTAGTCATGGTGGCTTTCTTCTGTGTGTGAGGGCATCACGGGGCGCAAACCCGCAAAAACGACGCGAAACTGTTGCGCTTGTTCATCGGAACCGGCACTGGAAGTGCCGGCCTACTGGTGAATGAAAGTCGCTGCGCGACTGAAGATTAGCCGGATGCCAGTGGCATTTAGCCGCGGAGCGACTTTGACGCGATAGCAGACCGGCACTTCCAGTGCCGGTTTCTTATTTGCCCGGCATCCATTCTTGAAGATAACTGCCGGTGTCGTCGGAGTAGGAAATCCAGACGGCGTGAGTTGCCGGGTCCACTTGCAGCGTGTGGGATTTTGGATGCGTGACCACAGTGCCGAGCAGGGAAAGCGTGCCGCCGGTTTCCTGAACCACCGAAATCGCGCCTGCCGTGCCGCAGGCGCAGTAAAGACGCTGCGTGTCGGCATCAAACGCAATTTGATCCACGTAGCCGGGAGCAATGTCCACTGACGACAGCACTTTGCCTGTGGCTTCATCAAGCATGATGACTTTGCCCTGACCGGCGCTCAGAATGTGATGCGTCTTGAAATCAATCGCCATGCCGTGCGGGGAAGTCATCGGCGCAGTCGGCCAGGCGGCTTCCACTTTATTGGTGGCCGGGTTGATGACTTGCAGCACATTGGCAGGCTTGATGTTCTGGTAAACCTTGTCCATGCCTGGGTCGTACATGACGTATTCGGGCGCACCGGCGACAGGAACCGAGCCAATCAGCGAATTGTCTTTGGCGTTGAAAGCCCAAACTTCCATCGCGTCGTCATGGCAGACATAGAGCGTGTCGGTTTTGGTGTCCAGCACGATGTCGTCGCCGGGGCCGGTGAGCGCAATTTCTGCGGTCTTGGCGAGGGTTGTGTTGTCGAACACAACCAGCTTGCCGCCGCCGCCTGCCGTGAACAGCTTGTTGTCGGCATTGTCTACCGCGATGCCGTTGATTTTGGTGTCGGTCGGAAGCTGCTGCACTGTATTGGTCGTCAAATCCAGCACGACCAGCGTGGTCTTGCCGGGATGCGACGCCAGCAGGCGGTGCTTCACGGGGTCAATCTGCATGTAGTCAAAGCCGCCGGGACCGCCGGGAACCATAATCGGCGGCTGCGGCGTCAGCAGCGCATCGGCGGCGAGAAGCGGGGCAGCGCCGCCAAGCAGGACCGCCGCGAGAAGTGCATTCGGAAGAAGCCTTCGAAGAAGCATTACGGGTTGACCTTGATATGTGAATAAATATCGGTCACTGCTGCTGAACACGATTCACCGTCCGATTGCAGCGGGTACTTGCCGGTCACAGTGATCGGCGGCGTGGCCGAGCCGTAATTTGCCACATATTTCGGGTCAAAGCAGTAATCCAGGGCATCCGACGGATTAACGGGAACCGAAAAAGAATGCGTTGAGTAGCCGACGCCAACCGAGTCCACGGCATAGAACCGCATGGCTTTCACATGGCCGTCGACAAAGCAGACATTTTCCAGACCGCCATGCCGCAGGACAGAGGAACTGAACCCGGTGGTATGAGCCGGCGTATTGTAGTCCGTCAGCGAGGTCAGCAGATTGTCCATTGCCGCCGAGTAGCCCTTGTTGTCAAACGTATCGGCAAAGGCGATGCACTGCGCCGGGCTGACAATGCCGGCGATGTTGCGCCCGTTGCGGAGCGTCACGGAAAGACCATTGTAAAGGACTTTTTGCTGAAGCTGAAGCAGGCCGTAGCCGCCGTCGCTGACTAAGCCATCGTTGTAGCCGTAGCCGAGGCAGACACCGGTCGGGTTTGAGTTATCGTAGCAGTTTCCGGGATCGTTCAGGCCGGTCGGCGGCTTTGCAGCGGTGCCGTTTCCGGCGCTGCCTCCAAAGCTCATGGTGCGGTCGGGGCATTCAAACATGGCGTAGCTTTTGACATACGGCTGGATGATCACATACCAGTAAGGCAGGTAGCTGGTTCCGTCCAGGCCGCCGGGCAGCGGCGTCTTGTAAACGGCGGGCGTCATCTCGTCGAAGTCCTGGTTGTACTCGGTGTAAGCCAGGCCGATTTGGCGCAGGTTGCTGGCGCACTGAGCGCGGCGGGCGTTTTCACGCACTTTCTGGAAGACGGGAAACAAAATGGCGGCGAGAATTGCGATAATGGCGATGACGACGAGCAGCTCAATTAAAGTGAACGCTTGGGTAAAGCCGGTTCGAGGGGCGGGTCGAGACATGGAATGCTCCTTAAAATGCCGAAAACGCAGCATACGAACTTGCCGGAAAGACTGTACCTGATCGGGACGCAGGAGAATGTTAAGAGAAGATTAAGTTTTTGGAGCCCGCCCCGAACGAGCGGGGCGAGTTCCATAACTTGCAGGAACTCGCCGCGTCTATGATGAATAGAGCTGCGAAGTATCTATGGTGCGTGCCAGGGAGGGCAAACAAAATGCGGCAAAGACCGCTTTTGACAGCAGCGGCGGCGTTTGCGGCTGGGATTGGACTAGAGGCGCTGGGCTGGCTATCCCCGATGGCCGCGCTGTGCCTTGCGGCCCTGGGAGCGGCGGCGCTGATGGCCCGCCGGTGGCCCGCGCTGTTTCCCGCCGGCCTGCTGCTGCTCGGCCTGAGCGCCGGCGCAGTTCGCTTGGCGTCGTTCCAAGCCGTTGCGCCAACCGATGTTTCGCATCTTGCCGACAGCCCAAGACCACTGACCGTCACCGGCACGGTTTCCAGTGACCCGGAAGCGCGGCCCGGCGGGCGTCTGACCTTCTTTCTGCGGCCATCGCAGGCCGAAACACGCGGGCAGTCCGCACAAGTCACCGGCGAAGTATCCGTGAGCGTGGGGCCGGAAGCCGCGCGAAATCTGACGCTGGACTACGGCGATCATGTGAGGCTGGAAGGGCAGCTAGAGACGCCGGACCCGGCGACCAATCCCGGTGCGTTTTCGTGGCGCGATTATCTGGCCCGCCGGGCCGTGTATGCCGAGCTGCGGGTCAAGCGCCCCCATGCAGTCTCGGTGCTGGGCGCGGGCGCAGCCAATCCATTTCTGCTGCTGGCCTGGCATCTCCGAAAGGCTGCGCTGGACGCCCTGCAAAAGAGTCTGCCGCCGGAAACCGCCGCCGTGCTGTCGGGCATCTTGATCGGACGCCGCTCCGATCTGCCCCCGGCCCTGATGGCGGACTTCGTGCATACCGGCACGGTGCATATTTTGGCGTCGGCGGGCCTGCATGTCGGCATTTTAGCGTTCTGGCTGGAGCGGCTGCTGCAAAAGCTGACTCTGCCCCGAAAAGTGCAGGCGGCGCTTTTGATTGCGATTCTGCTGCTGTATGCGCTGGTCTGCGGGGGCCGTCCGGCGGTAGTGCGGGCGGTGCTGATGGCCGCGCTGTATTTCGGGGCTGTGCTGTTTGAGCGCGAGCCGGACGGGCCGACTGCTATTGGCGCGGCAGGCTTAATTATTCTGATCGTGCAGCCGACAGCGCTTTTGGAGCCGGGGTTTCAGCTCTCGTTTTTGACAATTTTAACGCTGGCGCTGACTATGCCGGTCTGGAACGGCTTTTGGCACCCTAAGCTTGCCGGCATTCGGCAGCCGCAAGCCAGAAAAGCGGCTGAGTGGGCGGTGGATGGCTTCGGCCTGTCGCTGCTGGCTCAGGTAGGCGCAATGCCGGTAGTGGCGTCGTCCTACAGCGAAGTGTCGCTGGTCGGCTGGCTGGCAAACGGCCTCGTCGTTCCTTTGCTGTTCCTTTTGATCCCGCTGGGCTTCATCGGCATCTTGACGTGGATGCTCTGGCACGCGCTCGGCGGGCTGATTTTAATGGCGGCAGGCTGGGGGATAAGCATCATCTCACGCATCGTGCGCGGCCTCGGCGAAGGTGCCTGGGCGTATTGGTCCCTGCCGCCCCCGCCGCTGCCGCTTGTTCTCGCGTTTTATGCACTGGTCTATGGAGGGACAGATGCTTTACAAAGAGTTCTCGGAAAAAATCTCGCGGCGGCGGCTGCTTCGGCTGGCCCCGCTGCTGCTGGGGCCGCTGGCCTGGTGGGGACTATCCCGCCGCCCTGACCCGGACGCCGGCAAGCTGCGGGTCATTGGGGTAGACGTCGGGCAGGGCGACTGCACGCTCATCATCACGCCGAGCGGGCGGACAATTCTGGTGGACGGCGGCGGGACAAGCGACGAAGCGGCAGCCGGGGACACGGATGTCGGGACGCGGATTGTCGCGCCGTTTTTGCAGTTTCTCGGCATCAACGTCATTGACGTTCTGGTCGCAACACACCCGCACGGCGACCATGTCGGCGGGCTGTCGGCGGTAGGGCGCGGGCCGCGCATTGGGGCAATTTTAGATGGGACCACGCTGCCATACCCATCACCGGCCTATTTGGAGTTCCGGCAGGAGGCCGCACAGCGCAAAATCCCCTGTGCGCGTGCTTTGCGGGGTCAGACGCTCGACATGGGCGACGGCGTTCACGTCACGGTGCTGAACCCGCCGGACACTACCGACTACGGCACGGCGGCGGCTTACGGCACGGGCAGCGACGATGCGACGATCAATAACTACTCGGTCGGCCTGAGAATTGACTATGGCGGGACACGCTTTATTCTGACCGGCGACGCCCAAAACGAGGCTGAGGGCGCAATGCTTGCCGCACACGCGGATTTGGCGTGCGACGTGCTGAAGGCCGGGCATCACGGCTCCAAAAATGCCACCGGCGAGAACTGGCTGACGCGCTTACAGCCGCGTCATGCACTGATTTCCTGCGGGCGCAACAACCGTTTCGGTCACCCTGCGCCGTCTACGCTGGAACGATTAGAGGCGCATGGAGTCCAGATTTACCGCACCGACCGGCAGGGCGCGATTACGTTTGTCAGCGACGGCAAAACCGTCACAGCCCGGCCTTTTCTGACCTGACGCTTATTTCCAGTGGTGGGGGCTGGAACCCCAGATGGTGTTGGAAAAGAAATAAAGAAACGCAGCAATAAAATGAGTACTCAGGTGCATATCGTTCTTTCTAAAAGCAAGCGTATTAAAGCAAGCGCTCCCTAAGAGTATCGGCAGGCGCGGGCGGCAAAGTTACTGGTATTAGAACGAGAACATGATGCTTGAGAAGATGCAGGGCAAGCAGAAGGAGTTTGAGGTCACGGAAGCCTCGGCGCTGTTTGACGGGGCGGCGTATGCCGAAATGGAAGCTTTGCTTCAGCGGGCGCAAAGGTCAATCCGGCTGACGTTCTACTTGTTCGGCGGGCCGGATGCCAACCGTATGGCAGCGATTATGGCCGCAAAACAGGCGCACGGCGTTCATGTGCGCGTTCTGCTGGACCGTTCCCTCGGATTGGGGCCGACAATGCCGGAAGTTCTTTGGGAATGCCAAAAAACGTATCGCCTCCTCAAAAAGCTGGGGATTGATGTTCGGCGCAGCGACCCGCGCCCGCTGCCGGAGTCGCCGAAGAGAGCGCCGCTGTCGCATCACAAATACATTGTCGTAGATGATGCCGAAGCGCTGGCCGGCGGCATGAATGTCGGCACCTTGTTCCGCCGCTACCATGATCTGATGCTGCTTCTGCGTGGCCCTATCGCCGCCGACTTGGCCCACCAATTCGATGCCGACTGGAACGCTGCCGGCGGCGAGCCGCTGCCGCCGCCGCAATCCCTCTTTGGGATAGCGCCGTTCTATGGAGACGCTCTCACGGCAGATGGGACAGCGCAGGCGCGGATTGTCGGCACGCGGATTGGAGCGCGGACAACGCAGGCAGCCTTGACCCAGAACCTGCGCCGCACTGAGACATCTGTTTGTGTCGCCCTCTGCGAGATTGGCCGGACGGCGCTTTTAGACGCGCTGATTGCCTGCCACAAGCGCGGCGTCCTCGTGCGCGTTCTTTTAGACCCGCAGATCATGGCCCGCGTCGGCCCATCCGGCCTGCTGAATGCCGGAGCCACTCAAACCCTCCTTGACGCCGGGATTGCCGTGCGTCTCTACAAACTTGGCCCGGACTTCATCCGCCTGCACCTGAAAATGGCCGTATTCGACGGCCTGAGCGCGGTTGCCGGGTCTACCAACTGGACACGCGGCGGCTTTGAATGGGTCGGCGAAACCGATGTCGAGCTGCACGGCGGCGCGGTGATCGCCGAGCTGACGGCCCAATTTGAGCGCGACTGGCAGCGCTCCCTGCCTGCGCCCCTGCCGACGCCCGCGTCTCATTTGCTGCACGGCCTGTACGAGAAGTGGGCGCAATAGCCCCGTATTCTTCGCGTGTCCCCCAGCAAGTATCCCGCCGATAATCCCCTTATCTAAACACTCACTCTAAACACATTCCCTGTGTACGCATTCGCCTACTTTTCGAAACGAGGCATTTTCAATGAAAAACCCTTATCTGGAAAGCCTGCTTTCCCGAATTAACGATATTCCGACCCTGCCCGCAACGGTCCTGCGGGTCATGGAAATGATTGAAGACCCGTTCTGCTCGTCGTCCGACCTCGCCAAAGTCATTCAAGCGGACCCGGCGATGGCGGCCAAAGTGCTGAATCTGGCGAACTCGTCCTATTACGGCTTTCGGCAGAAGATCGCAAACATTCCCCAAGCCGTGACCCTGCTCGGCTTTCAGACCCTGAAAAACACGCTCCTGGCCGCCGCCGTCTTTGACATGTTCCGCATTTCCGGCACCGGCTTTGATTTGCCCGCGCTGTGGACGCATTCGGTCACGACTGCGACTGCCGCGAAGCTGCTGGCGAAGCGGGCAGGTTACCCGCAGTCCGAGAAAGCGTTCACGGCGGCGCTGATGCACGACATCGGCAAGATCATTCTGGCCCGGTTCGCCCCGCAGGCGCTGACCGAGATTGTAGACACGGTGCAGGCCGAGCAGCTTGCCATGTACGATGCGGAGAAAAAGGTGCTGGGACTCTCGCATCCGGCCCTCGGTGCATGGGTGCTGGGCCGCTGGGGGCTGCCTGCGCCGATTGTGGAAGCGGTCGAGTTTCATCATCACCCGACGCGGGCCAAAGACTCGCTGGACCTTGCCGGGATTGTATCGCTGGCAAACATTCTGGCCCACCGCTCCGGCATCGGGTTCAGCGGCGACGGCCTGCGGCGCGAGATGGACCCGGCGCTGCTGGACTA
>CAXTER010000018.1:0-43805 GCA_964243345.1 uncultured Armatimonadales bacterium
AATGTCCGCGCCCTCGCCGAGCGCGGCCTGCTCGGCATGAAAATCCCGACCGAGTACGGCGGCTTAGGGTTAGACACGCTGAATGTCACTTATGCCGTCGAGCAGATCGCCCGCATCGCTCCGGCGACGGCGTTTGTGCTGCTCCTGCACACGCTTACGGCCAATCGCATCAATCACGCCGGCACGGAGTACCAGAAGCGCAAGTACCTGCCGCTGATTGCCTGCGAGACGCTCGGTGCATCGGCATGGTCTGAAAGCGGCGTCGGCGCAGACAAAAGCGTCCTGAACACAAAAGCCTACTGCGAAAGCGGCGTCTGGCACTTGAACGGCCAGAAAGCCTTCTGCACCGGCGCAGGCCACGCCGGCGTCTACATGGTGATGACGGACACGACCGAAGGCAAAGGCTTCTTTTTAGTCCCTGCCGACAATCCCGGCCTGCGTATCGGCGAGCCGATGGACTCGATGGGTTTGCAGGGGACACATAGCGGCGTCGTGGGCCTTGACCACGCGCTGGTGTCCGATGCCGAGCGGGTCGGGACGCCGGGCCAAATCGGCCCGATTATCAATTTTGACATGCAGAGCGGCCTGCATTCGGGCATTGTCGCCACCGGCATTGCGCTTGGCACGTTTGGCCGGCTTTTAGACATTGTTAAGGCCAACAACTCGTTCGAAAAGTACGAAAGCGTCCGGGTGCGCGTCTCGCAGCTTGCCGCCAGCCTAAGCGTCATGCGGACCCACGTCTACGCGCTGGCCCAGATGGCCTCTTTGCCTGATGCGACCCGCCCGCCGGTTGAGGCCGCGACCATGACTGCCAAGCTGTTTTTATCCGAGAACGCCTTGCAGATGACCACCGATGCCATCGCCATCGCCGGCAAGTCCGGCTACCTGCGCGAGAACGGCCTAGAGCGCCTGCACCGGGACGCGCTCGGCATTGTCATTGCCGCCCCCATCAACGGCCAGGTGCTTGGCTCTATTGGTGAGTCCCTGCGCCGCACCGACCGCTCCTCACATCTGTACAAAGTATGAGCAGCCTCAAAAGTATGAGCAGCCTCAAAATCATGGGCGTTATTCCCGCCCGGTTCAATTCGTCGCGCCTGCCGGGAAAAGCCCTGCGGGAAATTGCCGGGCGTCCGATGATCCACTGGGTCTACGTCAACGCCAAACGCTCGCCTCTGCTGTCGGAGCTTGCCGTAGCGACAGACAGCCCGGAAATCCAAGCTTCGTGCGAGAGCGCGGGCATTCCTGTTTTCATGACCGCCGAGCATCCATCGGGAACCGACCGCGTGCATGAAGTTTTGACCCGCACCGATGCCGACATTTACGTCAACATTCAGGGCGATGAGCCGACCCTGCGGCCTGACCATTTAGAGCTGATGCTTGCGCCATTTATGAACGATAGCGGCGTCCAAGTGACGACACTCAAAGTCGCAGTCTCTGCTGCTGAGGCCGCCGACCCGAACAACGTCAAAGTAGTCACGGCAGACAACGCAAACGCGCTTTACTTCTCGCGTTATCCCCTGCCCTATGACCGGGCAGGACTAGGGCAGGCGCAGCACTTTAAGCACATCGGCCTGTATGCCTACACCCGCGCCGCGCTTTCTTTGTTCCACAGCCTGCCGCAGTCGTCTTTGGAACTGACCGAAAGTTTGGATCAGCTTCGCTTTTTGCAGAACGGCGTTCCCATCTATGTTGCCGAAACTTTGCATGACACGGTTGGTGTAGACACCGAAGCCGATTTAGAGCGTGTCATCGCCATGTTCGAGACGACCAACAGCGCGTAGGAAGCCCCTAGCCCCCAATAATGGGGGAACCGGAATAAGATAATTCTGCTCCTCATCATGCTCCCCCATTATTGGGGGCTGGGGGGCTCTTACTTCTCCCACCCACTTATGTACTTCCTTTACAGCTTCCTGTTTACATCTTGGATCGTCTTCATGGCCCCCTACTTCCTGTACCGGGCGTGGAAGCACCAAAAGTACCTGCCGGCCCTCCGGCAGCGGTTCGGCTTCCTGCCGGACACGCTGAAGTCTGACGGGCGGCCTACTATTTGGATACACTCGTGTTCCGTTGGCGAAACACTCAGTGTTCAGCCATTGGCCCAGGCGCTGGCCCAGCGGTTTCCCGAAGCGCGGCTTGTGTTCAGCACGATCACCAAGACCGGACAGGCTATCGCCCAGGAACGCTTCGCCAAGTACGGCACGGGCAACTCGTTTTACTTCCCGATTGATTTGGCATGGATTGCGGACAAAGTCTTGGACACAATTCAGCCTAGCCTGCTCATCACAATTGAAACCGAAATCTGGCCGAATGTCCTGCACGAAGCGAAAAAGCGGGGCATTCCGATTGTCATGGTGAACGGGCGCATTTCCGCCGAGTCGTTCACCTATTACCGCTGGGTTCAGCCACTCATGGGTCCCGTGTTCCAGAATTACAGTTTGCTGCTGATGAAGGCAAAAGAAGACGCTCATCGTTTGCAGCGCATGGGCGCACCGCCGAGCAAGATCAAAGTCAGCGGGAGCATCAAATACGACCGCAATCTGCTGGCAGAAAAAGACGTGACCGAAGCGCAAAGAACAGCCCTTGACGCTGCCCTTGCGCTCACGTCTACCGATGCGCCGCTGATTGTCGCGGGCAGCACCCACAGCGACGAAGAAGCGACGCTGCTGGAAGCCCTGCGCCGTATCCGCCTCGTGCCGGGACTGGAAGCCACGCGGCTTTTGCTTGTCCCGCGTCATCCCGAACGCTTCTCCGCCGTCGCCGCTCTCGCCCAGAGCGCAGGCTTCAAAGTCAAGCGCCGCTCCGACCCCGCGCCGGGCGACCCCACCGCCAATGTGTTGGTTTTAGACACGCTCGGCGAGTTAAGCACCGCCTACGGCTTTGCCACGGTTGCATTTGTCGGCGGTACGCTTATCCCCCACGGCGGCCAAAGTATCATGGAACCCGCGCTGTACGCGAAACCTATTGTCGCCGGCCCGTCAATGCTGAACTTCCCGCAGATCATTGACGATTTTCGGGAGCGCGGCGGCATCGCTCAGATTGCCGCCGATGAGACCGATAAAGATGCCCAAAAGTCTCAGCTCACCGAAGCCTTCGTGCGGCTCTTGCAAGATGCTGATGCGCGGGCCGCAATGGGCCGCGCCGCCTACTCGGTCTTTGAGGGCAGCCAGGGCGCGACTCAGTTCACCGTAGACCACATCGCCGCCATCTTCGAGGAGCAGTTAGCCAAATGAGCGAAGTCATAGCCCGCATCCGCGTCCGCGAAACCCACGGCATCCGGCGCTTTCTGTATCCGCTGATGGTTTATGCAGCGCTGCCGCCGGACACTCATCTTCAGCATCTTCGGCTGGTAAATGGTGAGAGTGACCTGCCGGTGCAAGTGAACCACAAGGGTGGGGAAGTTTTTCGGGTGGATTTTGCAGTTTCGCTTGATCCTTATGCTGAACAGGAGTTAGTTCTTTGCGAGGGCAAATCCAGCACTGTTCTTGACGATCCGTTGGCTTTAACAAAGAGGGTTGGAGACAAGCTGCTTACAAATCAGCAGCGGAAGTTTGCGATTGGTTTGCAAAACACCGGCGTTGTTGGTGAAGTAGTCTATGATGGTGTTACACATCTCAGAAGTTCACTGGAAATAACTCGCAATGGAATTCCTCCCCTGAACAGTCACAGGATTTACTACAACGCGGCTCCAGATTTTTCGGCGCTCTCGGCTTGGATTGGTCTCTCATGTCACTATCCTGACGGTGCGACAGGAACGATACATACGGAAATTACCGCCTGCAAATCCTGGGCAACGGTAATACACACGCTGGAACAGCCGAAGTCAAATGATGAAATTGTTTTCACCCTGCCGCTTGCGATTACGTCTCCTACTCTCACTTGCGACTTTGGCGTCGGCGGGTATGTGTTCGGCAAGATGGACAGCAAGGCGACGGAGATTGTCTGGCGGACGGAATTTGGCGATGCGCCGTATGCCAAGTGGGCTGTGGCGACGGCGGGGCGGGTGGATTATGTGGGGGAAGTGGACAGCGCCGAGGCATTCCTGCCTCAGCGCTGGTTCCATGTGATTGACAGCGACAAAGCGCTGGCGGCAGCAATTACAAAGCTGCCTGACGCCTGCCAATCGCTGACGGTGCGGCTGACGATTGAGGGCGACGTGTCCATCGCGTTTAAGCTCAGCGATACAGTGACAGGCCATGCAGACTTCGGCGTTTGCTACCACTTCCTGAATGATGTTCCCGCAATTGCCGCCGCCACTAATCCGCAATCCATTCTGCTGCCGCCGACCGTGGAAGTGCTGGGCTGAAGGGGACAAGAAAAGGGCGAACGCGAAGAGGAAGGGCGAACGCGAAGAGGAAGGGCGAACACAAGGTTCGCCCCTACGGGTCAGAATGTAGGGTGCGAACCTTGTGTTCGCCTACTTTGTGCGTTCGCCTTTCCTATTTCTTCGTCCGGCTCCCAGCAATGGGAGCCGGGGGAAATTTTTATCTAGCGAATGTGCGCCTGGATATACGCGAGCAGGTCGGTGATGGCGACGCGCTCCTGCTGCATGGTGTCCCGGTGGCGGACGGTGACGGTGTCTATCAGGTCCGTGCCGCCGTCGCGGGACTGGCCGAGCGTGTCGTAATCCACGGTGACGCACAGCGGGGTTCCGGCTTCGTCCTGGCGGCGGTACAGCTTGCCGATGCCGGCGGTGTCATCATACACTGAACGGACGTCGCCCTGCGACTGGATCATCTTTTTGATTTCCTTGCTTTTGGCGACAATCTCCGGCTTGTTCTTTGCCAGCGGCAGGACGGCAACTTTGATCGGCGCAAGGGCAGGCGGCAGGCGCAGGACAACGCGCACTTCGCCGTTTTCTAATGTTTCTTCATCGTAAGCCTCGCACAGCGCGGCCAAGACGCCGCGGTCTACGCCCGCCGCCGGCTCGACAACATACGGGACAACGTGCCGGTTATTGGGCTGATCAAAATAAGTCAGCTTTTCGGTGGAATGCTCGTTCTTCATGGCTTTTTCGGCGGTGTTGGCCGATAGTCCCAGCGAGTCCTGCTCTTTAGAATGCGAGCCTAAGTCCCAGTCCGTGCGGTTTGCGATGCCTTCCAGCTCGTCAAAGCCCAATGTCGGGTACTTGTACAGGATGTCTACCGTGCGCTTAGAGTAGTGCGACAGCTTGGTATGCTCAAACAAGTCCAAGTTCTCGCGCCTCAGCCCAACTTTCTCCACCCACCAATTCAAATGGTCCTGTATCCACGCTTCATGCGCGGCTTCGTCGTCGCCGGGCATGACGAAATACTCAATTTCCATCTGCTCCAGCTCGCGCACTCGGAAGATAAAGTTGCGGGGCGTGATCTCGTTCCGAAACGACTTGCCCTGCTGGGCAATGCCGAACGGCAGCTTGCGATTGGTAGACGTCAGCACATTCTTGAAGTTGACGAACATACCCTGGGCGGTCTCAGGCCGCAGGTAGGCAAACGATTCGCTGTCAGCCACCGGCCCCACCTGAGTCTTGAACATCAAATTGAACGCGCGAGGCTCCGTCCAGTCGCCGGGCTTGCCGTCTTCCGGGTCAATGACTTTGGCGGCTTTCAGCGCCGCTTCCGCCCGCGTGGGTTCGTCCAGGAGCGCCAGCGCCAGCGCCTCATAATCGTCCGCGCCCTCCGCCACGTCAAACGCCGACGCCAGTTCCTGCCGCACTTCCAGCGTCTGGTCCCGGAGCAGATGGTCAAATCGGTAACGCTTTTTAGTTGTCCGATTGTCAATCAGCGGGTCGGCGAAGCCTTTTTCATGCCCGGAGTAGCGCAGCACGTAACGGTTCGTCAAAAGGGCCGTTTCAATGCCCTCCATGTCGTCGCGCTCGTAGACATTGTGCTTCCACCAGAGCCGTTTGAGATTGTTCTTCAGCTCGACCCCCAGCGGGCCGTAGTCAAACATCCCCTGCAAGCCCCCATAGATTTCGGAGCTGGGGAAAATAAAGCCGCGCCGCTTGCACAGCGACACGATCTTTTCTAAATTCTCTGCG
The DNA here is from genome assembly GCA_964243345.1 of uncultured Armatimonadales bacterium. Classification (GTDB taxonomy): domain Bacteria; phylum Armatimonadota; class Armatimonadia; order Armatimonadales; family Capsulimonadaceae; genus JANXMY01. The sequence continues at coordinate 6,017 of CAXTER010000018.1, forward strand.
GCCATAAAATAATTTTTATCCTTAAAAATGAAACGCCGCTTCGCTAAACCAACTGCGGCTCACGATGCACGGCGTATTCGACGGGCGTGAGTGCCACGAGAAGGGAGACGCGCAGGTAATCTTCCTGGCTGAACTCAGCGCGGAGCGCGTGCCGCAATAAGCTCTGGCGATCAATTGGCTCCATACCTTCAAAGCCTTTCCAGGCGACAATCCCGCTGATTTTCACGCCAGGCCGCTTAGGGTTCAATGCAACTTCCATGCCCGGAAACTGTACCGGCAGCCATTCCTTTAACTCTCTTCTTAATCGTTCCAATGCAGTTCTCCTTGATCCACGACAACGACAGCGGCATTGACGATGCGGCGGCTGCTTTCTCGCACATACTTCCCTGTTCTGCCTAAGTTTGCCTTCTTCAGATACTCACGCAGAGATTGTTCTGAGCGAAACCGGTGGCTGTTGCTCCACCTTCGCACGACTTCCGCTAACGCGGTTTGCACCGATGCTTCTTGATCCGGCGCGATAACCGCCCCGAAATCTGCGGCAGCATACAAAGCCTCTAAATTGTGACGTGCATCAAAAACGGGACCAATTCGGTAGCGGTACGCCCGCAGAATGCACTCAACCGCGAGGCCTGCAACATAGTGAGCCATGACATAATGCCCAGCATCATGCAGTTCTGTTGCCAGGATACTATGTTCCTGTGCCGCCTCCCGGTATGTCTCCGCCTCGTTCTCCTGCGTCGCCTTCCGTGGCATCTGCTCGCTCTTTCTATGGTCTATGGACAAGGGCCACGTCAACAGCAAGCGCGTTAGTCTACCATAGTTTGACTTTTGCGCTCCCCGTTCGTTTGGTTTCGAGAATTGCCATTGCGATGGTATAGGTACAAGAAGTAGTCAGCCCAACACATAACCTAACGCAAGGTGCTCTGGCTAGTTCGTAGCTCCATTGGATGTACTGCTCGGATCCATCAACGGACGCCTTGATAAACACATAGATCAACTGCCCAATTGTCTGCCCAAGCGCGATACCGAGCGCTAAGGGCAGGAAACGGATTGTCATACGGATTGTCATAATGGCTACTCCCACTCAATGGTTGCAGGCGGTTTACTGGTGATGTCTAGGACGACGCGGTTGACGCCAGGGACTTCGTTGACGATGCGGCTGGAGATGCGGTCCAACACTTCGTAGGGCAGACGCGCCCAGTCGGCGGTCATGGCGTCTTCGCTCGTCACGGCGCGGATGACGATGGGGTAGGCATAAGTGCGCTGGTCCCCCATGACGCCGACGCTTTTTGTGGGAACCAGTACGGCGAACGACTGCCAGACTTTGCGGTACAGGCCGGCGCGTTTGATCTCGTCAATGATGATCCAGTCGGCGGAGCGCAGTAAATCTAAGCGGTCTTTGGTGACTTCGCCGGTGATGCGAATGGCAAGGCCGGGGCCGGGGAAAGGCTGACGCCAGACCATGTCGGTCGGCAGGCCCAATTCTTCAGCGACAGCCCGGACTTCGTCTTTGAACAAAAAGCGCAGCGGCTCAACCAACTTGAAGTTCATGTCTTCCGGCAGGCCGACGTTGTGATGGGTCTTGATTTTGGCGGCCTTGCCCGTTCCCGATTCAATGACGTCCGGGTAGAGCGTCCCCTGCGCCAAGAACGCGGCATCGGTAAGCTTGTTAGCTTCTTCTTCAAAGACGCGGACAAACTCTTCGCCGATAATCAGGCGCTTGCGCTCCGGGTCAGTGACTCCTGCCAGACGCGACAAGAACCGCTCTTCGGCATCCACCGTGATGAGGTTAATGTTGAACGCGGCGGCGAATTTGCGCTGAACGTCCTCGGCTTCCCCTTTTCGCAGCAGGCCGTGGTTGACGAAAATGCAGACGAGTTGGTCGCCGACCGCTTTATGCACTAAAGCGGCGACGGTGCAGCTATCAATGCCTCCCGACAGGCCGCAAACAACCTGGCTTGTCCCAACCTTCTCCCGAATAAGAGCGACCTGCTGCTCGACAAAGCTTTCCATCTGCCACTGCCCGGTGGTCCCGCAGACCTTCTCGGCAAAGCCCCGAATGACCTCGGTTCCCCAGGGCGTATGCACGACTTCCGGGTGGAACTGCACGGCATAAAAGCGGCGCTCGGCATCATACATCGCCGCGACCGGGCAGCTTTCGGTGGACGCCGCGATAGTGAAGCCCGGCGGGGGGGCTTCGACAGTGTCGCCGTGGCTCATCCAGCAGACGAGTTCGGGATTGAGGCCCTCAAACAGCACCGCCGGGTCCAGCACGTCAAGCTGCGTTTTGCCGAACTCTTTCATCGTTGCCGCCGAGACCTTGCCGCCGAGGTCATGCGCCATTGCCTGCATTCCGTAGCAGATGCCTAGAATGGGCAGACCCAGATCATAGACCGCTTTATCAATCTGCGGCGCACCGTCGTCATACACCGACGACGGCCCGCCCGACAAAATCAAACCCACAGCATTCCGCTCTTTGATCTTGTCTAATGGCGTGTCATAGGGCAGAATCTCGCAATAGACATGGCACTCACGAATGCGCCGGGCGATGAGCTGCGTGTACTGCGCCCCAAAGTCCAGCACAACGACAAGCTCCGGCGGTGTCATCCCATCCCCACTGACCGATGCCCCACGCGGCCCATACGTCGTCAAAACCGGTTGATCCTGATGCTGCGGTGTCAAAGACATGACGCACCCCGCAGGAGTTTCACTTGGGCAGAGTTTGTTTTTGCAAATTTACGCATTGTTGTTTTCATAATTCAGTTCTGCCGCTGGAGCATGGCAAAGACTTCTTCCCGTCTTACCTTCCCGCTGCCTTCACCCTCTTTAATTGCGCGTATGAGTGCGGCGTCTTCCTGCGCGTCAATATGCACTCGGAGGATGGAATTGATTACATCCGCGTAGCTTCCTCCGCCTGCCTCATTCACATTCTTTCGCAGCCAATCCAAGATAGCGTCATCCAGGCGAAGCCTTGCCTCCGTCTGGTGTGCGGGGAGAGGAACGACAGGGCCGCGCTTGGCATTGCTGAAGTCGTATTCATCTTTCATGTCATACGATCTCCGGCGCGGTCGGCAGGAACAACACCGTGAGATGTTCTGTGTCTTCCAGCTCACCCTCGGCGTCAGCAAGAGCCTCGTAATACTCATAGCGGCGTGGCGGCTCAAAAGAAGGGCGAACCGGAACATACCACCAATCTTGCTCATGGCGGACACCCTGAGTCAGGGCTTCCAGCGTCGCGCCGCCCAGATGCTTGTCTTTCAGATAACGCGCAACGATTTCTACGATTTCTTTTTCGCTTACCTCGCGCTGGGTTTCCATTAAGATTGACTGGTCTGTGCTGTCTGAAGCTGCTTTTCTTCCGCTTCGGCAGCGCGGCGCTTTGACGGCAAGGTTACAATCTCATGGCCGCTTTCCTGTTCCTGCCGCTTGATGTCTTGATAGATGGCTTCTAAATCATAGTTAAACTTCGCAGCGTATGCCTTACGCTCGCGTCGGATTTCTTCGACAATCGGGTCAGTCCACATCTTCTTCCTCCATTAGTTCTTCGGCAGCGGCCCGTTCTTGGTAAGCATTTGCGCGAGTGCCAGCGCTTCTGGAGTGGCCGGAAAAATTGGGATATTTTGTACTATCGCAAGCCGCTTTGCGGCGAACTCCTGATTCCCTGTGCCAACTTCTTGCAGCACGAACTGTGAGAGAACGAGAGCAAACTTCGTTCGCTGATCTTCCCACCATTCCAAAGTGATCTGCTGATGGGCGGCCGTCACGATGTCTCGGCTGGGCCGTGAGGTCAAGTAGCCGATGACGCTGGTTTCGAGATAAACACTTGGCTTCATGATTCTTCACCGGCCCTGGCCGACGCCCTGGGTGCGCTGCTGGGACTTGCCTTCGGTTTGGATTTGGGGGGCAAAGACCATTTCGGCTTGCTGCATTTCGGCGAGTGTCCGTGCGCCGCAGGTTGCCATGGATAATTTTAGCGCTCCTACTAAGTTCATGGTGCCGTCGTCTTTGTGGGCGGGTCCCAATAAGATTTCGCGCAGGGTTCCCATGATCGGGACGCGGATGCGGGTGCCTCTGGGCAGGTCGGCGTTGGACATCGCCATGCCCCAGGAGTAGCCGGGCGCGGGGGCTTCAGAGGCGGCGGCAATGGACGAGCCGAGCATGACGGCGTCGGCCCCGGCGGCAATGGCTTTAGCAAAGTCGCCGCCGTTTTTGATGCCGCCGTCGGCGATTACCGGGACGTACTTGCCGGTGCGCTCCATAAAAGCGTCACGGGCGGCGGCGCAGTCGGCCACGGCGGTGACCTGTGGAATGCCGACCCCAAGCACGGAGCGGGTGGTGCAGATCGCGCCGGGGCCGACTCCTATTAGAAGGGCCGAGGCCCCGGCTTCCATCAGCTCGGTGGCGGCCTGGAACGAGACGCAGTTGCCGACGATGACCGGGACCGGCGAGTCGCGGCAGAACTTTGCCAAGTCAACGGTCTCAGAGTGCGTCGAGTAGTGCCGGGCGGTGGCGACTTGGGAGGCGACGACAAAAATGTCAACGCCGGCTTCTACAGCGGCGGCGGCAATACGCGGGGCGGTCGGCGGAATGGCGGAAATCGCGGCGATGCCGCCCCCGGCTTTAATCTCCTGAATGCGCTTTGCAATTAAATCGTCACGCACAGGGGCTGTATAAAGCTGCTGCATCTTTTCAATGATATGCTCGGACGGCGTTTCAGCGATCTCCGCCAGGATGGCTTCGGCGTCATCGTAGCGGGTTTGCAGTCCTTCGCCGTTTAAGACGGCGAAGCCGCCGAGACGGGTCATCTCGGCGGCCATTTGGGGGTTCACAGCGGCGTCCATCGCCGAAGCGATAATTGGGATGGCGAACTTGTGGCGGTCTAAGGTCCAGGACGTATCCACATCGCGTGGGTCCACGGACAGGGCCGACGGGACAAGCGAAACCTCATCAAAACCGTAGACGCGCCGCGCCTTTTTGTTTCCTCCCAGCGTGATTGTCTGTTCCAATGCTGTATCCTCTTAAACTTTTCCGCTCAGTATACCCGATGCCGAGCGCAGAGTGTCAACAGTGGGTATACTACACGCGAATTAGAAACGGGGAGTGCATGTCTTCTGACGTAAAAAATGTGATTGTGGTCGGCGCGGGGATCGGCGGCATGGCGACGGCGATGCGCCTGCAAGCGACGGGCCGCTTTCAAGTGACGATTTTAGAAAAGAACGCGACAGTCGGCGGGCGAGCGAACATTCGGGAAGTGGACGGCTTTCGGTTTGACACCGGCCCGTCGCTGCTGCTGATGACCGACGTTTACAAAGAGCTGTTCGCGGCCTGCGGCGAAGATTTCGGCGACTGGGTCAAGCTGATTAAGATGGAGCCGAACTACGAAGTCCATTTCGGCGACGGCTCTTCCATGCTGATGTCCAGCGATTTAACCACGATGATCGCTGAGATGGAGCGCATTGAGCCAGGGGTGACGCCGGGCTATTATCGGTTTTTAGAAGATGCCGGCAAGAAGTACCGGATCGGGCGCAAGCAGTTTGTAGAAAAGAACTTCGCCAAAGCCACGGATTTCTTTACAGCATCTAATCTAAAACTATTAGGCCAATTGAACGCCCTGGACAAGCTGTATACGCACGTCTCGCAGTTCTTTAAAGACGACCGGCTGCGGCAGGCATTCTCTATGCAGTCCATGTATTTGGGCATTTCGCCATTTGATGCCCCGGCGGTTTACACGCTGCTACCGTACACGGAACTCGCCGAAGACGGCTTGTACTATCCTGAAGGCGGCATTTACGCCCTGCCCAAAGCAATGGCGGCTGTCGCGCAAAAACTTGGCGTTCAAATTGAAACCAATCAAAACGTCACGCAGATCATGGTCAAGGATGGCAAAGCGCGGGGCGTCTGCGTGGACGGCGAGATGCTGCCCGCCGATTTGGTCATCTCAAACGCAGACCTGCCCTACACTTACACCGATTTGCTGGCGGAGCGCCCCGCGAAGTTTGCCGAAGAAGGCTGGAAAAAGCAGCCGTTTACGTCGTCGGCGTTCATGCTGTATCTCGGCACGGACAAAATCTATCCTCAATTACATCATCATAACTTCTTTTTGTCGTCCGATTACAAGCGCAACTTTGAGGAAATCTTTGATGCCAAAGTGCCGCCGCGCGATCCCAGCTTTTATGTCAACGCGCCGGGCCGCACCGACCCAACCGTGGCTCCGCCCGGCGGCGATAATCTGTTTGTCTTAGTTCCTATCCCTCACTTGACTGACCAAATGCTCTGGGACGAGGGCCAGATTGAGAAGTTCAAGCAAAAAGTCTATGACAAGCTAGAAGCTGCTGGCATGACCGATTTGCGAAAGCACATTGTCGTGGAGGAAGTCGTGACCCCGCACGAATGGCGCGACCAGTACAACTTGAAGTACGGCGCGGCATTCGGCCTGTCCCACGGCATTTTGCAGGTTGGCTACTTCCGGCCCGGCAACAAGTCCGCCGACATAGAAAGTTTATACTTTGTCGGGGCCAGCACGGTTCCCGGAACCGGCGTCCCGTTAGTCTGCCTCGGCGCAAAGCTTGTTGTCGAGCGCATCTTACTGGATTTAGAATAGTATTGGATTTAGCCTAGAAAGTTCGCTTATGGCCCTGTCTCTTCTTCGACCTAAACGCCTGCTGCCGCGCGGCAGCGAGACCTCCGAGCTGGACGCCGCGTATGCCGCGAGCAAAGCGCTGAACGCCCATCACGGCAAGACTTACTATTTTAGCACGCTGTTCTTTCCGCCGGAAGTGCGCCGCTCGGTCCACGCGCTGTACGGCTTCGTGCGCTACCCGGACGAAATTGTGGACAATCCGCCGCCCGGCTCCAATCCGGCGGCGGCGCTTCAGCAGTACCGCGCCGACACTCTAGAAGCTATGCAGACCGGCTGCTCCGATTTGCCGGTGCTGAATGCGTTTGCCGACATGGCCCGTCGCCACCGCCTGCCGCCGGAGTACCCAATGGCGTTTCTGGATGCAATGGCGATGGATTTGACCCGCACCCGCTACGAGACGTTTGATGATCTCAAAACCTACACCTACGGCAGCGCATCGGTTGTTGGCTTGATGATGTGCCATGTTGTCGGCATCTCCGACCCATGTGCGCTGGCCCCCGCACATGATCTAGGGCTTGCCATGCAGCTTACAAACTTCTGGCGCGACATTGGCGAAGACTGGGCCACGCGGGGCCGTATCTACTTGCCGCTCGAAGACATGGAGCGCTTCGGCTACACCGAAGAGATGCTGGCCGGAAGTGTCGTCAACGACCAGTTTATCGCCCTGCTGCAATTTGAGATTGCCCGCGCCCGCGAGTTCTACGCCGCAGCCGAATTGGGCATCCCGTACATTACGCCCGAATGCCAGTTGCCCGTGCGTCTTGCCCGCGTTCTTTACTCACGCATCTTAGACAAAATTGAAGCCAACAATTACGACGTGTTCCGCCGTCGCGCCCGCACATCTTCACTGGAAAAGACCGCCGAGTTCGTCAAGCAAAGCCTGCACCTTTAACACAAGAACATGATACAGATGAGCGCAGCCAGTTTCTGGATACTAGATGCTGTAGCGACAGATAAGTGGCCGCTGGATTATCTCAAGGAAAATGTCGTTGAGCAGGCATTTAACCGCGAAGGCCACGGCCTGACTGACCACGAACTTTTTCAAGTGTTATGCCAGTTGTTCACCGAAGGCTTTTTATTTGCAGACCGCGTGTTTGACTTCCAGACTTGGGCAAATGAATTGCTTATCCCTGGCATCACCGAACTTCAGCGCATCTTTTCCGGGCAGGACTGGGTTTGGTATGGGCTGACCGAGAAAGGAAGCGCTTTTTGGGAGACCATAACGCAGCCTAATTGGCAGAATTATATCTTTTCCGGGCTTGCTGCCGATGGGCAGTGTTGTGTTGCGTCCGGCGGACGGCAAACATTGCAGTCCTACCTTTTCAAGCCAGACGTTCAGTGCTGTATTGCTCCGGGAACGCTGCACATCGAAACAGTCGCTGATTGGAAGGCAACTTATTGGAAAACGCTCCCGACTGGCTACACAGCCTGTTTTGTGGTTCCGACAGACAAAGTTGAGACTTTTCCATTTGCGGTGTCTGCCGACGACTGGTACACAAACCCATGCGAAGCCTCTTCATCCTAATCAATTCCTCCTTACTCGCCATAATCAGTGTATGCTTGACAGTCCATTTTTGTATGCTTCCCTGTTGTGGGGGACCATTGGCGGCGGGTGCATTCTGTATGGCAAAAAGCAGGGTGCGATGCCGCCGCTTGTGGCCGGATTTTGCCTGCTTGCCGCGTCGTTTATCCCGTCAGTCCTGCTGATGTCGGCCCTCAGCCTGCTGCTGCTCGCCGGCATGGTCTGGGGCATTCGGCGGGGGTACTGAAGCCTACGAACCTCCGGCAATGCGTTTGAGTTCATTGGGGTTCTCGACTGTCACTTGACGCCCCTGCATGGCAATAACCTGCCCAGATTTCAGACTACTGAAGGTCCGCGAGACGACTTCGCGCACTGTGCCAAGCTGATTAGCGATCTCATCGTTCGTTTGCGGAAGCCGGAAAACAAGCCCTTCTTGACTTAGCTCCCGCAGGTACGCGGCAAGCCTGACCCGAACCGGATGCAGACTTTGCGCTTCGGCAATTTGGATCATGCGCCGCAGGCTGACGCCGAGTGCCAGCAAACCGCGCTAGGCGATCTCCGGGTGCTGACGCATAATTTCCACAAAAGCGGCGCGTGGAACAATCCAAACTGATGTGTTTTCTGCTGCTGCTTCTCCGCTGTAAGGGTAGTTACCGCCGTCAAACAAAGACAGTTCCCCAACACACGCCCCCGCAGTCTCGGCACTAAGCGTCAGTTCCCGGCCTCGGCTGTCCACTTTACAGACTTTCACGGCTCCTCGCAAGACAACAATCAGCCCCAAACTCCGGGCAAGCTCTGGAAAGAGAACTTCACTCCGCTCAAGCTTCCGTTCTCGGCCCGCGTCAACGAGTGCTGAGATTGCCTCTTCAGGAACAGTCTTTAGAAACAAAACTTGCCGCAGCGCACTTCTGCATTCATGTTTACATCTTTCCGTGACTAAAGTCATTGTCTGCCCCTCAAGCTCCCTGGTATTGTTGCGTCATCACCAATTAGTGGAGAAACACAACATTATGGCATTTGTTATCACGGAACCGTGCGCCGACTGTAAAGATCAATCGTGCGTTCCCGTTTGTCCAGTGGATGCGATTCATCCCGGCATCGTCATCCAGCAGGAGCAGAAGTACGATCAATTGTTCATCAACCCGGATGCCTGCATTTGCTGTGGTCTCTGTGAGCCGGAATGTCCGGTAGATGCCATCTTTGAAGAAGATGAGGTTCCAGCAGAATGGAGCCGCTATGTGCAGATGAATTCTAACTTCTTCCAGCAGCCAAAGCAGGCAGTGAAGCAGGACATCACCTTCTAAACCGCGAACTAGACGCTTATGCCGATTTCTCTGACACGCGGGGATGAATTACTGCAATCGGGCCTCGCGGACGGCTTGTTCACGCACGCCGTGTATGGCCTGATACGCGGCGGGGAGCGGCTGGCGCTGAAGGCATTTGGTCAGGCCAATATAGACACGTTGTTTGATTTGGCGTCGCTGACGAAGCCGCTGGCAACGGCGACGCTGATTTTGCAGTGTGCCGAGCAGGGACGGCTGCATCTGCGTCAGCCAGTCTCGCGCTTCTTTGATGAGTTTGGTCCCCTGCCTCATCTCAGCGGCGTGGAAGTGCGGCATCTGCTGACGCATACGTCGGGCCTGCCGCCCGTTCCAGTGTGGCCGGCGTCTGCCGAGGGCAGATCGCGCCGAGACCTGGTTGCAAGCGTACTGGCGACGCCGCTGCTGCGCCCGGCGGGAATTGGCTACACGTACTCGGATACGGGCTTCATTCTGCTGGGCGAGATAATCGCGCAGGTCTTAGGGCCGCCGCTGGAGGTATGTTTTCGGGAAAGCGTTGCAAAGCCGCTGGGGCGGGCGGCACTTGGCTTTTGCCCCGCGAGTTCCGAGCGCATCGCGCCGACAGGAGAGGATGCGCCGGGGCGGGTGCATGACCCCAGGGCGCGGGATTTAGGCGGGGTGGCAGGCCATGCCGGGCTGTTTGGAACGGCAAGCGATGTGCTGGCTTTTGCTGAGACCATTCGAACCGGCGGCAGCCCAATTCTGTCGCATGCGTCGGTGGCCCGGATGCACGAGAGCCAAACTCCTGCAAGTGTCGGCGCACAGTCGCTGGGCTGGTTTTGTTCAAGTAATGATTACCTGCCGTCAGGCGATTTGTTCTCAGACAAGTCATTCGGGCATTCGGGCTTTACGGGAACGGCAATTCTCATAGACCCGGCCTCAGACGTTTCTTTGGTGCTGCTCACAAACCGCGTGGTAAATCAGGCCGAAGATGGCAGCCGGTTTCTGCGACTGCGCCGGTGCTGGCTGAACACAGTGGCGGCGGCGCTGTCCTCCTGAGACTTCATTTTTAACTTTTATCCTCGAAATTTAATCTTCTCTTAACATTGCACGGCGAAAAGCGGGGAATAGTGTCAGAAGATGCTTTCCACCAAGCGTTCAGAAAGGGAGGCCGCATGGCATTCTTTGGACAAGACCCCGTTTTCTACGATCTGCTGGAAGCACAGGCAGAAACCGCTCACAAGGCCGCATCGGCATTCCACTCACTGACTGAGGATTTTGGGCAGGCAGCCCAAATCGCCGAAAACGTCAAGCGCCTCGAAACGGACGCCGATAACCTCACCCATGACCTTATCAATAAGGCCGATGCCAAGTTTATCACGCCGCTGGACAAAGGCGATTTGCACGGGCTGTCGCAGGCGCTGGACAATATCACCGACACGCTGGAAGCGGCAGTCGCCCGGATTGCGCTCTACCAAATCACCCAAATCCGGCCTGACCTTGCCCCAATGACCGAGCGCCTGGTGCAGATCACGCAGGCCACCCGCGACGGGGTCGGCTTTCTGCGCCACATGAAAGACCATGATGCGCTGGCACCGCTTCTGGTCCGCATCCACACCCTGGAAAACGAGACCGACCAGCTCTACCGAACCGCCCTCGGCACGCTTCTCAATCAAAACGGGGCCGACCCGCTTCTGGTCATCAAATGGAAAGAGATTTATGACCGCGTAGAAATTGTCGCCGACGAATGCGAGAATGTCGCAGACATCATAGAAAGCCTGGTGGTGAAGTATGCATGACATCCCAATCCTGCTGATTGTCATAGTCGCATTCGGTCTGGCGTTTGACTTCACGAACGGCTTTCACGACACGGCAAACGCCGTAGCGACGGTCATCTCTACCCGCGTTCTGCCGCCGACTTTTGCCATCGTCATGTGCGCGATCCTAAACTTCGCCGGCGCATTCGCTTCTCAGAATGTCGCGCAGACAATCGCCAAAGGGCTGATTGACGCTCATGCCGCGACGCAGGAAGTGATACTGGCGGCGATCATTGGGGCGATTGCCTGGAATGTCCTGACCTGGTACTTCGGTATCCCTTCTTCGTCCTCCCATGCGCTGATCGGCGGCTTGGTCGGCGCGACGCTGGTATTCGCGGGAATCCATGCCGTCATCTGGAAAGGCGTCGTAAGCAAAGTCATTATTCCAATGGTCATTTCCCCAGTAATCGGCGCGGCCATAGCGTTTGCAATTATGATGCTGCTGTTTGGGCTATTTGCCAATACACGCCCCGGCAAAGTGAACGGGTTGTTTTCGTGGCTTCAGCGTATTTCCGCCGCCGCTGTTGCGTTCAACCACGGCCAGAACGACGCGCAGAAGACAATGGGTGTAATCACGCTGGCGCTGGTGGCGTTTCACCTTCTGCCTGGCGGCAAGCATGTCCGTATCCCCGTCTGGGTGATTGCATCCTGCGCGACCGCGATGGGTCTCGGCACGCTGTCCGGCGGCTGGCGGATCATCAAGACGCTCGGCACGAAGATTATTGACTTGCAGCCGATCAACGGCTTTGCGGCGGAAACGTCGGCCTCTATTGTTCTGGCGACGGCGAGTTATTTTGGGATGCCTGTCTCAACAACTCACATTGTCTGCGGCAGCGTATTTGGAGTCGGCATCGCCAAGCGCCTCAACGAAGTGCGCTGGCCGGTGGCCCAGCAGATGGTGACGGCCTGGGTGCTGACTTTGCCCGGCGCGGCGCTTGTGGCGGGCCTGAGCTTCTTCCTGATTAGCTTGGGCGGGCATCAAGCGCCGATTGCGCTTCGTTAGGGAGAAGACGCTAAGACACGGGGCTGAACCCCCGTGCTTTAAGGGGCAAGCGCCCGCCTTCGCGGGCGAAGATGCAGCGAGACACGTCTGATGCCCGCGCCCCTCCGGGTAGCCAGTGCTGAGGCGGGCGCTTGCCTTTTGAAGCATGGGGGTTCAGCCCTGTGAGACAGCATGGGATCAAGTACAGTAATCCTCTTCGTCAGCGCCGCTCTAAAACCATCCGCATTCCAAATCTTGGCCGCAGGGTGATGATTGGCTGAGTCGCGACGGCTTGGCCCGGTGCAAGGCGCATTTGCCACGACTGGCCGAGCGTCGCCAGCAAAAGCATCTGCTCCATCCACGCGAACTGCTCACCGATGCAGACGCGCGGGCCGCCGCCAAAAGGGAAATAGGCGAACTTCGGGCGCTGGGCTTCCGCGTCCGGCGTCCAGCGGTCTGGGTCAAACTGCTCCGGCTGCGCCCAAAAACGCGGGTCGTAGTGCATGACGGCCTGGGCCATCAGCACGATGTCGCCCCGGCGCAGCATGTAGCCGCCATGCTCAGTGTCAAGAGTATAGTCGGACAGCACGCGGCGTCCGATCACCCAAGCTGGCGAATACATACGCAGCGCTTCCGCCAGGACGCGGCGCGTGTAGGGCAGGTTCGGCAGATCATCTAAACTCGGTGTCCGGCCTGCAAGCGCCGAGTCCAGCTCGGCATGAAGCTTTGCTTCGGCGTCCGGGTTTTGGGAAAGCAGATACCACGTCCATACCAAAGCGTTTGCCGTAGTCTCATGCCCGGCGAGAAAGATGGTCAGGGCTTCATCGCGCACCTGCAAGTCGGTCATGCGCTTTCCGTCGTCCTCGTCTTCGGACAGCAGCAGCATGGACAGCAGATCACCCCGATCCCCGCCCGACGCCCGGTGCTGGTCGATGAGGCGGTAGATGGTCGCGTCCAAACGAGCGCGGGCGCGGGCAAACCGGCGGACAGCAGGAAGCGGCAGCCGTTCCAGCAGATCGGCCATCGGCAGCATCAGCGTGTGAAACAGGGCGATTACTTCAGTGAGCGCGTCCCCAATTTCGCCTGCCTCCCCTTCCACTTCGGCGTTAAAGAGCGTTTTGCCGACAATCGCGAGCGCGAGATGCAGCATCTCCTCGGCCATGTCCCGCGTCTCGCCGTCCGTCCACTTTGCGCTGGCCTGCGCGGCATAGCGGGTCATTTCTTCGGCGTAGGCATTGATGCGCTGGCGATGGAATGCCGGCTGAATCAAGCGCCGCTGGCGCAGATGGTACGGGTCTTCACTGGTTAAAAGCCCTTCGCCGAGCAGCTTTTTGATGCGCTCTAGGCCACGCCCTTTCTTGAACTGCTTTTGCCGGGTGACAAAGATGTCTTTGATCAGATCAGGATGGTTGACTAAAAACAAGGGCTGACGGGTAATCGGCAGGCGCACCACATCGCCATGCTTTGCGGCTAGGCGAAGATAAGCAATTGGGTCGCGCCGGAACGCAAGCAAAGCCTGGCCGGGGAAACGCTGCGGCATGGAAGGAACACGCTGAGTCATGTGCCGATTATACCCGGCGTTTATCTTGGGCTTGTTCGGGTAAACTTACAGTACGCGCTTTTGCGGGCAGTGCTGCCGCTCCCCTTCACGTTATCGTCAGGATTTTTCATGCTTATTCGCATCGGCTACGACATTATTTTTGACTTCGCCGCGCCCACGCCCATGATGCTGCTGCTGAACACCAGCCCGGAAGAAGCGCCCCGGCTGCTCAGGCCCGACGAGCCGCACACAGAGCCGTTCGTGCCGATGACGGAGTTCATTGACAGCTTCGGCAACCGCTGCCATCGTCTGATGGCCCCGAAAGGCAGGCTGAGGCTGTTCAACGACACAGTTGTGACCGACAGCGGCGAGCCGGATGTGATGGTGACGGACGCGCCGCAGCACCCGATTGAAGAGCTGCCGGATGAGTGCCTTCAGTTTTTGCTGGGGAGCCGCTACTGCGAAGTCATGGAGATGCTGCCGGTGGCGTGGGACTTGTTCGGCAGGACGCCGCCGAACGCCGAGCGGGTGCAGGCCATCTGCGACTGGGTTTTCAACAACGTCGAGTTCGGCTACAAGTACGCCCGGCCCACAAAAACGGCTTTGGATGTGTTTCACGAGCGGCGCGGCGTCTGCCGCGACTTCACCCATTTGGCAGTGACGCTGTGCCGGTGCATGAACATTCCGACCCGCTACTGCAACGGCTACATGGGGGATATTGGGGTTCCGGTCAGCCCCGACCCGATGGACTTCAATGCGTGGATGGAAGTGTATTTGGGCGGACAGTGGCGCATGTATGACCCGCGCCACAACACGCCGCGTATCGGGCGGATTGTGCTGGCGCGGGGCCGGGATGCGGTGGATGTTGCTATGACCACGGCATTTGGCTCCAACACGCTGGTTCAGTTTACGGTAGTTACGGAAGAAACGGCGGAAGTTTAGAAGACCCTGCTAAGAGAGACCTCACCCCGCCATGAATGGCGACCCTCTCCTTGTTAAGGAGAGGGTGGAAACTTGTTTCCGGGTGAGGTCTTCCTGCGCCGGGGTGAGGTCTCTACTTCCCCCACGGCGGGTTTGCAGCGAGGCTTTGTAGACCGGGATACTGCGGAGCGCCGTTGGTCTGCTCCGTTCCTTTGGTCCCAACGTATACCGTGATGGTTTTAGCTTTGTTGTCCCGCAGCAAAATCGTCGGTGTTTCTTCGACGTTCAGCGAGTCGGCAAACGCCGTCGCCGTCTTGATCTCCGGCAGGCCACGCCCGGCGTTAAAGGCAGACTTGAACTGGGCTTCGTTCAGCCCGGCCTGTGCGGCGTAGTCCCCATAAAAGCCCGGTTCCAGATTGTCTTGATGGGTGTAAAGAAGGTCATACATCGGCCAGAACTTGCCTGTCGACGCTGCGATTTCCGACGCCTGCCCGGCGGGGATGGCCCACTGGTGCATCTGCGGAAACGGGCGATGCAGGAAAATCAAGTTGACCTGGGCGGGGTACTTCCTCAGCAGGGTCTCGATAACAGGGTACACTTTGCCGCACTGCGGGCATTGAAAGTCCCCGAACTCCGCGAGGGTATACGGGGCGTCAGCCAAGCCGCGCGGGGGCGCGGCGGCATGGGCGACAATCTGCGGCCATTTCGACTCCAGCAGTGCCGTGTCGAGGCGCGGGGCTGGGGTCGACTTGTGTTGCGTGGCTTCGCCTCCATTGCTGCCGGCGGTCTTGATCCAAAAGATCAGGCCGCCGAGCAGGGCCAGCCAGACCATCAGTAAAACTATCCTTTTCCCATTGCCGCTGTTTTTGCGGGTGCTGACGACTTCCGGCTCGCCTTGCTGAGTTTCGTTAATCATGTGGTTATCTTTCCAACTGCCGTCGCCCTGCCCACCACTCGAAAACTGCTAGGCAGAAAAGAAGCGTCATCACAATTGCCGACGAACGGCACCAAATACAAAACGCGCCGATTTCGGCATGAGCGATCCACTGCAAAAACCAGGAATACCCAACGCCCCCGGCGCTGATCAGAAGGATCAGTTGATGCAGCACACGGTCAAGCTTGGCATTTTCCGTGCCAAGCCGGAGCATGGCAAAAGACAGCAGCGCAACGTACCCAATCAGCCCCAGCAGAGCCACGGGAACATTGTGAATGATAATTAAATCCACATGAGACCAGCGGCTGGCATTCACAATCGCGCAGCCACCATCCGCGCTGCACGGCACATCCTGGCGTGTCTGGTCCGCCCACCAGAGCGTCCCGGCAATACCGGCTCCGGCGAATGCAAGGAACGCTTCGGCAGCCACGAAAAGGGTATACGCCTGCAACGAACGGCTTTGTACAGCGGTGGACATAGTGTATTATAGCCCGGCGGACGCCGAAACGCAAGTTATCGTCTAGGAATGCCCCCCAGCCCTTAATAACGGGGGAGCCTGAGAAGACAAGACTGCCTTTCTTGGTATTTTCCTGCTTCCCCATTATTAGGGACCGGAGAGACTGTTTTCTGATGAGGTATGAGGACTGTCCCTCAGCGCGGTAAACAATGTCAGCAGCAGCAAAATCGGCATCTGAAACAGCGTGGACACCTGCTCGTACTGGTGGTGCATTCGGTCAAATGCCGCCATTTGTCCCCGCGCCTGGGCTAAATCCATCGCGGGAGTCAGGCCAAGCGCAAGATACAGCGTGGATGCCAGCAGCACAAGAGTTGCCACTAAACACGCGCCGGTCCAGCGGCGGGACGCAGAAGAAAGCAGCACAAAGTTTGATGCCAGCAGAGCGGCGGCGCAGGCAAAATCCATGCTATTAAGCAAGCGCAGGCTGCCGCCGACCACCGCCCCCGCCAGCGCGTTCTGCTGGGCAAGGTTTCCGGCAAGCGCCGGAGCCGTGCGCGTCACATGGAACGCCGTCGGCGCGACCAGGGCACCGATGGCGACTAGTCCGCCCAGCCACAGCGCCAGCGCCAGCAGATGCAGGGTGCGAGCGGCGACAAGTAGGAGCGTCGGGAAAGTTGTTGGGGAAGTTGTAGGACGTTGAGTTTTCATCGCAAAGTTTCAGTTGTCTCTTGCAAAATCCGCGTGAGACATGCTATAATGCTATCACATTAAGTCGGGCAGTTGGCTCAGTGGTAGAGCACTTCCTTCACACGGAAGGGGTCAGGGGTTCGAATCCCTTACTGCCCATCTATAAGAAAGATCAAAAGAAGCCGGGGATCATCACGATCCCCGGCTTTTATGGGTTCAGGAGACGCTTGACTAGGGGCAGTTCACGCCGGTAGAAGGCGCGGCGACGCCAAGTACGAGTTCGTAGGTTCCATTTCCCGATTGTGCGCCTGGATCATTGACACCAAGAAAGATAATTGTCGTGCTTTTCCCGCCCGTGGTGCTGACAGCGACTTGTCCGGTCAATATCACGGGGGTTGCACCGGTCCCTGCACCGCCGGAAACAAGAGTTCCCTGGACATTGAAGCTGCCGGTGGAATCCAGCGCGATAGGCTTTGCGTAGGAAACCAGCTGGCCGCAAGGAAGCGTAACCAGAATGCCGCTGCTGCTCACGGTTAAAGTGGTAGGAAAGCCGCCGGTATCAACAAGGATTTGTCCTCCCCAGGTTCCGAGCGGCAGAGCGGCATTTGCCAGCAGTGTGCCGGGCGGAACAGTCGGCGGGCCATCGTTTGCCCCGCTGCCTGTGTTGCCGGTGGTTGTCGTGCTGACGCTGCTGGCGGGCATATTTCCATTGCTGCTGTTTGACGAGCCGCCGCAGCCATAGACGGCAAGCGCGAGGAGGGCAACGGCGGCGCAGGCCGCGCACCGGGGAGACTGCCGCCGGAGCGGCAGGAGTAGAAGTTTCATTGCAAATCTTTCCAGCGAGGTTTCTGGGGAGTCTCCGCGCTTTATGAGCGGACGCTTGACATTAGAGGCGCGTTGGTATAGTGTACCATGGGAAACCGAGTGAACAGACAGAGCGGGAAAAACTGAATGCCATTCAGACTTCGGCGCGGGCGTAAAGATGCAGCCCTGGCGGTTCCTGATCCAATCAACCAAAACATAGATGCGGTGGTTGCGCTTCATGCGCTTGCCGAGCAGCAGGTGGACATGCACCAGCGCACGGTGGAGGCGCTGACAGCGCGGCTAGGGCGTCCGCAGTTCTTTTACGGCATTCTGGTCGGGGCAGGCTTATGGATGGGAGTGAACGCCGCTGCGCCGCTGCTGCATTTGCCGCGTTTTGATGACCCGCCGTTTGCCTGGCTGCAAGGAGCGATTGGCTTGGGGGCGCTCTTGATGACCTCCGTGATTTTGATTACGCAGAACCGGCAGGGAAAGCTGGCGGAGCGGCGGGAGCAGCTTGAGCTGCAAATGAGTCTGCTGACCGAGCAGCGCACGGCGAAGATCATTGATCTGCTGGAAGAGCTGCGGCGAGATATGCCGAGCGTCCATAACCGCATTGATTTGGAAGCCGAGGCACTGACAAAAACCGTAGACCCGCATGAAATCTTGGCGACTTTTGAGAGCCGATTGGAAGAAACACTGGAAGCGGCGGGAACATCGGAAGAAGCGTCGCGCCTGGTTACGGAGCAGATGGACGCGGCAGCCTTAGAAACTCAGGAGGACATCGAAAGGGCCAAGCAAAACAGCCGCCCGGAAAGCGTTTAAGAGCGTCATGGCAGACAACGACAAGGACGAAGCCGAAGGAAAACGCGAGTTTTCCGAAGAAGTGCGTGAAGGCGGCGAAGGAATGCGCCGGGAAGCTGAAACAAGCCGCAAAGAAGCCGAAGGCGAACGCGCAAGCAAAGAGTCGAAGCGCACCGGCGAAGAAGTGCGCCGCGCGGCAGCCGAGGCTCACCGCGCGGAGGAAGAAGCGCTGCGGCAGGCCGCGGAAGAATACCGGCAGGCGGGGGAAGAGTACCGGCGCTCTGCCGAGATGCTGCGCTCGGCGTCTGAAGAGGCTCGCGGAACCGCAGAAGCGCTGCGCCAGGCAGGGGAAGAGGTGCGGGCAGCGGCAGAAGAGTCTCGCCAAATCTCTGTGGAGATTCGCGGCAGCCTGCTGGAGCTGCTGGAACGGTTCGCCGCAGCGAATAGCCGCCACGACTGAGCGGTTTAGGTAATGCTCAGGCTAAATCGAAATCAACTTCAAATGTCCGCTGCCAGGGCAGACGGACGCTGCCGGGCGCGATCTGTAAGCTGACGCCGACGCCGTGAACTTGAAGCAGCTGCAAGTGTTCGTTCAGCCGCGCTTCAATGAACGCGCAAAGCTGCGCTTGTTCTTCAGGGCTGTTCGCGTCCGGCTCGCGCCGCCCCCAAAGCCGCTCGGCTTCCACCCGCGCTTCCCGGCGCACGACGGCTTGGTAGGCCCAGTCTTCCAAAAAGCGATGCGTGAGAAACTTCTGCTGGGCGTCTGCCCGGCCCGCGTCTTCTCCTACCAGCCCCGCGCAGAACGCCTGCGCGACGACAACGCCCAGCGTATTCCCTGCCGTGTTCCATGCGCCGTAAGCTGCCAGTCGCGCCAGATTAAGCGGTGCAGGTTCCAGCAGCAGGGGCATCAGCAGCGGGTCGGAGCCGTTTGGGTACGCGACATCGGCCAGCGCGGTGGGAACGTCTTGGGCTTGTGCATCGGCAAGCGCGGCAAGGAAGCCGAGATATTCAGCAAGGCGGCTTTCTCGGTCATCAGCCAAGTATTCAGGCTGCCAGACCGAGCGGCCCGGCACGGGCGTGGCGACGCCCAGCACTAAATCACAGTCTAAAACGCTTTCGGCCAGCGTCCCGCCGCAGGCGCGTATTTGGCCTTCGACCGTTTCGCGGACCGGACGGTCTTCATAAGGCGCAACTAATTCTTCGCCGCCAGCGTGGCTGTAGACGACGTAAACACGCGGCGTTTTCTCGGCGTGTTCCATTAAAAGTTTCGCCAGCAGCGCCGAGCCGACTTCATCCGCGCCAGGGTGCATCAGCACGCGCTCCGAAAGCGCCGGGCCAATCAGCGCAGGCCAGCCGGAGAGCCAGGCCCGTTCCCGTGACGGGAAGCCGTAAAGGCTGGTGTCGTCGGATGTCAGCCGCAGCGACGTAACTGCGCCCCGCGCCGCTAAGTCCAGCAGCCCTAAATTAACCGTGTGGTTCCGCAGACGCCGCACCAGCCAATCGGCTTTAAGGGCTTGCGGCAGCCGCTGTTCTAGCTCAGCCAGCGCACTTAAATCGGCAAGCTCCCCGCGCTCCGCTTGATGAGACAGACGCGCATAGCGGTAGAACGTCGTCCCCCACTCCGCCCAATACTCCGGCTCTTCCACGGCGTCGTCGGCATTGGAAACGCGGGTAATGAGCGAAAACGCATGGACGGGGCAGGTTGGGTTAATCTCGGCAAGCAGACGCAGACGCGCCAGCACCTCCGCCGCGCTGTCCTGAGAAATGCGAGACGCGATCAAGTTGCCGAAGCCGAGATACTCGCAGGAAACAATCGCCGCATCGGCAGTATTTGCAGTATCCCCAAGCCACACCGCCACAGCGTCCGCATCGGCAGGCACACGCTGCAAGCCGCGCATTTCCGCAGGCGGCAGCAGAACCTCCGCGCCGCCGATAGCCCCCAGCATCTGCGGGTAGCGCGTGTTGACAGGCCGCTCATCCAATGGGACTAAAGCGATTCTCAGCATATCAGTCATGGAAAATCCTATTCTTCTTATTTTTCATAAAGATTGCTCCGTTTTTGCCGATAATTCCAACAACGCTTAAAATGTATTTCAAAACGCCCCCCGGCCCCCAATAATGGGGGAACCGGACGAAAAAAACTGCTTCATGCTCCCCCATTATTGGGGGCCGGGGGCGTTTTGAAATAGGTTCTTAATGCTTTTGCCTTAAACTATGAGACGCATTCTATTACAGTCGTCACGCGCTCCCGCTGTTTTCTCTCGCTCGGCATCCTGGCTGCGGGCTTATCCGCAGGCTGGGCGTCGTCTCCTGATTCTTCTGACATCCAATGGCCTGCTCGCTTTGTGCTTGCTTTTCAAGCCGGGCGGGGCAAGCCTGACTTCCAAAGTGGACAATGTGAGCGAGATCGTGATGAGCTTCTTGGGGGCGTGGTGGTGCTTTGCCGCCGCGCTGCAAAGGGACGCTCAAGCCGAGACAGACAACCCGGCCGCGTTAAGCCTCTCGCGGCGCTGGACACTATCGCTGCTTGGCCTCGGCGTGTTCTCATATG
This sequence comes from uncultured Armatimonadales bacterium, assembly GCA_964243345.1. GTDB lineage: Bacteria > Armatimonadota > Armatimonadia > Armatimonadales > Capsulimonadaceae > JANXMY01. The sequence goes on from CAXTER010000018.1 coordinate 26,953, forward strand.
GAGTCGGCCAGACAATTTGGTCTTATTACGAGATTGTGCTGCATCAGACGACGCCGTTTCCGTCCTGGGCCGATGCCGGGTTTCTTCTCCAATATCCTCTGCTGCTTGTCGGCATCCTTCGACTGCCCACGCGCCGGCTGCCGCCGGATGTGCGCTGGCGCGTTGTTCTGGACAGCCTGATCACGCTGACTGCCTTAGTGACACTTTCCTGGTACTTCGTGCTGGGGCCGACCTTGCAGCAGGGGGCGGAAACAGTGCTGGCAAAAGTCCTGGGAACAGCATACCCGATCGGCGACTTGGTCCTGCTTGTCTCACTTCTGCTGGTCATGGCCCAAAGGCGGGACAGCGTGCCGCGCTCTGTCGTGGCGGCTTTGTCGCTTGGCCTGGTCAGCGTCATCGTGGCCGACACCGTTTTTGACTATCTCACGCTGAAAGGAACTTACGCGACCGGCTGCGTCGCCGACGTGGGCTGGCCGCTTGGTTATCTGTTTGTCGGATTAGCTGCTGGGCTGGTACGGGGACTTTCGGCAGACACAGCCGACGACCGGCCGACGATCCCGCTGCTCTGGCGCTCGCTGCTCCCCTATGCGTTGATGCCGGCTTTGGCAGCCCTCACCATCTACACTCACATTCATCGCGGCGACGAGTCGCTGGAACCCGGCGTCTATATCGGCGCGGGGCTGCTGGTAGTGCTGGTGCTGGTCCGGCAGGCGGCGGCAATGCAGCGTCTGATTGCCGATCTCAAAGAGCGCATCACCGAGCTGGAAGAAATTCGCGGGCATCTGACGGCGCTGGCCGAGCAGGACGCGCTCACTGGCCTGCTTAATCACCGTGTCTTCCACAAACGCTTTCAGGAAGCGGCTGCCGACGCCGAGCGCTCTGGGCAGCTTCTCACAGTTGCGCTCGTTGACCTGGACAACTTCAAGTTCTTCAACGATGCTTATGGACACCTGGCCGGCGACGACGTGCTGCGCCAGGTCGCAGGAGCGCTCCAAACCTGCTGCCGGTCCGGTGACGCCCTCGCACGGTTCGGCGGCGATGAGTTTGCTCTGCTGCTGCCCGGCGTAGGCCGGGACGAGGCCGGGAGGCTGTTTGGCCGGCTGCAGTCTTCCCTAGACAGCTTGGCCTACTGCCCGCCGGACCATGATGTCGCCATTCCGTTGCAGCTTTCTGTCGGCACGGCAGTCTTTCCCGAAGAACGTGCGGGACGCCTGGATGCCCTGGCGCTTGCCGATGCCCGTCTGTATCAGGCGAAGAACGGCGGAAGCGACAATGACCAGGTGCAGCGTCTTCGAACCGGTTTTTCCCAGCATCTGGAAGGCTTTTCCATGCTGGATGCGCTTGTCGCGGCGGTAGACAATAAAGATCGCTACACCGGACGGCATTCGGAAGATGTGATGACATTCAGCCTCCAAATCGCCGAAGCGCTGCGGATGGACGCCGACACTCAGCGCACGGTTGCAGTTGCCTCCCTGCTGCACGACCTCGGTAAAATTGGTGTTCCCGACTTCATTCTTCGCAAGCCGGGCCGGCTCAACGAAGATGAATACGCGGCGGTGCGGCTGCACCCGGCAATGGGCGCGGTGATTGTCGAGGCCGTGCCGGGCTTTGAAGAAACGCTGGATGCAGTGCGCTTCCACCATGAGCGCTGGGACGGCGGCGGCTACCCGGAAGGAAGACGCGGCGAGGAGACGCCGCTGATTGCCCGCGTTATGGCTGTCGCGGACTCCTTCAGCGCCATGACAACCGACCGGCCCTACCGCAAGGGCATGACCGAAGACAAAGCGCTGGCTGAGATTATGCGCGGGGCCGGAACCCAGTTTGACCCGCAGATCGCCCAGCTTTTTGTTTCTGTGCGCCGGTCTTCCTCCAAAGTTCCCCTCGCAAGAGCGGCCTGAAAGCACTTCTGTTCCTGCGGACCTCTCACTCCTTCGCCTGCGGACCTCTCACTCCTTCGCCTGAAGCAGCGGCGGCACATTCATTGCTCTCCGCAGGCTATCTTCCACTTCCGCATCGACGTTGTACAAAGTCATTGCTCCACCGGGGCCTTCGCTCCGGTACTGCGTCCCGAACCGCTGCGGGCGTCCAATGTTCATCAGGAAGCGGTCTTCGCTCGCCGCCGCCAGCCACAAGACGTCCCACTTAGCCACATCTACTCCCTGACTGATGGCGGCGATGCAGAACTCATGGGCCAGCAGATGATCTTCCGCGACCGAGGAGTGCTGCAATATCAGCGCGGCATGGTAATAGTTCTCGCCGGACTGTATCGCTTGACCGTGATACAACTGCTTGACTCGCCCCAGACGTGCCGCGTCACGCGGCCTCACTGTGTCCCAGTCAATTAACTGCGCGGTGCGGTCCGACTGGTCTTCGGTGAACATCTGCGCCAGTTCCTCGCTGACTTCGGCGGCGGACAGCGTGATAACCTCCGGGGCCTTTGTCACAGTCACGGAATGACTTTCGGCGGCTTGGGTTACAGCAGGTTCCGCTTCCAGAAGTGAGCGAAAGACTTGCTCGCTAACAAACAGCGGGCAGCGAGTCCGAACAGCGACGTTCAGCGCGTCACTTGGACGCATATCCACTTCCTGCACCTGGCCGTCGGCTCGCACGCTGACCAGTGCGTAGAACGTCTCGTTGTGAATGTCGCTGATGCAGACTTCCTCAACAATTGCCCCCGCTGCCGACAGCACAGACAGCAGTGCATCATAGGTGCCGGGCCGGTCGGGAGCATACCCTTGCAGGCCCGCCGCGAGAGCCTGCGCTTCATGCTTGCCGACATAAATTTCCACTTGGCGCTCTGCTTCGTCTTGCAATGTCACCAGTTGTGTCGTCACTTCAAACTCATCTTTGATGGTCGTGACGCTGACGACTTTGACGGCAACACGTTCTTCAGACATAGTTTCCCACCTTTTCCATCACTATGGAATGCTCCTCCTCATCAGTCACCGCAAAACCCACTCGCTCATACAGACTCCGTGCTTGCGGATTGGCTTTCAGGACACGAAGGCGAACCGGCAGATGGTGCTCTTGGGCTTCTGCGAGTAGACCTTCAAGAATGCGCGAACCACGCCCCTGTCGTTGGTACTCAGGCAGAAGATAAAGGCCCGAAAGGTAAATATGGCCGGGGTCATGCTTCACGATCAGAGTCCCGACGGCCTGACCGTCCGCTTCCACAATTTGAGGTGGGTTCGCGGTAAACTCTTCCTGCTGACGGCGTCGTTGATCGTTCTCATCCCAGCCCCAAGCGGCGTCAACATACGCCTTCATTGCGGCCTTCCAGACTTGGAACGCAAACTCGGCGTCGGCAGGCGTCGCAGGCCGCAGTGTCACTGCGCTTGTCATTTGTTTGCCTCTCCCATTGCAAGTGACGCCGCGCCGATGAGAGAGGCATTTGGGCCAAGCGCGGCGGGTATGACAAGGCATTGGGCCGGGCCGGGAAGCGCATGAAAGGATAGGATACGCCGAGCCGGGTCCAGCAGACTATCACCGAGCGCAGCCAAACCGCCGCCGATGACGATTAGGTTTGGGTCTATGATATTGGCAAGGCTGACTAAACCCCAGCCGAGATATTCGCCGGTGCGGGTAACAGCAAGCGCGGCTTGGCTTTCGGGATTCTGGCGTGCTTCGGCGGCAATGGATTCGCCGGTGATGTCCCCATTAAAGCCGCTGACTTCGCGGTAGGTCTGGACCAAGCCGGGGCCGCTAGCGAACTCTTCCAGCGTCCGGCGCGGCGAGTCCTTGCCCAGTGTCAGCAGCAGGTGGCCGAACTCCGCGCCGGTCCAGTGCGCTCCGTGGTGCAGGCGGCCATTAATCAGTAATGCCCCGCCGACGCCGGTTCCGAGAGCGAGGTAAACAACGGTTGGCAGGTTGCGGCCTGCGCCGAAGCGATGCTCGCCAGCAGCCAGGGCGTTGACATCGTTGTCGACAAAGCAAGGCAGGCCGAACTTTGTTTCAAACGCGGCTTTGACCTCGGTTCCCGCCCAGCCGGGCAGCAAAGACGTTGCCGAGGCGATGATGCCTAAGTCGGCGTTGACCTGTCCGCCGGTACCAATGCCGATGGCAGAGATTGGCTCGTTTCGGAAATTAGCAGCTAAACTCAGCGCCGCGTCTAAGATGGAGGTGCCGCCCGTGAGCGGCGTCGGACACCGAACTTGGCGCAGAACTTCGCCCGTGTCCGAAACAAGGCCGCAGGCAATTTTCGTGCCGCCAATGTCAATGCCGAGATAAATCACTGGCTTTGGATCGCTCGTGTAAATCGCTCAGTAATCTGCTGCGGGCGCGTGATGGCCCCGCCGACAACCACCGCCCAGGCTCCGGCGTCCAGCGCGGCGCGGGCCTGCTCCGGCGTCGCAATCCGGCCTTCGGCAATTACGGGAATGGAAAGAGCAGACGCCAGGCGGCGCACTAAGTCTAGGTCAGGCGCTTCGGCTTGGGGGCTGTACGGCGTGTAGCCGGACATGGTTGTGGAAACAAAGTCCGCCCCGGCATCCTGCGCCGCCAACGCTTCGTCATAGGTGGAAATGTCGGCGAGAACTAACTTGCCGGTGGCTTCTTGGACACGCTGAATGAACGACGCCAGTGTTCCTTCCGGGTGCGGGCGGGCCGTGGCATCCAGAGCGATAATGTCCGCCCCGGCCTCGCCGACAGCAACGGCATCGGCAAGGGTCGGCGTGATATACACGTCAAAGCCTGCCATATCTACTTTGGAGAGGCCAATCAGCGGCAGCGGCGACGCGGCCCGAATCGCGGCGATGTCGGCAGGGCTGTTCGCACGGATGCCCACGGCTCCGCCGCGCTCGGCGGCAATCGCCAAACGGGCCATGATGTCTGCGCCGAACAGCGGCTCGCCGGGCAGGGCCTGGCAGGAAACAATCAAGCCGCCGCGCAAGGCTGCCGCGATTTTGGGCGTGGTCATGGGGCGAGTTTACCGGGGAACAGAGGGTTTGTCAAGGAGATAAAGGAGCCGTGGGCTTCATACCCACGGCTCCTTTATCTCCTTACGCCTCCGGCAAGTCCGCGCCGATGCGGAGGTCATTGCCGCCGGCGGAAACGGCTTCCAGAGACTTTGCTTTGACCTCTTCGGGAACCTGACTTTTGGCGATGTCACCCAGCGAGAGCATCCCAACCAAGCGGCCGCTTTCTACCACGGGGACACGGCGGATTTGGCGGGCATTCATCAGGTGCAGGGCTTCGCCGATGGGCAGGTCGCGCGGGACCGTATCCGGCTGGACCGACATGCACTCGCGCAGCGGCGTTTCCGGGCCGTGGCCGCTCGCAAGAGACTTGACAACGATGTCCCGGTCGGTTACAACACCGACAAGCGCGTCCATACCGTCTAAAATGGGGATGATGCCGTAATCATGGTCGCGCATCAGCTTCGCTGCTTTTTGGATCGAGTCGTTTGGCCCCAGCGCTTCAGGGTATTCTGTCATCAAATCTTGAACAATCATGGCATCAGCCTCCAGGCGTTTTGTACCCACTTCTACCCAAAGTGCCGCAGGCACTAAGCCACCCGGCCCTGCATCTGGTATACTAATTCCTCTATGGCTGCTGTAATCTCCGATGTAATCTCCGACCGGGTGCTGACACAATTTGAAGAAGTGGTCCCGGTGCCGACCGCCACGCCCGGCGCGGCGGCGTGGATGGCGCGGGAACCCGGCAGCGGGCGGCGAGTGCTGATCAAGCGGCTGCCGGGGGACAGCGCAAAGACGCGGGCGACGCAGGCGCTGGCCTTGCAGCATCCGCGCATTGTGCCGACCCGGCGGTGGCTGCGGGACGGCGACGGGTTTTATGTAGTACGAGACTGGGTTCCCGGTAAGAGCTTGCGCTCGGCGCTCTCCGATCAGTCCCAGCGGGCCTTTGACCGCCTCCATGCCCGGCTGCTGCCGCTGCTGGACGCTCTCGATTATGCCCACAGCGCCGGCCTCACTCACGGCGCGGTCACGGCGGAGAATGTGCTTGCCGGGGACCAGTTCCCGGCGTATTCCCTGCTGTCGGATTTTGCGGCCCAGCGGACGCCGGAAGAGACGGTGCCGCGCCGGGACTTCGCCCAGCTTTGCCGGCTGTACGAAGACTTTCTGCCGGCCCGTCCCGAAGGGGACGAAGCGGGAGCGGCAGCGCGGGTGCGTCTTCTGCGAAACCTTCAGGAAACCGAGGAAACGACGCAGTCCGCCGAAGAGTTGCGCTACAAGCTGGACGCCATCGCCCGCATGGCTGCGCTGCTCGGCTTCAATGCCGATGCTTTAGAGGCCGAAAATAATGTTCAGCCTCGCTTGGGGTCTCGGCTGGTGTGCGCCGTATCCCCGCCGACGGCAACGATTACGCCCGGCGGCGGCACGGCGGTGACGCTGTCTCTGGATAACGACGGCGACAGCCCGCTGCGCTTGCAGTCGGTCACGTCCGACGCCATCTGGCTGAACCTGCCGAACGGCTTCACGCCGGTGACGCTGGAACCCGGCACCGGCGGCGATCTGCTGTGGACTCTCAGCGGAGCGCGTCTGACACCCGGCGCATACAGCGCGACCCTGACGGTGCGATCCAGCGACGGTCTTACGACTCTTGCGCCGCTGTCCGGCACGGCCTGGTCTGAGCAGGCCATCACGCTTCCGGTGTTAGTCAAAGCCGCCGGCGAAGATTTAGACACACCCAATGTGCCGCTGACTGAGGGCCTGCCGCATGTCCCTTTAGTACAGACTGGCGAGCATCCGGGTATTGCCTGTGTGCAGGACCCGGACCCCGGCCGGGTGCGCTACGGAATGCAGGGCGTTGTCCATCTCGGCGTCCAAAATATCGGCCCGGAGCGCCTGCGGATTGAGCGCATCCACACGCGCCCGAAGTGGCTGACTTATCCGGGCGACCTGCGGGCGATTTGGATTGAGCCGGGCGAAACACGGTTTTTGGGCTTTGCGCTTGACGCGGCGGGCCTCGCGGGCGGCGACTATACGGGGCAGGTGACGTTCACGACGAGCATCACGACCGACACGCTGCTTGGCCCAAAGCCGGTCTGGCGAGATATGTCCTGCGAAGTGCGGGTGCGGGTCGTGCGCGGCGGGGAAGACGCCCTGCCGCCTGGCCCCGGCAGGGCCGGCTGCATTCCCGCCGTTCTTGCTTTGTGCGGAATGGCGTTTTTGGTGCTGAGGAACTTGTGAGCTTTTTTACACGGGGCTGAACCCCCGTGCTTTGAACGTGCAAGCACCCACCTGCGTGGGCGAAGATTTAAGTTAGGCCTCTGATGCCCGCGAAGGCAGGGACTTGCGCTTTCGAAGCACTGCCGTTCAGGGCAGGGTACTTTTTCTGAGGACTTTATGAAGGCATTTCTCGCCGCACTTTTCTTTTTCTTCTGCGTTCCTGCCTTTGCTCAGGACGCGCCGACGGGCCTCTCCCCAGACGCCATTGCCGCCCAAATCAAGCCGCTTCACGCCAAAACGCTGATTTTAGTGTTTGACGTGACCGAAAGCACCCGGCATGGCGGCGTCTTTTCGGAAGAACGCGCGGCGTCCGCCACCCTGCTTCGCTCCGGCTGCTCCCCTGGCGACCGGGTCATCTTGATTCCCTTCGGCACCGGCTACAAGACAGTCTTTGACACCAAGATCAAAGGCCCCGCCGATGCCGACACGCTGATTGACCAGCTTCCCACTGCGCCTGCGCCGGGGCACGGCACCAATATCCGCTGGCCCCATCATGAAGCGCTGAAGATCATCGCACGGGAGCGTCTCTGCCCGGCAGTCGTTGTCCTCTTGACGGACTCGTTCAACGACCGTCCCGATTTGACTGACCCAAACTATCCCAAGTACCGTGCTTATTACACGCTCAAAGGCTTGACGGTTTATCCTAACTCGCCTGAAAATCAGGACTATGAGCGGCTTCTCAGCCAATTGGTCCGCAAAGGCTGCCTGCATCAATACGGCGTCGGCGTCAAAATTGCGTCCACAGGCCGCCCGGTGGAGCGCCTGCCGGTCGGCCCCGGCGAAGGCGACAGCGACGCCTCCGGCACGACCGAAACGCCGACGGTCCTGGCCGAATCGGGGACTGCCGCGCCGCATTCGCTCCTGCCGCTCATTCTCGGCGGCATTTTCGCGGTCCTGCTGCTGGCCCTGCTGGTCTGGTATCTTCTGAGCCGCCGCCCGGTTCCGGTGCGTCTGCGGCTCGGCCCAAAAACCCTGCCGCGTGACTATCGCTTGACGCCCGGCGCGACACTTGCACTCGGCGGTGCACCGAGTTCGGCGCCTGGCAGCCAGGACATCTTTCCTCTGATGGGTCTGACCGCGCCTGCCGCGCTGATTAAAGCCGAGCGCGGCGGCCTGTCGCTTGTCCCGGCTGCACCAGCCGGAGACGCTTCCCCAACCCTGTTCCACAACGGCCTTTTGTTGCAGCAGCCCGCTCCGCTGCGCGTCGGCGACGAGCTGCGTGTCTCCGTTCCAGCAACGCCGGCAGAGATGGAGCGCGAGCATCGAATCACGGTGATGGACCCGCACGGGCCGGTGTTTTAGGAACTCCTCCCGCTCGTTCCTCGCTCCCTAAGCACTGGCTACCTGGAAGGCCCCTGTTAGGGAAGGGCAAAGAGGCAGGCAAAGAGGCAGACAAAGAGGGCGCGGCAAGCAGCGCCCCTACGCCTGCATCCAAAATTCTAGCCTTTCCCGCTCCGGGAGGGTCGCGACTTGTATGCCCTACGGCATTACTTCGTATCGCGGGGTGGGTTCTTTATTTGTGGCAAACCGAACCGTTGCAACCTTTTTTTCCGTTATGTGTCACAATTAAGGAGAAGAAACCGTAGAAATACCAGACTTCATCCTGTTCCTGCCGAGGAGGCCGCGTGTCCTTGAAATTCCTTTCCATTTGCCAATGGCTGCTTGTCTTATTGCTGCTGACACTGAACACTTGCTCCTTCGCCGCGCCGCCGACGCTTGCCCCCGCCGGTGAGCTTCCCACATCCGTTGTGCCGGGCCATAACTACACGTTTCACTTGACCTACACTCAGATTGAGAGCGACCCACCGGCGACGCTTCAGATGGTGGTGGACACCCCTTACGGTCAGGCCGTGCAGAAGGCCCAGAAGCCGCAGGGCAATCCCGCCGCCGGGGAAGACATTTCCTGGGACTTCAGCCCACAGCAGAGCGGCCAGTACCAATACCATTTTGAGGTCACGTCGGCGACCGGCGGCGTCGCCCGCTACCCTGCCGGCAGCGGCGAGCTGACTTTTGAGTCCCCCAACCCAATCGTCAAGTACATTGTTCTAGCCGTCGGGCTGGTCATCGCTCTGTTCTTTCTGCCGTTCGTCGTGTATATGATCGCCCGCGCCGTCAACAAGCAGAGCGACCCCAGCGCCGCTGCCCGGATTGCGCTTCTCATCGGCATTCTCGCGTTCTGCGGCCTGGCCTGGTACTTGTTCCTACTCAGCGACGAAACGCGGCCCATCGGCTATGGCATAGAAGCCATCGCCATCGGCGCATTCTTAGTGGTCATTCTGAACCGCCGTAAGACGGCTTGACATAAAGCGTTTTTATGAATCTTTACCCAAATGATTTAGGCGAGTGGGTGAGCCGGGAAGTGCAAGTGGCCCGCGCTCAAATGGCGTCCGCAACGCGAGAGGCCTCAAGTTTAAGCAGCTTTGGCGCTTGGGGGCTTGGCGGCTTTGGAATGACAGCTTTATTGTGTGGTCTCCATAGCTTCTTGCTTGCTTGCATTTCAGGCCTTTTCACAGTCATTTTCGGTAGTGTCTATGGGTACGCCTCAGCTAAAGCTCTTGTACTAGGCAGAAATAGTCGGAGTCCAATTTCAGACTACGAAATTCAAACTGTCAAATCACGAGCAAAAGACACGCTTATCCAGAGCTACCTGGACTTGGCGCTATCCGTCATCAGACTGCCAGCCACTAAAGATGAGGCAGCAGACCGGGAAGTGCGTGAAGCAATCACCGCACTTGGAACCGCTTTGGAAGCCCTGCCGCTGGAACAAGCCGTTGTTACCGATGACCCGGAAGCGCTTCGGGCAGAGGCGCAGGCACAAATTGAAAACGCGCAAGGAGAGGCCGATGCCGTGGTCGCGGCCAGCCGACGCCGACGCGCCGAGTCGCTCCTGCGCCGGGCGGACACGTCGGCCCGAACCTTGCTGCTGCTGCGCCGGAACCGAGCGCTGCGCGAAGAAGTCGGCGAACAAATACAGGCGCTTGGAACAAGCCTGACCGCCCTGCAAGTCGGCGGGCGGCAGTCCACGCCGGAATTGTCCGGCCTCGCCGCCAGCATCCATCGCGTCGCCCTGGAAGCAAATGCCGTGACGGTAGCCCGCACCGAAGTAGACACGCTTCTGAGCCAGCCGGTTCAAAGCAGGGAAGAAGCGCAGGCCGTTCGGGTTTCCCTCTGAGGAGCAGCCATAATTTGACAATGGAACTCAAGCCAAACATAAAAGCCGCCACTTTAGCTGTTGTACCGAACCGCCGCAAGACGGCGTAAGCTTTAAGAGGAAAGTCCTATGAACATCTATCCACAAGATTTAGGGCGCAGGGCTTACGTCGGAGTTTTGCGTCACCGGCAGCGAACAGTGATGGCTCCTGGGGTGCCTGATACAGTCGGATTGGCCGACGAGTCCATGAGTCCAAGCCCGCCCTCGCTGACCCGGCTGCATCAGTTTTGGACAGGTGGGACGAAGATTGATGCGGAAACAGCGCGGTATGGACAGCAGATGTTCGACAGCGGCTACAAATTGATCAAGTTTTTCCTCTGGTTTTTCGGGATGCTCTGTACGGGTTTCACAGGAACGGCAGTCATACTTTGGTTGTTAGGCGGTCATCCGATCTACGAGCTGCTGATAGGTGCGGAGTTTGTGCCTATACTGGGCCTTGCCGTGGCAGCACCTCGGTTCAGCTTCCGAAGCAGCCACAAAAAGCTCCATAGCGAAGACATTGAATGGCTGCGGGCCGGAACACACGACCCGCTCCGGCTGGAATATTTGGAACTGGTCAGGGCGGCAATGCGTCCTGAAGTAACCGCCGATGCCGCTGGCGCGGCCATGCTGCGGGCGGTGCTGCACTCGCTCGGCGCTGCGCTGGAAGGGCTGCCGCTGCACATGGCGGAAGATCACGGAAATGTGGGCAAGATCCGCGCCGAGGCAGAAGCACTCGCGGCGGAAGCGCAGCGTGAGCCGGACGCGGTCATCGCCGACAGTCTGACACGCAGGGCGGAAGCCCTGCGCGTCCGGGCGGAGACGACAGCCCGCACGTACCTGCTCCTGCGCCGGAACAGCGCCCTGCGACGGGAGATCGGCGAGCAGATAAGTGCATTCCAAACGAGCTTGACCATGCTGAACTTGGGCGGGCAAGCACCCGACGGGCTGGCGGCGCTGGCGACCGGCATCCAGCGCATCGCCACCGAGACGGTTTCCCTCGCGGCGGCGCACCTGGAACTGGAAGCGGCAGTTCCGTTAGAAATCGCAGACCCGCCGGTACATTACGAACACGAGCAAGCGCCTTTGCTGCGCCTTTCCGAGTAAACAATCCTAAGCAAACGGTTATCCGTATAAACATTATGGCAGACAATACACAACAAGTTACGAACGGAACAAATGGGATGGCGGCTTCTACGACGGGGCCGCAGTCGGACGAGGGGCGGCTGCGGGGCATCTCCCGGTCGCTGATCATTGGAGTCGGCGGGACCGGGCATCAGATCATGCTGGATATTCGGAAGCGGCTGGTGGACAAATATGGGGCTTTAGACAAGCTGCCGATTGTCTCTTTTTTGCTGCTGGACACAGACCAGGCGATTTTCGGCAAGAACCCGGATTATGACGATGAAGTCAATTTAGACAACGCCGACAAAATCCATACGTCGGTGCATGGCGTAGATTCGTTAAGAAAGAATTTGCGGGAGCATCCCCATCTTCGGAACTGGCTGGACCCGCGTGTCCTGACGGGAGACATTGACCAGGGCGCGGGTGCGGTCCGGGCGCGGGGGCGGCTGGCGTATTTCTGGAACTACAACCAGATTGCCCGACGGCTGGAAGAGCAGATGCTTCAAATTACGAAGGACTCTTCTAAAGAAACGGCCATTCGGAACGGGCTGCAAGTGGGCGAAGGCATCACGGTTTATGTGGTCGGGTCGCTGCTTGGCGGTACGGGGTCGGGGATGTTTTTGGATTTGGCCTACACGGTGCGGAACAAATTCAAAAATCAAAGGATGCTGGAAACGGTCGGCATGTTCTCCATTCCACCGAACTCAGAGGCAGTAGCCGTGGACAACCGGCCCAATGCTTACGCGGCGCTGCTGGAACTCAATCACTACACGGACCCGACCACGACGTTCACGGCCCAGTATCAAGCCGACATTCCGCCGATGGAGGATGCCGATCCGCCGTTCCGCTACACATATTTGGCGGATACGTCATCGCCTGCCGCACAATTAGATTCGGTCAAAGACTTGGTGGAAATGATCGGGCATTCGATTTTCTTGGATTTAACATCCGAGTTCCAGCGGCAGAAGAAGTCCAACCGCAACAACTTTGACCAGTTTTTGATCACGGCTGACGGGCTGGGCTGCCCACAGAATTATCTTGGCTTTGGGCTGTCTGCGATCCAGTTCCCAAAAGACAAAGTAATGACGGCCTGCGCGAATAGATTAGCCGGCGACATTGTCCGGCGCTGGACGACGCCGCTGGAGCGGACGGTCAATGTCGGCGCGTTTACGGATCAAGAATTAGGTCGGCTCGGCATGACGCCCGAAGCCGTGCAGCGGCAGGTCCTGCTTGGGAACTCGGAGACAGGCGAAACCCTGCGCGACAGCGCGATGGCCTACTGGCAGGCCGTAGACCGGCAGTATTCAACGGCCTATCCCGGCCACGGAAACGTCGTCGGCTACCTCACAACGCGGCAGAAGGAGTCGGAAGCCAAAGTCGCCGACACCGACCCGAACCCGGAGCTGCTGGCAAAGCGGCGAACAAATTTGGGCGAGTCAGTGTTCCAAATACAGCAGAATTTGGGCGCGACAATCCGGGCCAAAGACAAGGCGCTGCGTGACTGGGTCTCGGCGCGGGTGAATGATCCAAACCACCGGCACTCAGTCGCATCAGCGGCTTTAGACATGATGCAGGACCGGTTTCGGTCTTACCTCACTCAGCTTGAAAAGCAGCAGGATGATCTGAAGGGCAGCGCGTTTTTGATTGCCAAGCAGCGCGACGATGCTTTAAGCGCCACTAACCGCTTTGCCGGCGAGTTTGTGCTGGGCCTCATTGCTGGGGCAAAGCGCAAGGAAATTGACGAGCAGAAAGACCTTTATCTTGCTGCCGCCCGGCGCTACGATGCCGAGGCGCTGGACTTCAAGGCGGCAGGCGCAGCGGCGGCTTTCTACGCCCACATGAGCGAGACGGTGGCCGCACTGCGGGCGGAGATGGACCGCTATGTGGAGCGCATGGATGCCTTGCGAACAAAGTTTGAGCGGGCCGAGCGGCACGCAGTGCAGGAGCCTGTGGACGTGAACGGCGAAGTGCTGTTTAATCCCGGCCGGCGCGAGACGGACGCAAGCACCGGTCAGGACCGGTACGTAGACGGCGACATTGACGAGCGCTATGCGTTCTATGTCGGCAACGCACAGGACCTATCCAGCACGGTTGTCAACAACTTAATCTCGGATATTTTGGAAACGCTGGGAACACGCGGCGACATTTGGGGTATCCGGGATGGCGAGCTGATGCGCCTGAGTGATGTCATCTTAGACCACGCAAAAGCGGTCTTCCAGCCGGTCGCCGAAGAAAGCGTCTTGGACAAGTTCTACGCCAAATATGGCCTAGACAGTGACCGGACGGTGCAGACCCTGCGCCGGGTCGTCTCGCTGTCGCGCCCGTTCCTGCACCTTCAAGAAAACGCGCCGAACTACACGCACAACATGAACAAGGAGCAGACCATTGTCGGTGTCCTGCACGGCTCCGCGCCGCGCTCGGAAAGCGAGCAGCGGTTCGGCTCGATGCTGATGGAATCCGTGCAGAATGTCAAAGATCAGCAAATTACCAATTCCAATGAACCTGACCAAGTTTTGTTTCTGCATGAACGCGCAGCCTTCCCTTTGCGTCTATTGCAGGGAATGGATTCGTATCGGTATGCGTATGACCAAGTAAAGTCGCAGGGCGCGGCGGCAAATCCAATCCATACGCGAACTGACGTGCAGGAATGGGTGCGGATTTCCCCGCCTTCCGCCGAAGACCAGAAAGAAGCCTGGCGAACATTCGTGGTTGGATGGGCATCGGGCGTAATTTCGGAAGAGCATGAGTCACGCTACACGAGTGTCGGCACGCGCACGCAGATTAAGTTTGTCGCCAACTATGTGGACCGCTTCGGAATGCCGAAGTCTGATGCGCTGGGCGGCTTCAACACGGTGGAGACCCCCATCGCCGGGTTCAAGGCGGAAGCGGGAAGCCCGGACCGTCCGCCGCTGGAAGCGCGGGACATTGTGCAGCGGCTGTGCGACGACCGCCGGATGCAGGCGCAGATCGCCGCCGCCATTGATGAGCGCCTGCGCGATTTAGGCGCAAAGGCGCTGGGGGATCGTTTAGTGACCCATGCAGGGGCGCAGAAAGCGGCCTGGCCTCCGGCGTTCTACAACGCTTATTACCTGGTCTTGACAGGGTATCTAGAAGAGATTAATTATGCCGGCGGGCAGGCGGCGGCACTGCCGGAAAGCTCGGCGCTTCCGGCAGTCATCGCCGGAAGCAGCGCAGCGATAAACGGCGCGTCGTCGGCTGTGGCGGAGCTGCCGGCGACCATTGCCGCCGCTCCGGCGTCGCGGACATTGAAGCAGCGGCTTGGGGACTTGAAAGAGCTTTTGGACGAAGAGATTATCACACGAGACGAGTTTGACGCGCGGCGCAAAGAAATACTGGCCGAGGTGTAAAAATGCACCAGCAGCGGTCGGACACCCGGCACTTCCAGTGCCGGGGTTCCTAGCGCCACTTAGAAACACAGCACTATGACCCGACAATTCTTATCTTTCAGCCTTGCCCTCGGCATGGGGGCGGCTTTTATGGCGGGAGCGGTGCAGGCGCAGACGCCGCCGCTTGCGGTGCTGACGCAGCATAACGACAATGCCCGGACAGGGGACAATCTGCGGGAAACACTGCTGAACACGTCCAGCGTCAATGTCCATCGCTTCGGCAAGCTTTGGACACGTTATGTGGACGGCTACTTGTACGCCCAGCCGCTGTATGTCCCGAACGTGCGGATACCCGGACACGGCCTGCACAACGTCATTTATTTAGCCACAGCCCACAACAGCGTCTATGCGTTTGATGCCGACGACCCCAAAGCCGTCCTGCCGTTTTGGCGGGTCAACTTGGGGCCGTCTATTCCCGCCGATGAGGTCTACACAACTAAATGGACAGACATGCGGGTGGAGATTGGCATTACCAGCACCCCGGTCATTGATCCGTCGACGAACACAATCTTTGTCGAGGCCAAGACCAAAGAGCATGGGACGTATGTTCACCGGCTGCACGCTTTGGACATTACGACTGGGGCTGAACGGCCTAGCAGCCCAGTGGAGATCAAGGCCAGTGTCCGCGGCACGGGTATGGCAAGTGTCAATGGCGTGGTGACGTTTGATCCGGTGAAGCAATTGCAGCGTCCGGCCCTGCTGCTGGCGAACGGCACGGTTTACTTAGCGTTCGGCTCCCATGCGGACAGTCCGCCGTTCCACCCCTGGATTCTTGGCTACGATGCTCACACGCTCGTTCAAACCTGCGTTTTTAATGGGACGCCCAACGGCGATGAAGGCTCCATTTGGCAGGCCGGCATGGGCATGGCAAGTGATCCGGCAGGGAATATCTATGCGATGACCGGCAACGGCACCTTCGATGCCAACACCGGGGGCGCGGATTACGGCGACAGTTTCCTGAAGCTGTCTCCTCAGCCGGGGGGATTGAAAGTAGCAGACTACTTCGCGCCATACGATCAGCAATCGATGAATGACAATGACCTGGACGTAGGCTCGTCCGGCCCAATGCTGATTCCGGGAACAAGTCTTCTTTTAGGCGGCTCCAAAAACGGCTGGCTGTACTTGATGCGGCAGAATAATCTGGGTCACTATCAACCCAAAGATGACAGTCAGATTGTGCAGTCGTTCCCAATTACACATGGGAACTGTCATGGCTCGCCCGTTTATTGGAACGGTCCGGGCGGGCCGCAGGTCTATATTTGGCCTGAGCTTGCACACCTCATGGCGTTCCGGCTGACTGGCGGAAAGTTCACCGAAGCGCCGGCCTCAGAAAGCGCCGTGACGGTGCCGGACGGAATGCCGGGGGCATTTTTGTCGGTGTCTGCCGACGGAAGCAAGGCGGGAACGGGAATTGTCTGGTCATCCGCGCCGTATGACGCGAACGCGAACTGGGAGACAGTTCCGGGCATCCTGCGGGCTTACGATGCCTCGGACCTGACCCATGAGCTGTGGGACTCCAAGATGAACCCGGCGCGTGACGACCTCGGAATGTTCGCCAAGTTCTGCGCTCCGACGGTGGTCAACGGCAAAGTATATTTGTCCACGTTCTCGAAGCAGCTTCAGGTATACGGGTTGCTCGGCAGCGCTATCCCGGCGATTAGCCAGGTGACAGCGTCCCGCAGCAGAATCACCGTCACTTATAATCAGCCGGTTGACCCGCAGACAGCAGTGCAGCTTTCGCGTTATGCGCTGGACAGTGGGACGCGCATTTTGGCAGCGAAGCTTGCACCGGGCCATAGAACGCTGCTGCTGAAAACAGCGCCGCTCCAGCCCGGCCAGCTTTACACGCTGACCGCCGGCGGTGTGCGCGGCCAGACCGGCGACAGACTTGCGCTGCCGCCGGCGACACATGCCTGGTTCCGGCCCAGCTAGAAGGCTTCAGTG
>CAXTER010000018.1:43905-71836 GCA_964243345.1 uncultured Armatimonadales bacterium
AAATGGCTTCAGTGAAATGGCTTCAGTGAAATGGCTTCAGTGAAATGGCTTCAGTGAAATGGCTTCAGTAGCCTTCCGGCTCGACGTCGTCCGGGGCAACGGTGCCGAGATTAACTTCTACCATTCCAGATTTTTCGCGTACCGGCAGGGAAGCGAGTGCAGGCAGCGGCTTATCAAGATGATGGCTGGTGCCATGAATATTTTTGCCGCTGGATGCAAACGCCGCGCCGTGGCAGGGACACTGAAGCTGGCTTGCGTCGGCAGTCCAGGCGACTTCGCAGCCGCGATGCGTGCATTTTGCGGACACCGCTGTTAGAGTCTTGGCGTCAGTACGGGTGACATAGAGGACGCCGCCATGCGGCACCGTCACGCGCTGCGGCTTGCCGGCAGCAAATATCTCCGATTTGCCGACTGCGGTCCACTTGTCCGTGTCAGCAGAGGCGCGGCCTGCCAGCAGCAGAGCCATCCCCGCACCCGCCACCGTTTTCAGCACTTCCCGCCGGGTTACCGGAGCTGCCTCTTTCAGGTCTTCGGTCTTTGCCATGTTATTCTCCATTTTATCTTGTTCTCCGAATTTGTGTTACTTCTGTCTTCCTGCTTGTCTGCTGCCACTCCTGCTACGGCGTTTTTCCGCCGCGCGGTTCCCATCAGCGTTAGCCGATGTTCGCGTAGCGGGCTAACACAGACTCTTGAACAGTAGGACGGGATTTGTTGGAAACTTGCAGAAATATGGTTGTGCCGTGGACATCGGTGCAGAGCGCGAGGGTGTCCGTGGACTGAAGCATGAGATGGAAGCCCATGCCGAGGGAAATGCGGGTGGAGAAGCCCTGCTCCAATGTCGCACGGGCCAGATGCGCCGGTGCGATGCCGGTGCCGTTGTCGGCAATCTGAACTGTGACTGCATCTCCCCCAGACCAAACTGTGGCTGCGCCGCCGTTGCCGTGCTTGACGGCGTTTGTTGCCGCTTCCGTGGTTGCGGTACAGAGATCATCGACGCGGTCTGGGTCCATGCCGGAGTCTTTGCCGATTTTGGCGAGGGCATGGCGCAGGGCGCTGGCATCGGCAGGAACAGCAAGCGGCACGGTCAGGATTGGGGAAACGTCCGCAAGGTCTGCGGGAGGGATTTCACCGGCTTCGACTAAGCGCAATTTGCCGCCGGTCACGGCCAGCAAAACATCACGGTTAAAGACGCGCCGCTGTTCTTCGCTTTCCGTCAGCTTTGCGTTTGTCTGCTGAAGCTCTGCGTTGGACTGATTGAAGCGCGTCAGCGTTGTTCGCAAACGACCGGTAATCACCGCAACAACAACCGTTCCCAGCAGCATTGCTCCGAACTCGATTCCCTCAGCCGCGCTCGGAAAAGAGAACAGGCTCAGGCCATGCTTGTTGTCGGAAAACAGGTAAACACGCGCAAGTACGACAGCTATGAGCGCTGTTTCAATGCCGCCCCAAATGCCGAAAAGAGCCGACCCGGCGGCAACAGGAATCAAGTAGAAAATCGTGTACGGGCGATTAATGCCGGCGATATCTTCCAGTTCGACTTCAAGCCAGGTACACAGTCCAAGAAGAAGTGCAATCAGCAGAGCTGCTGCAAGAGAGTTGGCGGGCTTCAACAGTGGATTATGTTTCATGAGCAGTATCGCAAGTAAACTTGATATTGCAGGTCTTTTCTTATGATACAGTACCCTGATGGCAGATGGTCAAAACACGAGACGAAGCAGGGATCATACGCGCTCAGGACGCAGCAATGGAAATAAGATGACGTCACGAATGGAAGGTGCATCGGTGAGAATGACTGCCAGCCGATCCACGCCGCCGCCAAAGCCGCCGGTCGGCGGCATTCCGTACTCCATTGCCCGCAGGAAATCTTCGTCCATCGGATGCGCCTCGGCATCTCCGCCCTGACGCAATGCAGACTGCGCTGTAAACCGCTCGCGCTGGTCTATAGGATCGTTGATTTCGCTGAACGCATTGCCAAGCTCCGCGCCCGCCATGTAAATCTCGAAACGGCGCGTCAGGCTCGGATTGTCCGGCCTCTTCTTTGCCAGCGGAGACGTTTCGGTCGGGAAGTCCGTGATAAACGTCGGCTGGATCAGATTCGGCTGGGTGAACCGCTCATGCAGCTTTTCGACGATGCCGCCGACAGTCGGCTCATTTTCCGTTGGCAGGCCCAAACGCGCCATGACCGCGTGCGCTGCTTCTAATGTTTCCAGTTCTTCCGGCGCGACCCCGGCGTAACGCCGAATGCCTTCCAGCATCGGCAGACGGACGAAGTTCGGCGCAAGGTCAATCTCCTGGCCCTGATAACTGAACTGCTCGCTTCCATGCAGCGCCCGGCAGACATGGCGGTACATGCCTTCTACTAGACTCATCATGTCGTCTAAGTTGGCATAGGCCGCATAGACTTCCATCATCGTAAACTCTGGAGAATGGCGCGGCGAAATGCCTTCATTGCGAAAGACGCGCCCAATCTCATAGACTTTATCCATGCCGCCGATAATCAGACGCTTCAAGTATAGCTCTAGAGAGATACGCAGGTGCAGCTCGGTGTCAAGCGCATTGTGATGGGTCAGGAACGGACGCGCCGCCGCGCCGCCGGCGACAGTTTGCAGCACCGGCGTCTCGACTTCCAAATAATCGCGGCTGTCCAGGAACTCGCGCATGGCACGGGCAACCTTCATGCGGCCAAGCAAGCGCTCCCGCGAGGCTTTATTAACCAGCAAATCCACAGACCGCTGCCGGTAGCGCATTTCCGGGTCTTTCAGCCCGCCCGACTGCTTTTCTTCGCCGTCGTCGGTTTCATACTCTTTGCCGAGCGGCAGGGGGCGCAGGGACTTGGCAAGCAGCGTCCACTCCCGCACATGCACCGAGATCTCGCCGCGCTGGGTGCGGAACACGAACCCGGAAACGCCTGCAATGTCGCCTAAATCCAGGTGGTGCTTGATGTCGTCAAAAAGCGCATCGCCGACTTCATCTTTGCGGGCATACAGCTGAATGCGCCCGGAGCTGTCGGTGAGGTCTAAAAATGCGACTTTGCCCTGCACCCGGATCGCGGTGATGCGCCCGGCCAGAAAGACCGTCTGCGTGTCGAGCTGCTCGAAGCCAGTAATAATAGCGGCGGCAAGGTGCGTGACATCAAAGCGCTCGGCGGCAAACGGATCGCGCCCGGCAGCCCGCAGCGCATCCAGTTTTTGCCGGCGCACGGGGTCAATGCCTTCAGCAGAGTTTTGGGGCGCAGAGTTTTGAGGCAAGGTCGTTTCTTCAGACACGGGGGGTTCTTTCTAACATGCGCTTGGTGCAGGCGGCAAAAAGGGCGGGGCAAGACCCCGCCCAGCTCGGAATTATTTGCGGATTGCGACGATCTTGTACCGAGTTTTACCCGCAGGCGTGGAAACGGAAACGGAGTCGCCGACTTTCTTGCCCATCAGCGCTTCGCCGACAGGAGACTCATCGCTGATTTTTTCGCGGTTGGGGTTGGCTTCCACCGGAGAAACCAGCGTAAACTCCCAATCTTCGTCGTCATCGTTGATAGTAACGACAGAGCCGATGCCGACATGGTCCGTGGGGATTTCCTCCATGTCCAGCGGGCGGGCAATCTGCATAATATGCTTTAAGTCTTCAATGCGCCCTTCTAAAAACGCCTGGGCATTTTTGGCGTCCTCATATTCTGAGTTTTCGGTCAGTTCTCCGTAGGTAATCGCATCACGGATGCGCTCGGCCACATCGCGCCGCTCCGTCGTGCGAAGCGTCTCCAGCTCATCGGCAATCTCTTTGTACCCCGCAGGTGTCAGGACAATCTCTTCAATATCACCCAAATGACTCAGTCTCCTTGTGTCGGAGTTGTTTTTTCGGAGTTGTTGCTTTCGCCGAATTGGGCGTCAGTATACCCGTTTTTGAGCGGCTCTGTCAATGGGCGCTTTCGCAGCGAGCGAACCCGCACAAAAGCGTCCCGCAGTGCATCTTTGTAAAGCTGTGCGAGGCGCGGGCCGGACAGCGCATGGCCGGTGCTGTAATACACCGCCGCCGCCCGGCCGACCGTGTACGTTCCGGCATATGCCATCGCGCCTTTGACCACGAGGCCGATGCCGCCGGGGACGAGGCCGACAAGCTGACGCGCCGCCGCACGCCAGCCGAAGGCCGAGCCGACCACCGGCAGCAGCTCGCGGGTTCTCGCCCGCAGATCCACATCCCGCCCGTAAGCCGCCGCAATGGACAGCAGCAGCAGTCCCTGATTTTTGGTCAGCAGCACCATGTCGCCAAGCGCCGTGGCCGGCAGCAAAAAGTCCGTCACGGGAATGACACCGGGCAGCGCGGAAAGCAGCGCAAGTTTCGCGTTTTCTTTGGAAGCGTCATTGATCAGCTGGGTCACCACGGCAGGCCGGAACGCCGGGAAATGCCGGGCCAGCGACAGCCTCAGCTCCGGGTGCGCCCGAACAATTTCAGCCAGAGTCACGGCCAGCCCGGTTTCGCTTGCGGTCAGCGACTCGGCGTCCAGGCGCAGGCTGCCCAGCGACGCATCTTCCTCGGTGGCCGCAGTATGCACATAAGCGCGGATGTCGGCAGGTCCGGACGGTCCTAAATCACGCGGCGCGGCGGTCTCTAACGCAAGCCGGGCCATCAGCAGGTTCGTTTGGTCTTCCGCACCTATCAGCACGATCTGGAACGGCTTTTCGGCGGCTTCGGCGATGTCCGACACGTTTAGGGACTTGAACAGGCTCCAGACACGCCACGCGCCCTGAGCCTGGCTGGGGACTTTCTTGAATAGGGTACTGACAGTCGGCAATTTTGGCATGGGTACGCCTCCAATCGGGTTCTTATACCCCATTTGAGTTCAGCGGCAGGGATAAGCACGGCAAACGGGGAATAAGAAGCAAACAGAACAATGCAAAAGAGCGCAAGCAAGCGAAGTCTGCGAGGGAATGAATTCCTCTCGCTGAATATATGCGTCCTTCGGACGAGAGGGCAAGAGCGCCGAATGGCTGTTCTTTTCGTCCAATCGTCCAAAGGACGTGCATATTCAGCGAGAGGAATTCATTCCCTCGCAGACTTCCCCGCGCAATCTAAACAAATGAGGCAGCAATGTTACCAGTTCTCCATCTGACAGGCACGGCGTATGAGCAGGGCGTCCAGCATGGGCAGGCGCTTCAGGAGCGCATCGGCCACAACTTAGATGTCTATTTTGCCCGGTTTGAGCAGGAAGCGGGCGTCACGAAGCCGGAAGCCCTGCGGCGGGCGTCCCTCTATGCTGAGGCAATCGCTAAACAGAACCCGGCGTACTTTGACGGAATGCGCGGCATCGCCGACGGTTCCGGGTTCCCGCTGAAAGAAATTGCCGCGCTTCAGGTACGCTACGAGATTTTGTACTTTCAATGGGGCAAAAACGCTTCGTCCAATGCGACTTCCGAGGATGTAGACGGCTGCACGGCGTTTGCCGTCCTGCCGGAAGCGTCCGAAAGCGGGCATCTGCTGGTCGGCCAGAACTGGGACTGGATACCGCAGGTCAAGGGGGCCGTCGTGCATACAACTGACCCTGACGGCATGGAAGTCCTGGCGTTCACCGAAGCCGGCATTGTCGGCGGTAAGATTGGCTTCAACAATTTCGGCGTTGCGCTTGCGATTAACGGCATGATGAGTACCGACGATGACTGGTCCACGCTTGCGCGGCCCTTCCATGTCCGCTGCTACGAGATTCTGCGCTCCCGCGACTTTGACAGCGCGGTCTCTGTTGTAACCAACGAAGACCGCGCCTGCTCCACAAACTTTTTGATTGCCCAAACTCCCGACAAAGTGGTCGACATTGAAGCTGCGCCCGGCTCCCTGCGCCTCTTGGAGTGCGAGGGCGGCTGCCTCGTCCATACCAACAACTTCACCGACCCAGAAGACATCGGCGTCACCGAGCCGCCGAACCCCAAGCGCGAGTTTTCCAAAGGCCGCCGCTCCCGCATGGGCGAGCTGCTGGCGCAGCATGGGGACAAAATCAGCATCGCCAACATCCAGGCCGACTTGCAGGATCACCTGCGCTTTCCCTACGGCATCTGCCGCCACGCGGCTGTTGGAATTGAGCCGCCGGAGAAACACGCCATCACGGTCACGGCAGTAGTGATGGATGTCACCACCAAGACCCTGATGCTGACCGACGGCGTCCCCTGCGAAAACGAGTTCCAGACAGTGACGCTGTGAGACAGAGAAGGCATTGATGCACAGATCATTCCTGGCCTTGAAAGGCCAGTCTAAGATGCTGCAAAGCCCCTCCGGGGCTGAAGACTTCCAGCCCCGGAGGGGCTTTGTAACATTTTAGCCCGGTCATTTATGGCTGGGGGGCGATTCTATGCAACAAAGCTCATGGAAAGGTGAGAAAAATTCATTCCCGCACACCCCTCTACTTCTGGCTGCTTTTCCCGATTGACCGTCCCCTGTTCCGGGAATAACGGTCAATGACTAAAGCAGTGTTTTTTGGGGCGTCGTCGGTGGAGGGCGCGGGGGCTTCTTCACCGGACAAGCGCTTTACTTCCATTATTTGCCGGACGCTGGGCTGGAACGAAATCAATTTGGGCATCGGCGGCACGACCATGACTGGGCGCGGCGATGACGGCCTGATTGCGGACGAAGAAAGCGGAATTGGTCGGGTGCCGGACATTCTTCATGCCGCGCCGGATGTGGTCGTGATTTTGTATGGGGCCAATGATTTTGCGCGAAGCTGCCCGCTTGGCGAGCTTGGCAAGTTTCAGCCGGGGACATTTATTTCGGATTATGACACGGTGCTGCGTGGGCTAATTGAAAACCTGCCGGAGGCAAAGATTTCCGTCGCAACCTGCCAGTACCGGGCGGACGGCGAAACGCCAAACGCTCTTGGTCTGGTCTTAGAAGACTACAACGGCGCGGTGCGGAGCCTCGCAGAACGCTACAGCTTGGAACTTGCGGATGCCGCATCAGGAAGCGGCATTAATGCCGGCAACTTTGGGGCGCTGTCTGCGGATGAATTCCACCTGAACGATGATGGTTACCAGAGGCTGGCCGCGTTCTTTATTGAGTGCCTGCAAGCAGAACGCTGTGATTAGAAGTTCAGAATACCCGGTCGGCGCTGATACTTAAAAGAGTAGCGCCTGACCGGCTTTTTGTTTCTATACTGTCTCTGAGACTTCGAGTTTGGTTTCTTCGCGCAGGCGGCTTAAAAAGTCGTCTAGGCTCAGTGCGCCGAGGTCCGTGCCGCCGCGTTGACGGACAGAGACGGTTCCACCGGACATATCGCGGTCGCCGACAACGAGCATGTACGGCACTTTTTGCGTCTCGGCCTCGGCAATCTTTTTGCCGACTTTTTCGTTCCGCGTATCCACTTCCACCCGGAAGCCCGCGTTCGTTAGGGCCTTTTTCACTGTTTCCGCGTACTCTTTGTGCCGGTCGGCAATCGGCAGTACCAGCGCCTGCACCGGCGCAAGCCAAGTCGGGAACGCGCCGGCGTACTGCTCAATCAAGATGGCGAGAAAGCGCTCGGTTGATCCGGTGACGGCGCGGTGCAGGACCACCGGCGTATGCGGATGGCTGTCTTCGCCGATATAGGAGCAGCCGAGACGCGCCGGCTGAATAAAGTCCACTTGAATGGTCGAAATCTGCCATTCGCGGCCTAAAACGTCACGGGTTAGAAAATCGGCTTTCGGACCATAGAACGCCGCTTCACCCGACGCTTCCACATACTCGACTCCGTTTGCGTCTAAGGCCGAGCGCAGGGCGGCTTCGGCCAGATTCCACTTTTCGTCGTCCCGGACAAACTTGCTTTCCGGGTTGTCGTCGCGCAGGGACAGACGCACATAGTAGTCATCAAAGCCGTACCGCTGCAGCGTTTCCCGAATGAGCTTCAGGGCCAGCGTAAACTCGGACTCAATCTGGTCCGGGGTGCAGAAGATATGGCAGTCATCCTGGGTCAGCGAGCGCACGCGGGTTAGCCCATTCAGCTCGCCGCTTTTCTCGTAGCGGTACAAGGTTGCGAACTCGGCGTAGCGCAGGGGCAGGTCACGGTACGAGTGCATCTGCGTGTTAAACAGGGTCATGTGCGACGGGCAGTTCATCGGCTTCAGGCGGATGCGCTCGCCGCCGGGGTCCACCATCGGCGGGAACATGCCGCCCGCGACTTTGTCGCCGTAGTTATCCAAATGCCCGGACTTTCGATATAGCTCTTCTTTGGCGATATGCCCGGTCCAGACATGCTCGTAGCCGTAGCGCGTCTGCAAATCCCGGACATACGTTTCCATCGTGTGCCGGATGCTCTCGCCTTTGGGCAGAAACAGCGGAATGCCGGGGCCGATGTCCTCGCTGAACGCGAACAGTCCAAGCTGCTTGCCGAGAACCCGGTGGTCGCGTTTTTTGGCTTCCTCTAAGCGCACATAGTACGCATCGAGTTCTTCCTGCGTGTCAAACAGGACGCCGTAAATGCGCTGAAGCTGCTGGCGTTTTTCGTCGCCGCGCCAGTATGCCCCGGCGAGGCGGTCAATCTTAAAGACACCGATCTGCCCGGTGCTTTCGACATGCGGCCCCCGGCACAAGTCCGTGAAGTCGTGCTGGGTGTAGAACGAAATCGTCTCACCTTCCGGCAAGTCGTGAATGAGTTCCGCTTTGTAGTTCTGCCCCCGCGCTTCTTCATATGCCAGCGCATCTTCACGTGGCTTTTCGGTGCGGGTCAGGGGGTAATCAAGCTTGCGTATCTTCTTCATCCGCGACTCGATTTCCGCCATGTCGGCGGGCGTCAGGGAGCGGGGAAGCTCGAAATCGTAATAAAAGCCGTCTTCAATCGGCGGCCCGATCGCCAGCCGTGCGTCCGGGAACATCTGCAAAACAGCCTGCGCCAGCACATGCGCCGCTGTATGCCGCTTCTTCCAAATCTCGCTGCCTGCCGAAGTGTCTAAGTGTTCTAATGCCACGATGCAATGCCTCCATACCAAAGAGTGCAAAGAGTATACCGGGCAGGCACGACTTTGTCAAACGTCAATGCCGGGTAAGTACATCAAAAGAAAGATAAAAGGAGGTAAAGCGCTGTGATTCGCTCTTGCACTGACAAAGATTTGGAGGCAGTCTGGTCTATCATCAACGAGGGCGCAGAGGCTTACAAAGGTGTTATTCCATCGGATTGCCTCTCGGAGCCTTATATGTCTTTTGGAGAACTGACACATGAGACTGAGGCGGGAGTTAGGTTTTGGGGCTGCGAAAAAGATGGCACGCTTGTTGCCGTCATGGGCATTCAGGAGGTTCAGGACGTGACCTTAATCCGGCACGCTTACGTTCGCTCCGCCAGCCAAAAACAGGGCATTGGCGGGCAGATGCTCGCTTGCTTACTTGGGAAACTAAACGGGACGGTTCTCATCGGCGCTTGGGCGGATGCGGTGTGGGCGATCCATTTTTACGAAAAGCACGGTTTTGAGTTAGTGTCTCCGCAGGACAAAAACAGGCTGCTAAAGAAGTATTGGACCGTATCGGAGCGCCAAATCGAAACGTCCGTCGTGCTGGCAAACCAAAAGTGGCGCAGGAGCGGAGAGCCGGGCAATTGAATTGCCGCGGCTTCCCAACACTCCTCAGCGCGAGGCTTCTCTATTTGCTTGGGTCGGCGTAAAGAATGCCCCGGCCATTGCTGCCCATGTAGACCCGACCGTAGAGGCGCGGGTCGCCGGTGACGGCTTGGCCGCTGTAACCGTACTGATGCGCGTCGTCGTTGATGCGTACCCAGGTTTGCCCGGTGTCATCGGAGCGGAAGACGCCGGACGCACCGCCGCGAGTTTGGCCGGTTAGGTACAGCGCCGGATACACATGGCCCGGCGCAGCGTGGCCGAAGCCCATCTGCTGGGCATCGGCCACAGCGCCCACAGGCGCGAAGGTCGCGCCGCCGTCCGTCGAATGGAATACTCCGCCGTTTGCCGTCGCCCACAAGTCTCCGGCGTGGCCCGGCGCGGCGTAAAGATGGCGAGTCCCATCCGGCAGCGGCCCCTTGCGCGAGAATGTCGCGCCGCTGTCGGTGCTGACCAGCAGACTGCTGGGCGTTTGCAGGTAAAACGTCCCCGCCGCCGCACGGTCGGAAAGCACCGTGGCCCGTTCGCCCGTGGTTCCGGCGCAGGTCTGCCAAGTCGCCCCGTGATCACGCGAATATGCCGGAGCAGGCGGAGAGGCGTTGCGGCGACCGCCGCCGGGAACCCAGATCAGTGCCGTGCCGTCTGCGGAAACGGCGATTGAGCCGGAGCTTTCTCCGCCGGCAGGAGCGGATGCAAACTGGGTCCAGGTGATGCCGTTGTCG
Organism: uncultured Armatimonadales bacterium; assembly: GCA_964243345.1. Classification (GTDB taxonomy): domain Bacteria; phylum Armatimonadota; class Armatimonadia; order Armatimonadales; family Capsulimonadaceae; genus JANXMY01. The sequence goes on from CAXTER010000018.1 coordinate 54,176, forward strand.
GTTGAGAACGCGCCGTTCGGCCCCTGTGCGCCTCGCCCCACGCGGGCCATGAGCATGGGGTTACTTTCGGCAAAGTCAATGCTGTCCGTGTTGTTGAACGTCGGATTGGTAAACATGCCGCCTGCGGGGGAGACGGCAAGGTTGTCATGGCGGAAGCCGCCGATGTCGCCGAGGCCGCTGATTAAATGTGCGCCGGCGGGCGGGCTGACCAGAGTGATTACGGCGGTTTCCTCTAAACCCGCCGCGCCGACGTTCCAGTGCGTGGCTTTTCCGGCGTCGGCTTGAACGACATCCTGGCTCTCAAAAATTGTCGCTCCGGTTCCGTACAGGGCATGACCGGGATGGAACGGGTCAAGCGCCAGCGCCCCCATCCACCAGCCCAAACGCGCTGTCTGCTTGCCGAAAGTCAAATAGGGAGTCAGCGACCAGTCACGCACCGTTTTTGGGCCGAGATCGTTCCAAGTTTTGCCGCCGTTTAAGCTGCGGAAAAGCGTGTCGCCGGGGTTCCAGCGGTCCATTGTCGTCACCATGACTGCCTGCGGGTGCTGTGCATCTACCGCCAGACCCGCGTAGCCGAAGCCGCCTGTCTGCGGCGAAATATCGGTCCAAGCGGAAGTCTTGGCGTTATACTTCCAGACCGCGCCGCCGCTCATCCCGTTCGGTCCCGGCGCGTTGCCATAAGTGACATACAGCGACCCGTCGGCGGCAAGTATTCCATGGTGAGGCAGCAGGCCGGACGGCTGACCGGGGACGGCTTGCCAGGTTGCGCCGCTGTCGGCGCTGCGGTACAGGCCAGGCCCGTCCTGCGAGACGCCGGCATAGATGACCGGCGTGGCCTGCCCGCGCAGGCCGCTGGCCTTGTCGAAAATCTCAAAGATGACCCCAATGCCGTTGGTGCGGCCGGAAACGGGGAACGCGCGGACTTTGGCCCAAGTCGCGCCAAAGTCTGCGCTTCTCCAAAGCCCGTCGTTGCGCGACCCCAGATACAGTACATGGTCATTGTTCGGGTCTACGGCAAGGCGCTCTCCGGCGGAGCGCCCGTCCTCATTACCGCCCATCTTGAACGGCACGTCGGTTCGCTGGAAAGTGCGCCCGCCGTCGGCGGTTCGCACAACTGCTCCGTTGGTGCTGCCGTCGGACGTATACGTGCCGAGCGCCAGGTAAAACCGATTGGCATTGACCGGGTCCACGCCGATGCTTTCGCAGCCGAGCAGGTTACCGTCGCGCCCGCCCGCCCAGTCGTTCAGCGGAATCCAGTGCTGAGTCATCTTATCCCGGCGGTACGCGCCGCCAATGTCGGTCCGGGCGAAGACAAGGCCGTCCTGGACGGGGCTGAAAATCAGGCCGTCCACAAAACCGCCGGCAATCACGGCAGCATTGCGCCAGTGGTATGGCTGCTGCGCCTCAGCAGGCTGCGCCTGCGCCGATGCCGGGGGTACGAAATGGACCAAGAGGCAAGCCGCCAGGGCTGCGCGGAAGAAAACGCCAGATACTTTTAACATTGAGGGATGTTCTTGCTTTCTGTGCCGAAATCCTGCTGATGCGATAATTGCAATCCTGATGCCGGCCTTCTTTAGTACATGCCTCCGCTGGTGTATAATAGACTCCCATGTGCGAGTCTTCTTTAAAATCTGAGGCGCTTTATGCTGATGTTGTGGTTCAAATTGATGTGGCGGGGCTGCCCCAGCCGCTGACCTATTCAGTTCCTCCTAGCCTTTTGCTTGCAGTAGGCGATGCAGTGCTGGTTCCATTCGGGGCGCAGGCGGCGGCGGGGTATGTGATTGGTCTTAAAGACGACTGCCCCGATGCAATGGTAGGAAAGATTAAGCCGGTCACGGCGAAAATCGAAAATGCGCCGACGTTCGATGCGGGTCTGCGCGATTTAGGGCAGTGGGTGACGGAGCAGACGCTGTGCGACTGGCGCGACGCACTCAGATTAATTGTGCCAGATGTGATGTCGTCGCAGATCAAGACAACGCTGACGCTGGCGGAAGATTGGGACGCACGGCTGGCCGGGTCGCGGGCGGTGTCGCAGCGCGATCTCGCAGCGGCGCTGGCAGGCCTCGGCGGATCGGCGGAGCCAAACAAGCTTGCGAAGGCGCTGGGGCTGGCAAAACCGGGTCCGGCGCTGGCGGAGCTTCGCAAGAAAGGCATTGTCACCGAAGAGCGCTCGGTCAAGCTGCCCCCCGCCCGGCGCAAGATGGTCCGGCTGCTTCGCTTGGCAATCAATCGGGACATCGCAGGCGAGGAAGCGGCGCGGCTGGAACGCACCGGCGCGGCCCGGCAGGCGCGGCTCTTGAAAGCGCTCATCGCCGCCGAAAGTGAAAGCACGGCGAAGATGCCGATGTCGGGGCTGGCCGTCGGGGCAAGCGCGGGCGCGGCGGCAAAAGCGCTGGCCGACAAGGGGCTGGCCTCCTACAATGAAGTGCCGATGCGGCGTGACCCGTTCCAGTTCTTTGGCTTTGTCGCGGGCGATGCCCCGCCGCTGACCGACGCGCAGGCGCGGGCGGCAGCATCGATTGGCAGGCACTTGAACGCCCGCGATGGCAAGACGCTGCTCTTGTTCGGGGTCACGGGTTCCGGCAAAACGGAAGTGTATTTAGATGCCGTCGGGCAAACACTCACGCTGGGCCGGACAGCGCTGATTTTGCTTCCTGAGATCGGCCTCACCGCCCAAGTCTTAGATTTGTTCAAGGCAAGGTTCGGCGCGGACGAAGTCGCGGTACTGCATTCGGCGCTGTCTCTCGGAGAGCGGCATGACGAATGGCGGCGCATCCAGTCGGGCGAGGCGCGGGTGGTGGTCGGCGCACGCTCGGCAGTCTTCGCGCCGGTTCCTGACCTCGGCCTGATTATTTTAGATGAAGAGCATGACGGCTCCTATAAACAAGACTCGTCGCCCCGTTACCATGCCCGTGACGCCGCCCAGTTCCGAGGCGCTCAAACCGGCGCGGTGGTTGTCTTAGGCAGCGCGACACCGTCTTTAGAAAGCTACTACAAAGCGCAAATCGGCGAGTATGGCTTGATTGAAATGCCGGAGCGCATCAGCAGCCGTCCCTTGCCCCCCGTTTCAGTCGTAGACCTGCGCGACGAAATGAAGCCGCCGCCAGTGCCGATCCCCAAGAAAGGCGAAACCAAGCCGGAGCCGCCGCCGCGCTCAGTTTTCGGCGCAGAATTGACGGCGGCACTCACCTGCTGTTTGGATCGGCGCGAGCAGGCTATCTTGTTTTTGAACCGGCGCGGGTTCGCGTCGTTCCTGCTGTGCCGGGACTGCGGATTTACGTTCCGCTGCCCGAACTGCGATGTGTCTTTGACTTACCACCACGCCGGGCGCTACTTGCAGTGCCATCACTGCGACTTCAAGCGGCGCAGCCCGGATGCCTGCCCGAAGTGCCAGGGTTTACGCCTGCGCCCCTTTGGGCTGGGAACAGAGAAAGTGGAAGAGGCTGTCCGAACGCAGTTTCCGTCGGCCCGGACGCTTCGCATGGACCGGGATACCATGTCCCGCAAAGGCGCTCACGCCGAGACCCTGCGGGCATTCAGGCGAGGCGAGGCGGATATTCTGATTGGAACCCAGATGATCGCCAAAGGCTTAGACTTTCCAAATGTCACGCTGGTAGGCGTTGTCAGCGCCGATATGGCCCTGAACATCCCTGATTTCCGTGCGCCTGAGCGCACCTTTCAGTTGTTGACTCAGGTGGCAGGCCGGGCCGGGCGCGGCAAAATCCCCGGTTCAGTTGTCGTGCAGACGTTCTCGCCGGAGCATGAAAGTATCCAATTTGCCGCCTGCCACGACTACGCCGGCTTCTACGAGTCGGCCATCGCCCAGCGCCGCGAGTTGAGCTATCCGCCGTTCTCGCACATGGCAAATGTTGTCTTCGCCGACGAGTCGGAAGACGAGACCCAAAAACGCGCGTATCACCTGGCAAACGTCCTGCGAGCGTTCTTAGGCGACAATTCGGACGTGCAGATACTCGGCCCCGTTGCCTGCCCCTTGTCGCGTCTGCGCGGGCGCTACCGCTGGCACCTCGCGCTCCGTGCGCCTCAAAAGCCTGCTCTGCTGACTGTACTCAAGGCTGCATTCGCTGAAATGACGACAACTGAACGCGCCGGCATGACCCTGGACATGGATCCGCTGAGTATGCTCTGAACCTACCCCTTCACAAGCGGCGAGGCAGGTTCTTCTCCATTTTATGCTATACTATTTGCCAATAAAGAGCGAGTCGGAAATAACTACTTAAATGAATGACGGGGGTGAAGACGCAATGGCGAAAGCCACGGGGAAGCTGACCGACCTGATTCGGCGCGATGATCCGATTGTGAAGTACGACGAGTCCACTGGGGTGAACACCCTGCGCCAGAAGTCCAAGCCAGTGCTGACCATTACTGACGATGTGGCCGAGCTGGTCGCGCACATGGAGAAAATCATGCGGGCCGCGAACGGCGTCGGTCTGGCCGCGCCGCAGCTTGGCATCTTGCAGCGGATTTTTGTGTATGATGCCGGCGACGGCTTCCAGGCGATTATCAACCCCAAGATTTTAGGCCGCAAAGGCGAGCAGGTTGGGGTCGAAGGCTGCCTCTCCATCCCCGGCTTGCAGGGCGACGTTGCAAGGGCCGAAGAAGTGGTTGTCAAAGGCATGGACCAGTACGGCAAGCCAGTCCGCATTCGCGGCGACGGCCTGACGGCGCGGGTCATCCAGCATGAAAACGACCATTTAGACGGCATTTTGTTCATAGATCACGCCGATCCTGCCTCCCTGCACTGGGTCACGGCGGACGAAGAGGCCGAAGAAGGCAGCGAGCCGCAGACGCGGGAGTAGTTGAAACAAGCAAAGCGCGAGGGAGCAAACTCCTCTCGCTGTTAAAGTCGTCCTGCGGACGATAAGAAAGTTTCACAAGCTGTCTTAAGTCTTTCGTCCAAAGGACGACTTTGCGTAGCGAGAGGAGTTTACTCCCTCGCGCTTATCTGTTATCGGTGAAGTGTTTACATGCGTATTTTGTTCATCGGCACATCCCCTTTTGCGGTCCCAAGCCTCCAAAAACTCATAGCTTCCCCTGAGCATGAAGTCTTGGCCGTTGTCACGCAGCCGGACAGGCCGCAGGGGCGGGGCGGAAAATTATCGGTGTCACCGGTGAAAGCGGCGGCGACGGTGCTGGGTCTGCCGCTGTATCAGCCGGAAAAGGTACGGGCGAAAGAGTTTGTCCAGACCGTGCGCGAGATGGCCCCGGAGATCATTATCGTGGCGGCGTTCGGGCAGATTATTCCCCAAAAGATGCTGGACATCCCGCCGCGCGGGTGTATTAATGTTCACGGCTCTCTGCTGCCTCGGTGGCGCGGCGCGGCTCCCATGCAGTACGCCCTGATGGCGGGAGATCATGAAACCGGCGTCACCACCATGATGATGGACGCGGGTTTAGACACGGGTGATATTTTGCAGCAGGCGTCTCTGGACTTAGACGCGATCCAAAACTTGGGCGAACTGGAAACAAATCTGGCGGAAGTCGGTGCGGATCTGCTGATGCAGACGCTGGAAGCGATCGTCCGGGGCGACTGCCCACGTATTCCGCAGGATCCGGCGCTGGTCACGCTGGCTCCGTCCTTACCGCCGGAAACCGGTGAGCTGGACTGGTCGCGCCCCGCCGCCGAGCTGCACAACCTGGTGCGTGGCGTCACTCCTAAGCCCGGCGCTTATGCGTTTGTGCAAGGGAAGCGGCTCAAGGTCTGGCACACTGAGATTGGGGAAGCCGAAGCAGCCGGAGCGCCGGGAACGGTTAAAACCAGCGGTGGCGGTGGTATAACCATCAATACAAGCAAGGGGACCTTGTGCCTGCACGAAGTCCAGCCAGAAAGCAAAGGCCGCATGGCGGCAGATGCGTGGGCACGCGGCGCACGCCTTGTATCAGGCCAAATGCTTCAGTGACGATTTTGGCAAATCAGGGGATAGAAGGTAAGTGCAATGGGAATGCAGGAGGAACGTCTGGAACGCGGAATAGCCTATAAGCTGGAGGGGTGCTACGAAGAAGCGACAACGGAGTTTCAGGCACTGCTGGATGAGAACCCTGATCACCCGGAAGCCAGCCATCAACTTGGCCTTGTTTTAGGGTTCATTGGACAGTTTGATGAGTCGCTGCGGGCGCTGGAACACGCGGCCCAGCTTGATCCCGGCAGCGTGCTGGCCCGCAACGACCTCGCGCTGACTTACACCATGCTTGGGCGGTACGAGGAAGCCAAAGCAGAGTTTGCCCGCGTCTTGGAGCAGGATCAAGGCAACGATGTCGCCCGCCGCAACCTGACTTACCTGCAATAATGCCCCCTGCCGCCCTCATGCGCCGCCTTCTGCCGTTTTTTGTTTTGGCGCTTTTGCCCGGCCTGCTGCTCTGGCCGGTCGTGTTCGGCGGCGAAGTGTTCCTGCCGGCCGACCTTCTCAAAGACATCGCCCCCTGGCGCACGGACAACCCGGCCTTGCTTGTCCCCTGGAACCCGCTTCAGTGGGACGGCATGGCAGAGTTCTACCCGTGGCGGCTGTTCGCGGCACAGACGCTGAAATCGGGCTATCTGCCCCTGTGGAACCCGCATGAGTTCTGCGGGACGCCGTTTGTGGCGAACTCACAGTCGGCAGTCTTTTATCCCTTCAATCTGCTGTTCTGCCTCTTTCCCGCCGCCCGCGCATTCGGCATCAGCGTTCTCCTGCACTTGTTTCTCACCGGCAGCTTTATGTATGGGTTCCTGCGCTCGCGGGCATTTGCGCTGGGCCGGCCTGCGGCACTGCTGGGCGCAGTGGCATGGCAGATGTGCCATTGGCAGGTGGCGTGGCTTGAGCTGCCGACGTTTTTATGCGTCTCAGCCTGGCTGCCGCTGGCTCTGCTGCTGGTAGACCGCGCTGCCGAGCGTCCGACCGCGCTCCGTGCCGCCGGTCTTGGTCTGTGCCTCGGAGTCATGCTGCTGGCGGGGCATCTCCAGATCGCGCTTTACTGCTTCGGACTCATTACAGCCTACGCGATTTTTCGCGTTGTGCCTCTCCTAAAAGTACAAGGGAAGCCGCTAATGGGGGCTGCTGTTTTGACGCTGGCTCTCGCCTTCGGGCTGGGCGCGCCGCAGTTTCTGCCGGCGGTGGAGCTGGCGCGGATGTCTCACCGGGCGGGAAGCCCCGTTACCTGGACGACTTATGAAGGCTATATCCGGCTGGCCGTGCCGCCGGTCAATTTGGTGACGCTGCTTGCACCGAGCTTTTTCGGCAGTCCGACGCGCGGCACTTACTGGGGCGTCCCCACCAACGGTGGCCCCGGCGCGTACATGGAAGATGCCTGCTATGGCGGCGTCTTGACTCTGCTGTTGGCAATCTTTGGAATGATGCTGACCTGGCGTACACGCGCTGCGACGCGCTTCTTTTCCATCGCCGCAATTATTGCGCTGCTGCTGGCGCTGGGGACGCCGCTCAATGCGCTCTTGTTTTTTGGTATCCCCGGCTTCTCGCAGACCGGCTCGCCGGGCCGGATTTTAGTCCTCTGGTCGTTCTGCCTTCCCGTCCTTGCAGCGTTCGGAGCAGACGCATTCCTGCGGAGCTTAGATGTTAAAGCGCTGGGGAAAGCCGCTGCCGCGTTTGGTGTTTTGGCTGTCGGCGTTTTGGTCTATACCGTAATTTGGATTGACCGCATGTACCCGGCAGGAGCGCTTGTGGCGAACCTAGCGACCGAGAGCGATCTATGGCGGCTGCCACTGGGTGTTCTGCTGGGAGCCGCTGCTGCGGTGTGGCTGGCGAAACGCGGCAGCCTTTCGCCCTCTCGCGCAGGCGGCGTTCTGGCTGCGCTGACGGCGGCGGACTTGCTGGCAGCAGGCTACGGCTTCAGCCGGACAGCATCGCCCCAATCCGTCTATCCTGTCACGCCGCTGATCGCGTTTTTGCAGGCGCACAAAGCCGAAGGCCGCATTATGCCTATCAATCGGCAGTGGAACATTTACGGACCGCCGCCTGCTATCCTGCCGCCGAACTCCGCGACTGTTTACGGGCTGAACGACACGCAGGGGTATGATTCTCTTTTAACCGGCCAGTATTTCCGGTTTGCGACGGCGCTTGACAGCGGCTCCCCTGCCCCGCCGGAGAACGGCAACATGGTATTTACCTACGGATTCGGGTCTGAAAAGGCGCGGGAAGCTGGAGCGCGTTATGGCATCTCGCTGAAGCCACTGCCGGGATTAGTGCCGGTGTTTCAAGGCGATGGGGCTTATGTGTACGAGGATAAAGCCGCTCTGCCGCGTGTGCGGACTGAGGCAGGGGGGGAACTGGCAGTAGCAGACGGCCCGCCGACAAGGCTTACGGCCACATTACCGGCGGGTTCTGCATTTGGCAGCGTCATTGCCGCTGACCAATGGTATCCCGGCTGGAACGCTTATTTTCACGATAAGCTTGTGCCGGTGACGGAAGGACCAGACATTTTTCAGACTGTTACGCTGACGACGCAGCAGCAAAAGCAGGTCGCCATGAACAACCCGCTGGAGCTGCGTTATGAGCCAGCGGCGTTCCGGGTAGGTCTGTACGCGCTTTGTTTGGCGATGGCAGCAATGGCAGGGATTGTCGCCGCAAAAATGGGCGCAAAGTTAAGCCGGGACCGCCGGTGACGGTGCCTCGGAGGGAGCGGACTTGGCGGCGGCAATTGCTTCTTCTTCCGTGCCGTACACGCCGAAAATCGTGTTCAAACGTGTGATTTGGAGCATCCGCTGAATGGCTTCATTGCAGCCGGACAGATAGAGCGCCCCATCAAGCGGGCGCAGGCGCTTAGTGGCCGACAGAAGTGTCCCAAAGCCGCTGCTGTCCATGTATGTCACCTGAGCCATGTTGATGACAATGGCGGGCTTGTTCTGGTCAATCGCCTCGCTGACGGCTTCCTTGAACTGCGGCGTAGTGTAAATATCAATCTCGCCGACAACATCCAGCACAGGAATGTCGTCCTGCTGCCGCAGTTTGGTTTCGATCCGCAATGTCTCCATGAATGAAGTGTCTCCTAAGAAAAGCCGGCAGTGAATGCTCTCGTGAATACTAACGAAGTGGGGTTACAAGGTTATTACCCAAAGTGGCGAAAAATAAACGGGGCCAGTAAAATCAAGTCCAGTGTCAGTGCAATCGCCCAGTGAGCCAGAAAGCCATAGATAAACGAGCGCGTCCGAAGTGCTAAAATGCCCAGAATGATGCCGCCCGGCAGGGCGCTTAGCACTTCCACCGGCGGCTTGGACGCGCCCGGCACATACGACCAGTGCAGCAGCGCGAAAATCAATGCCTGGACAATGACCGCGCCCCAGGTTTTCAGAAAAGTTTTTTGCAGGCCGAACAGCAGGAAGCCCCGAAAAAAGAACTCCCAGCAGAACATATAAAAGCCCATGAACATCTCGTAATACACGAGCGCTTTGAGATTGACGTGCCCTAAAAAGAACACCGGCCCAACATTGGACAGCGGGTTTGAGAGCCGCCCGTACAGGTACTGTCCCTGAAACTGCCCCCGCAGCGTGGGAATACTGACAACTGCCGCCAAGATTAAGACCATGCCGATCCAGGCGATCAGCGTCCATCGGAGACCCAGCCGCCGGTCGCCCCGCGTCATGCCGAACTGGCTCGGCTCCTGCTTCAGAAACAGCAGAATGACGACCAGCGGCACCCAGAGGCACAGCGCTGTATTGATATACCAGTACGCTTCGGGAGATTTCGGGTCAGGATTAGTCCAGAACAGATACGCCGCGACAAGCAGCCCGACAAGAAACGTCACCGCGCCCGTCGCCCCGTCGCCGCTATGTCCCCCACCCTTTTCGCTGTGCTTCTCAGGCTCAGTGCGGGACGCTTTTGATTTCGTTGCCATAGGCCACTAAGTTCGCCGCAAGCCGTCTGATTACCTTCCGTTAAAACGGTCTTGCAGGTTGACAGCTTGGGAGCAGGTGTGCTATGATGCTTCCAGCGGCGTTCTCCTGCACTTCCTCGCTATGCAGTCCCCGGCTCATGCTGTTCCGAGTCGTTTTCCATTGTTACCGCAGTACGACTTCACTCTAAAGGACTTTCTCATGCCCCTCAATTACAAGGCCGGCTTCGCGCCGGCGCTCGCTTTCGTCAGCCTCGCGCTGGCTGGCCCGGCGATGGCCCAGACTGTTTATGATGCGTCGGCAGATTTTTCCACGTCCGCTAACCCAAGCCCGCTTGGAAACGTCTTCAGCTACGGCGCGGAGCCGACGCTTGGCGGCCTGTTCTCGCTGAACACGCAACCTTACACGTTCACTGGCAATGTCAGCAGCGCGGTTCAGGGCTGGGCCGGCACTGACAACGGCTTTCCTTACATCACGAAGAATGTCTCAAACACAAACTTTGTCAATGTCAACGGCAATACAACAATCGTTGTTGTGCCAGGCCAGCTCGACCTGCACCCCGGCCCAAATGGAGAATACAGCATTCTGCGGTTTACTGCACCAGCCACAAGCACATACTCGTTTTCCAGCATGTTCAGCGGCGTTGACTCCAACCCGACAACCACAGATGTCCACGTTTTGCTTGACGGCGTCGCCATTGCAAACGGCGGCATCAATGTCAACGGCGGCGGAAACACGGCGTCTCTGACCTCGCCTTTTGTCTCGTTGTCCAAAGGCGACACGCTGGACTTTGCCGTCGGCTATGGGAACGGCACTTACTTTAACGACTCGACGGGCCTCTATGCCACTGTAACCAGTATGGCAGCAGTCCCCGAAGCCTCCACCACGGTTTCAATGGGCCTTTTGCTGATCATGGGACTAGGCAGCCTGGCTTGGCACGGCCGGCGCGGCAAGTTACAGGCGCAGTAAAGTTCAATTCAAACAGCCCTTCGGCATTTGCCAAAGGGCTGTTTCGTCATGGCGTTCCGAGGCCGGTTTGGATGACCTTCTTGATCGGCAGATACAGCCGCATTAGATCATCTATGGTCTGGATAAAGCCGTATTTTTGGTAAAAAGCACACGCTTTCTCGTTGAGAGCATCCACGACCACGGCGTAAATGCCGAGGTGCTGCGAAAGCTGCGCGGCGCGTTTGAGCGCGTCCAGCAGCAGAAACTCTCCCAGGCCGCGCCTCTGCGCCTGCCGGTCTACCGCCAGGCGTCTAATGAGGACCACCGGAACCGGATAGCGAGGCAAGCGCTTTTCCGGCAGACTTTCACGCACGACGGAGCCGCTGGAAATCGTGTAGTAGCCTTCAATGCGGGGCTGGCCGGGAACTGTCAGGATGTAGGTACGGCCGAAAAAGAGTTCGGCATTCTGATGGGCGAACCGCTGCAAATCGTCGTTCAGACTGGGTTCTTCGCAATCGAAGGCAGCCCGGTCGTGCCTCTCCGCCAGCAGTTCTACCGCCGGGTCATTGCTCACGAAAGCTCACTTTTTTCGAGCCGCTTCCGGTAGCGCTCGGCAGCCAGTTTCAGCGCGGCGCTCGGTTCAGCGTCGGCTTCAATGGCTTCTAAAAACGCATCAAAGTCTCGATTGGAAAACTTCACTGTTTGATGCTTTTCCAAAACTTTCTGTGCAGACTGAACAAGAGAGGAAACGGCAAACTCACTCAGGCTTTTCCCGGTAAGATGCGCGGCCTGCACGATTGCTTCTTTGGCGTCCGGGTCCAAGCGAAAATCCAGCCGTGTTTTCGGCTTTTTTTGTTGAAGTGTCGGCATTTTTGCGTACAACTCCTAAAAATTATGCGCTGAACTTGGCGCGTGCCGCCCATACGTTCTTGTAGATGGCTGACTTGTCCAGCGTCGGCCAGACGCCGCTGTCATAAATAACTTCGCCGGCACAAAGAGTGAAGAGGACATCGGACGCCCGCGCCGAGTAGACAAGCGCGGCGTAAGGATCGGTGGCGGGGACGGCGTGAGGCTGGTCCAGGCGAACGGCAATGACATCGGCCTGTTTGCCGGGGGTGAGAGAGCCGATGCGGGAAGACAGGCCCATCGCGTTCGCCCCGCCGAGCGTTGCAAGATGCAGAACATCACGGGCGGTGACGGCTTCCACGTCTTCTAAACTGGCCCTTTGCAGAAGCAGGGCAAAGCGCATCTCTTCCCAGAGATCGAGTGAGTTGTTGGAAACGGCGCTGTCCGTGCCGAGGCCGACACGCAGGTCTTCAGTTCGCAGCCATGCCGCAAGGGGCGCGATGCCTGCACCGAGTTTGGCGTTGCTTTTCGGGCAATGGATAACAGCCGCCCCTGACGCGGCGAGTAATCCAATGTCTGCGCTGTCTTGATGGACGCAGTGGACAGCCAGCGCCTGCGGCCCCAATGCGCCGAGGCTTCCGGCATAGGCTGTCGGGGTGAGGTGCGGCGTCTGCCAGGTGATGCCGCGCCGGGCGTACATCTCGGCGAACGGCCCCTCGCCTCGTTCAGTCAGTGCGCTCTCGGCAGGCGACTCGGCAACATGAATGCTTGTCGGCAGTCCGTTTGCCTGGACGTAGTCATTGATGACATCAAACAGCGCGGGTCGGATTGTGTAAAGCGCGTGCGGAGAGACGCCGACTTGAACACGGTCCGAAGCAAACTGCTGATGGGCGGCGATTTTTACCCCAAGCGCCTCCATGATCGGGCCAGCCGGCTCCCGGTCATCAATGCCGAACAGCTCTTGGTAGACAATGCCGCGCTGCCCGGACTCGGACAAAACCTGCATTGTTGCCCCGGCGTCGGTGTTGTCCCCCAGTGTCGTGATGCCGGACGCCGCGCACTCCATCGCGCCCAGGCGGGCCGACCAAAGCCAGTCGTCGGCAGTCAAAGACGCTTTGGCGGCAGTGAGGGCGCGTATCCAGGGAAAGAATGGCACATCTTCCAGAAAGCCGCGCAGGGCCGTGTACTCTAAGTGGCTGTGGGCATTGACTAGGCCCGGCAGCAGGACCGCCTCGCCGAAGTCCCGGCACTCGGCGGCAGGCGTTTGGCGGGTGCGAACAGCAGAAATGAGGCCATTTTCCACGACGACCTCGCCGTTTTCAATCGGTGCGGCATCCATCGGCAGAACCCGTCTGGCGGCGTAAATGGAAAGGGTCATGGCTGTTTGAGCTGGAGCAGCCAAGACTGGTTGAACTGCACGATGTTCTGGTTGATAACGTGGCCGTCGCCCATCAGCTCGTTGTAGCGCTTCTGGCTGACGAACAGCCCGCCGTGCCAGGAGCCGTTGCCGTCCATCAGCACGTTCACCTCGGAGCCTTCATGGGCCGTCCCCGCGGAATCATACGCTGTCAGTGAGCCGTAGGGAGTATGAAGCAGAGCGATCTCGGTTCGGTAGAGGTATGACGAGTGGAACTTTTGGAACGCGGTGGGCGTGGCGTCTAAAGGGATCACCGTGCCGTTGGCGGCGCTGATGTCAAGGCCGGTGTAGCCGCTGTCCGAAGGGCAGCGCCAGATGTCATTGCTTTGGACATACGGCATAAGGATGTCATGGAGAGACTGCATGTTGGGCGCGATGCTTGCATAAGGAGTGTTTGCCCAAATGTTAGGGTTGGTATAGACGTCTGACGGGTCATTGCCGTAAGGGTAAAGATCGTCGGCGTCCTGGGCGTACAGCGAGATCGCCATACCAATCTGCCGCAGATTAGAGATGCAGACGGTCTGCCGGGCCTTGCCGCGCACCGAGAAAAAGACCGGCAGCAGGATCGCCGCCAGCAGGGCGATGATGCTGACCACGACCAGCAGCTCAATCAGTGTAAAGCCTTGATGCCTGAGAGTGTGTTTGTTCACGGTGCCTGCCTTCTAATTTGGCTTGGGAAGAAGAGAAAAAGAAAGAGAAAAGCGACGGCGCATTCGCCGCTTCTCTTACGCGGGCCATGCGCCGACAGTTCCATCCGCCGGAAGATTACAGGCTTATTATGCCACAAAAAACGGGCCTGCATGAAGCAGGCCCGTTCTTTTTTGCATTCTCATCTTTTGCATTTCCATCACGCTGTTCAGCGGTAATGGCGGTGATAGTAATGGTGATGGCGGTAGTAGGAAGCACGGCGGTCCCGCGCGGCCTGCGCCTGCGACTGATGATGGCGGTCCTGCTCGTAGCGATTGGCGGAATAGGCGGCTCCGGCAACGCCCAGCAGGGTGGCCGTGCTGTTGTGATGCAGCAGGCCATAGCCGGCAACGGCCGCGCCGCCGATGCCGAGGTTGCGCCATTGGTTTTTGCTGTTTTGATCTGCCAGCGCGGCCATCGGGGCCAGTGCGCTTGCGGCAACAGTGGCAGCCAGTCCAAGCATTGTCATTATATTTGCGGTCTTCATAGTAGTTCGTTCCTTCCTTCAAATGCCTGCCCGCCGGTGGCCGGGGGCGGAAGCTGTTCGGCCTCACTTTTTGAGAGACCGACCCTTACTCTATTTTGTTCCACGCTGACCACATTCTCTGCCGGCACAAATGCGTGTTTTGCGGATAAAAAGCCATAAGCCAGCACAATGCCCCGGAAAACGTCCACGCCCGCATCGGCGACCACTTCCTCGACCGTGCCGAGGTCGCCGTCGGTTCCCTGCACGGTCATGCCTGGGCTAATCATCAGATAGCTTCCTATTTCCATGCCTGCTTTTTACCCCAATGGCCGCACAAAATAACACGGTAAAACTATCTTGGTTCATTTTCTCTAGACGCTTGACAAACGCCAGGGGAAATGCCACAGTGTTTATGCTGTGATTTAACAGCCTGTCGGGACATCGGGACAAAGAAAGAGAGTACCACTTATGCCACTTCTCAGACTTGACCGTTTCCGCGCTTTCCTGCCGCCGCGCTTTCCTGCCGCCGCGCTTTCCTGCCGCCGCGCTCTCCTGCCGCCGCGCTCTCCTGCCGCCGCGCTCTCCTGCCGCCGCGCTGACGATTGCTAGTTTCGCCTTAGCAGCACTGGCAATCTTCTGTTCGCCTGCCCACGCCAGCTACTGGAATGTTGCCATCACCGACAAGGGCGGCAGTAACGCCACTTTTAAGGGATACAGTAATCCCTGGACACCCCCAGCAAACGGCAACAACACAAACAGCTTTGATCTCTACGCCGCCGATACAATTGACGGCTCCGATGACACTCAAGATGATAACGCTTCGGTGACAGTGAACGCCACCATCACCTTGACCTGGGTTGCCTCCCCAGCAGGCGATCCTGCTCCCACAAGTATTGACATTGTGGAGTCTGGCTATGCTGATGCGTTTGCTGCCGGCATGGGAGCCACGGTATCTGCCAGTGATGGGATTTCGGGAGATACCTACGATCCAGATGATCCAGAAACAGATGAGGCGGGCGGCACGATGGAAACCCCGGACGATTTACCGGCGGGCGGTCGCCTTACCGTAAAGCCAGTTTCAGGCGGGACACTTACCTTCAATCGCACATTGACTGCCAGCGGCAGTTCCAGTTACTCCTCCACAGACTCTTTTCCGGGGACGCAGAACGCAGAAGTTTCCTACACCGTCAGCATCCACGCACAGCCGTATGGATGGTATGATGTGGGTTGGTCTGAGCCTAACGGTACACATCACGCGGGGCCGGTTATTAACAACACAAACGGCACATTGACGTTTGAACATGGATGGAAATCCACTGATGGCAACTTAGCTGACTTGAAGGGAATTTCGATGTACGAATACCTAAGCTACAGCGGGCCTGGAACATTCAGTTCGGACAATACAACATTCTATCCAGGTCCTCCAGCGACATCAGGTTACAGCGTATCTAACGGCAAAGCAGGATCGGTAATTGATCCTACTCATTTGTATGCAGTTGATAACCAAAGTCCATTTCCGACCACCTCGTCGCTTACAGCCGCCACTTGGACTGCTGCTCAAAAATACGAGTTCGATGATCCGGCAACCAACGAGGTCGGAACAGTTTTGTATGATGCCGGGAACATCACTGATGCCGTTCAATTGAACCCAAATCAGTTCTACGTCAGCAAAAGCGGCTATTCGGCCACAAAGCCTCTGTAGCACGAAAGGAAAATCGCTATGAAAATCAAGTTCTTTCAAGAAGCTCTTAGGCTTACTTATGTTGCTGTCATGGTCATGAGTGTGTGTTTAGCGGCTGCCAGTGTTCGTCATGCGGACGCGGATGCAGCAGGGCCATTGACGGTACAAGTCACGCTGGTTACGAGCCGTACTCCTTCTTTGGGTGAGCCGATTGTTTTCCACTACAAGGTAAGCAACAACTCTGCTGATGAGCAGATTTCCTTTGATAGCGGGCCACGTCAAGCAGGGTGGTATCGTCTCAGCATTACAAACGTGCGAGGGCAAAAAACAACCGCGCCATTGCCAAACCCGTCACTCGATGAAATTCTGCCACAGGGCCTGCATCAAGCCTCAGAGATCAGCTTACTTCCTAGCGGAACGATTGAGGGCGACATTGTCGCAACACAGGCTCTTGCTCTGACCAGGTCGGGCGACTATACGCTTACGCTTCGTATTCCATTAACTTATTTTCTGGAACCGCGTGGAGCATGGTATCCTAAAGGCCGACCCACCGGTCAGATTTCGATGACCTTCACTCAGGACTACAGCTTCGCGTTGAAGGTTATGCCAGCAGATCAGAAGCGGCTGCAAGCAACCGCCGAAGCACTAAGCCGTGAATTGCAGGATGCCAAGTATGTGGGGCAGTCAAAGGCTTTGCTTGCGGCTTTATCTTCGCTCCCCGCATCTGTTGCTTTGCCAAGCTGGCAGGCACTGGTGTTGAACCCCGCGACTCCTTCGTCTGTTCTCAGCAGCGCAATAGAACTGTTAGGCGGCTTGCGCTCTCCTGGTGCAGCCGATCTTCTGGGCCAGGCGATTTTTGACACAACGCCGGCAGTCGGAGCAAACGAAGACAGTATGAAGGCCAGTGCCCGAAAAGCGGTTGCCGAGATGTATAATCTAGGTGACGATCAAACGAAGCGAAGACTGGAACAAGTTTACGCAGAGCATGGCGCTTCAAAGAGCGATCTGATCGGGGCTGTGACGACATCTAATCCCAACTGACGTAGTGTTTGTTACTTTCATGAAAGCAGTTGACTGTGGAAAGCCGCCGCATCACCTGATGCGGTGGCTTTTTTCTATAGTTAGAGGAAAGGCGCTGCCGCTTGCCGGAGCGCAAAAAATACCATTTGCGCTGGAATAAAACCCGTGGTATAATGTCTGCGATGCCGGGAACAGTCCCGGCGGCCTTCCTTTTTCGGTTTCGGTTTTCGATTTCGATCCGCTGCCCGCTTCCGTGTCGCCCGGTTCCTTCGTCGCCCGGTTTCTTTCGGTGTTGCCGACGTGCCTGAGACCTCCGAAATGTTGGCTGTCCTACGACGAGAAGAAGACGAGAAGAAGGCGCGTCTCAACGCTTTTCAGTTCCCATTTCCCTGAAAAGCATCACACACTGAAAGGAGCCATTCCTTCCAATGGCAACCAAACTTTATGTCGGCAACCTGAGCTATCAGATGACCGACCAGGAACTCCATGACCTCTTCTCCGAGGCCGGAAACGTCGCGTCCGCCCAGGTCGTCACGGACCGCTACACCAGCCAGTCCCGCGGTTTTGGGTTTGTCGAAATGGCGTCCGAAGACGAAGCGCAGCAGGCAATTGCCGCCATCAACGGCCGCAATGTCGGCGGACGCGCTTTGGTCGTCAACGAATCTCGCCCGCGTGAAGGCGGAGGCGGCGGTGGAAGCCGTGGCGGCGGCGGTGGTTACGGCGGCGGCGGCGGCGGGCGCAGCGGCGGTGGACGC
>CAXTER010000019.1:0-9527 GCA_964243345.1 uncultured Armatimonadales bacterium
TTTTGCCATTCGTGAAGGCGGCCACACCGTCGGCGCAGGCGTCGTTACCAAAGTCCTTGTCTGAGCAGCAACAGCAAAAAAGGGGTAGGGGCAAGCCCTACCCCTACGAATAAAGGAGCCAATCATGGCAAATGAAGCACGGGTCGTCGTGACGCTCGCTTGCAGCGAATGCAAAGAGCGCACCTATGCGACCACAAAGAACAAGCGCAAGCATCCAGATCGCCTGGAACTCAACAAATACTGCCCGCGCTGCCGCGTCCACAAGATGCACCGCGAAGCCAAGTAGTTAATATCAGAAGCGTGCTTTAGGCAGGGACAACCACCGTGCCTAAAGCACCAAATAAGCGCAATGGGAGTTTAGCACAGTTGGTAGTGCGTCCGCCTCCAAAGTGGAAGGTCGCGAGTTCGAATCTTGCAACTCCCGTCGAAAAGCCCTCAAGTTTTATAGAACTTGAGGGCTTTTTCTTTTCATAGGGGAGAAACTAAGAACCATGTCCTGAAGGACACGGCTATCGGACGAATATGTCTACGCAGCAACGCTGCGAAGACGAAGCGGAACAAAAGCAGGAAAAGCGGCAGGCTGCACCGAAATTGACCGGAAGATGATCCCAACTAAACAACTTGGGCGGCTGATGCTGGGGGCAGGCGTTCTTGCGGCGGTGCTGGCTTCCGGCTGCCGCACTGGGGGGCATGACGACGGCGCGGCCTCGGTGCGCCTTATCAATGCCGTGCCGGACGCGGGCGGGCTGGACGTATCGGTCAACGGCAAGCGGGTCTGGAAACAAGCGGAGTTTCGGAGTAATACCGGCTACAAGAGTGTCTCGGCGGGAACATACCCGGTGCAGATTGACGCCGACGGGCTGGGAACGACGCTGCTGACAAAGTCTTTGATGTTTGACAAGCGGCAATCCTATACGCTGCTGGCGCTGGGGCAGGCAGGGCGCGGCGGCGCACCGGCGCGGGTTCAGGTGCTGCCGGAGGAGAGAACTGCGCCGCTGCCGCCCGGCAAAGCATCTTTGCGGCTGATTAACGCATCGCCGGGAACGCCTGCTTTGGATTTAGTTGTCAACACGATTGTCGGGCTGAAGGCAGTCGGCTACGGGCGGCGCAGTGCGCCGGTGCTGCTTATGGGCGGGCGTTACAACATCCAGCTTGCCGTTCCTGAAACGGCGCGGATGCTGGTCAGTCCGGTCAGCCTGGAGCTTGCCTCCGGCCAAAGTTACACGCTCATTGCAATGGGGCGCACCGGCAACCAAAGCCTCAGCTTAGAAGTGTATCCCGATAGGTAGGTCAATGCCCGCGCTCGATATAATCGCAGGCGCGGCGGTAGGCGGTTGTGAGGTAGTCGCTCATCAGAAGCTCGCGGCTGTTTTCGTAGTAATATTGGACGCGCTCGCCTAAGTTCTCGTCGGGATCGCCGATTTGATACGTCGCGATCTCGCGCGGCAGGACGTACGGCTGGTCGGTGGCCTGGTCAATGGCCTTGAACGTGATCTTGAAGATGTGGTCCTTGTCCTTGAAGTTCTCGTTCCAGGCCATCGTGATATTGTAATTGCGTCCGTCCGTGCAGTGATACTGGCTCTTCTTTTCCATAACGCTCCCGTCATCTAACACATAGAAAATTGCTGCTTTCATGGTATCCTCTTTGGGGGAGAGTTGTCAAGTCCCAAAGGAGTAACCAAATGGCCCGCTTAATTTCCCTTTCAATTTCCCTGGCGGCTGCCGCGCTGGCGCTGCTGCCGGCGGCGTCCGTGTCCGCGCAATATATGGAGTTTCCGCCGCCCCCGCCCCCGCCGCCCCTGCCGACAGGAACGCCCGCACCAGACTTTACGACAACAACTGTGGGCGGCAAGCCGCTGACACTGCGCTCTTTGCATGGCAAAGTAGTTTTGCTGGATTACTGGGCGACCTGGTGCGGCCCCTGCCAGGCAGCAACGCCGATGCTGGAAAAATTGTCCCGGCAGTTTGGCCCCGAAGGACTTGCCGTGGTCGGCATGAGCGTGGACGACGCCCGCAGCGTCGGCAACATCAAGCCTTTTATGAAGCATTTCGGCATGACGTACATTGTCACAGCTTCGCCGCGAGCCAACGGCAAGGCGCAGTATGCGTACCGCGCGAACGGCATTCCGTCCCAGTATCTCATTGACAAGAACGGCATTGTTCGCTGGAGCCAGTCCGGCTTTTCCGAAAGCGAAGGCCAGGAACTCGCGCCAATGATCAAGCGCCTGCTGGCGCAGAAGTAGCCTACACCCAGGACTGCTGGCTTGACAGACAGGCTTGACAGAAGCCGCAGAAGCGTGTATGCTATGACACCCGCAAGGCGCTTTTTGGGAGGATTTACTTATGGCGGCAGAAGCCAGCAACGAGACAAAGAAGATCGTTATTCTTGGCTGCGGACGGGTTGGCTCGACGCTTGCCAAGCAGATGTCCGGCGAAGGGCATGAGGTGACCATCCTGGACCAAACCAGCGATTCGTTTCGCCGTCTTGGCCCAAAGTTCAAGGGGCAGCGGCTTGTCGGCTCCGGGCTGGACCAAGACCTGCTGAAGCGGGCGCATCTCGGCGACGCGGACGTGTTCATTGCTGTGACGCAGGGTGACAACACCAATATCATGGCCGCGCAGATCGCAAAAGAAGTGTTCAGCATTCCGCGCGTCATGGCGCGTATCTACGACCCCATCCGCGCTCAGGCATACCGCGAGCTTGGTATTACGACGCTTTGCACGACAACGCTTGCCGCCGGCCTGATGCACGAAGCCGCGCTCGGCGACGACGGTAGCAGTTTACAGCAGGCCGCGGAAAGTTATGACGCGCTGTACCTCGCCAAGCGCGGCGCTTAGATAACTCAGACAAATTGATAACCAGGACAAAGTTATGTATGTAATTGTTGTAGGCGGCGGCAAAGTCGGCTACTACCTGACTAAGCAGCTGCTCAGCGAAGGCCATGAAGTGCTGCTGCTGGAAAAAGACCGGCGGCGCCAGGCCATGCTTGCCGAGCAGATGGGCGAAGTGGTGGTGCAGGGCGATGGCTGCGAGGTGCGGATCATGTCCGAAGCCGGCTTTGGCCGCGCCGATGTGATAGTTGCCGTCACCGGCGATGACGAAGACAATTTGGTGATCTGCCAAATGGCGAAGCGCAAGTTTCAGGCTCCGCGCACGGTTGCGCGTGTCAACGACCCGGACAACGTCGTTTTGTTCCAAAAACTCGGCATTGATACAACCGTTTCCAGCACCCAGATTATCTTTAACTTATTGGATCAGCAGATTGAAACCGGTGAGATTATCCCGCTGGCAGCTTTGAAGAACGGCAACATTGAAATTGTCGCCATCACCGTATCCGAGCGCTCTCCGGTACTGGGTCGTAATGTCAAAGACCTGCCGCTGCCGGGCAACGCGCTGATTATCTCGGTGGTCCGAGCCGACCATGCGCTGCTGCCGCAGGGCGATGTCCGCTTTGAGAACGGCGACACGGTCATCGCAATGGTGGCTGCCGACGAAGAGCCGCAGCTCCGCCACATCTTCACCGAGTCACACTAACCGCGTGAAACGTAAGACCCCCTTAATCCTGCTTTCAATCGCTATTCTCGGCGTCGCCGCTTGGCTGCTCCTGCGCCCAAGACCCGCGCCTCCGCCGGTTCTGCTGCACCCGACGGCGGGCCAAGTCGCTGAAACGCAGAAGCGTCTCGCGGGCCTCGGACAATCTGCGGCAAAGCCGGGAACAGGCCCGCGCACCCTGCGCCTCTCGGAAAGCGACATCAATGTCGCGCTTGCCGGCAGCAAGCCGCTCCGAAAACTGCTGACTGCCCATGGCGTCCAGGCCGTGCAGGTGGTCCTGTCAGAGCCGGATAGTCTTACTCTTCATGCGACTGCCACAGTGCGCGGCCAGACCCAGAACGTCCAGGTGGACGGCACGTTTGCGCCGGACCCGAAGACGGGCCTGCGCTTTAACGCGACCCAAGCACAGCTTGGCACCCTGCCGCTGCCGGCCCCCATCGTCACCGCCGAGGCCGGGGGCATCGCCAACCATTTTGCGCGTCAATTTGTGAGCCGCTTGTCTTTGTCCGTGCAAAGCGTGAGCGTCCAGAAAAAAGACCTCGTCATTGTCGGCATTCCTACCGCTCCGGCGTCTCGACCCACAGCGTCACCGGCCCATCATTGACAATCTCTACGGTCATGTCTGCCCCAAACTCTCCCGTTTGGACTACAACCCCGCGCCGCTGCACGGCCTGAACAAACGCCTCATACAAAGGCTCGGCGACAGCAGGCGGCGCGGCTCCGGTAAACGAGGGCCGCCGGCCTTTGCGAGCATCGCCAAGCAGCGTAAACTGAGACACAATCAGCATCGCTCCGCCGCCGTCATTGATTTCGGACAGCGACAGGTTCATTTTGCCGCCCGCGTCCTCAAACACCCGCAGCCCCACCAGCTTGTCCGCCAGCCAGTCCGCGTCTGCCGCCGTGTCACCCGGCGCAACTCCCAGCAGCACCATCAGCCCCGGCCCGATAGCCCGCCTTTCGCCTGTTGCTTTAATCGTCACGCTGGCCCAAGTCACCCGCTGCACCACTGCTTTCATGGCCCGATTATACCAGTCTTGGCAGCCCATAAAGCTAACTTAGAAAATCCTTGACACTGCTGCAAATGTGCTTTATACTTTGCCTAAGCATGTCTCAGAAACAACATCAATTGATCTTTGGGTGGCTTAGCTTGATTGCCGCATCGCTGACCGGGTGTTCCCACCGAGACATCCGGCCGGCGGTCGCCGCTCCGCACGCGCAGGTACAAAAGGCTGTCCCCGACCCAGATGGCTGGCATCAGGTGGACGGCGACAGCAGCGACACCCACAGCTCGCGAAACGCGCTCAATCCGCCGCTTCACGTCGTCTGGCGGTGTCAGAATCCCGCCGAGCGCGGCCCACTAGTCGCCTACGGTGCGACTCTCTATGTGGCTGATGACAACGTAATCGCAGCGGTTGACCGCGATACCGGGCGAACGCTCTGGTCGCAGGACGACCATCCAGGCACTTTACCTCGCCGCCATCCGCTAACGCTGCGGCGACGGGGATGGGCCTTATCTATTCTGATGCTTTGAGAGGAACAACAATTTGTCTTGCCGCTAGGGATGGACATACGCTTTTTCAAACCGACACGCGGCAGAGAGATATTATGTGGGGGAACAACCTCGGCGCTATCCTGCTTCTGGATGATCGGCATTTCCTTACTGCTGGCTTCAATTGGGACGTCGCCCCAGATTTGGCTGACACTCAGTCAGTGGAGACGCCCCAGCCACGGCTGAAGATGCTGGATAGCCTCACGGGCCGACTGCTCTTGGAAGCCAACGCTCCACATACAAACCAAATTGGGGTCATTCCAGGGCCGGGGCAGCGGCTTTTTCTCGGAGCTGACGTCGAAGTCTTCACGCTTTCGGGAGGTATGCAGGGCAAGCTCACCGGTGAGTTCTACACTGATGACAAACACCCCGTTGTTTCGGCTCAGGCCGGGCGCGTGTTCTTGGTATGCTACCCGCGCGTCTACTGCCTGAACATGAAGCTCAAGCCGCTGTGGTTTCGTACCATGCCCGGCGCCATCAACCCGGCCACCGCCGCACTCGGCTACCCGGCCCCGAACACCGGTGACAAGTTCGGGACGTCTCCGTTTAGCAATGGCTTGGATGAGTTAAGACATTTCGTTGTAGTGACGCCCCGGCGCATCATTGTCGGTAACTGGCAGCGCCTGTACGGGTTAGACCCGGTCACGGGGCGCACCGTTTGGACAGCGCCCTGGAAGGGCTATCCAGGGCAGTTTTATCCAAATAGGTACAACATCCTGACCCCGCCGGTGGCTGCCGGTGAGGTTTTGTATGCCCTGTCACGGAGCAGCCCGAAGGGGGCGCTGGACTCGGTGACGGCTTGGAGCGTCCCCACGGGGCGTGTGCTGTGGTCGGGGCGGGTCGGCTCCAACCTGCGCTCATTGATTGTCCACGATGGAGCGCTTTATGTTGGCGATGAAGTGGATGGCGAGACGAAGCATCCTAGCCACTTTATCTTAAAGTTGAGCGCTGAAAGTTAGACTATGTTCCAGAGGTCAAACTGGGCGCGTTTAGGAAACCATTGTCGCTGGGCTGGAACGCCCCTGAGCCGCAATAAGACTTAGAACCTATTTCAAAACGCCCCCGGCCCCCAATAATGGGGGGAGCATGAAGCAGTTTTTTTCGTCCGGTTCCCCCATGATTGGGGGCTAGGGGGACTCTTTCGGAGTTTTGAAATACATTCTTAATAGAGAAGCATTGAGCATTTTGTGCCTCGCGCAGGGTATCGGGTACAATGGGCGCAGGAGCATTTTAACTATGCGGACTGTGCGGCTGACGGAGGGTGAAATTGCGGAGCAGTTGGGGCATCTGCCAGAATGGACACGGGTGGGGCAGACGATTTTGCGGACGTACCAATTGGAGAGCTTCGCGCAGTCTATGAAGTTTGTTAATCAAGTGGCGGAAGAAGCGGGGCGCGTGGACCATCATCCCGATATGGACATTCGCTACGACAAAGTAACGCTGGCGCTGACGACGCACTACTTGAAGGGCCTCACGCTGAAAGATACGTCTCTCGCCGGGGTCTGTGACCGGCTAGCACAGGAGGCCAAGCCATGATGCTGCTTGCGTGGATGCTCGTGGTGGCACAAACGGGCTGGACGCCGACGGCAAATGCCATGACTGACCCGCGCTGGGCGTCCGCCTACACGCTGCTGGCAGGAGGAACGCGGGGGCTGATTGCGGGTGGCTACTCGTATCCTGCCGACCGGTGCGTCGCCACGGCCGATGAGTTTGACCCGGCGACGCGGCGCTTTGTCCCCTGTCAAGGCCGGCTGAACGTGCCGCGCAACTTCGCCCAGGCGTCGCTGCTGGCAGATGGGCAGGTGCTGATTTCCGGCGGCTACAACACGGTTTTAGGGTCGCTGAATACTGCCGAGCTGTTTGACCCCAAAACGCAGGCGTTCCATTTGCTGCCGAGCCGCCTAGAGACGCCGCGCGAGCTGTTCACAGCGACAACGCTCACGGACGGCACCGTGCTGATCGCGGGCGGGTTCAACACGCACCGGGGGCGCACTCAGGCAACGGCAGAGATCTATGACCCAAAGACGCAGGTGTTCACGCCGGCGGCGGGAGCGATGGCGGAAGACCGCTTCGGCCACGATGCCGTGCGCCTCGCCGACGGGCGCGTCTTAATTGTCGGTGGAACGCACTGGTTTGTGCGCCGGCCTGGTGTCCCGCTGGCATCCGCTGAGATTTACGACCCCGCAACGGGCCGTTTCCAGCCGACGCATGGCCCGATGGCGTTTGCGCGGGACCGGCCCACGGCGACGCTGCTGCCGGACGGAACTGTGCTGGTTGCAGGCGGCCAGAACGGGGCGGAAGAGCCGGTGCAGGCCGAGCTGTTTGACCCGAAATCGGAGACGTTCCGCACGCTGCCGTCGCCGCTGACTGCGCCGCGCATGGCCCACTCTGCGGCTGTATTGCCCGGCGGCAGGGTGCTTTTGTCCGGGGGCTGGAGCGTGCCGCTGGCAGCGACCACGGGAAGCGTCGAGATGTTCGATCCCGAAACTCAAACATTTGCCGCTGCGCCGCCCTTGCCGGCGGGTGCCCATGACCAGGCGCTGCTGGTTTTCCCTAGCGGCCTCGTTCTCATTGCAGGCGGCAAAGACGCCGGCGCGGGCCGTGAAACGTCACTCGCGAGCGGCTTTACCCGGCAGTTTTCGCATCAGCAAAATCCTCATCAGTAGAAACACCCGCAAACCCGGTAACTCTTGCAGTGAGAGAGCTTCACCCGTGCGCCGAAGATATTGGTGTCAGAAACTGCGGAGCAGTGAAGCCGAAGACAACTGAATAGCACGTAATTATAAACCGGCGCTTGCGCCGCTTTAGATACCCTAAAGACCACACTGAAAAGAATGCTGACCCGACGAACCTGCCGCCTCCCGTCGGGTCTTTTCTTGTCTCCTGCCCCTGGCAATTTTCTCCTTTTCTTTTTTCTTGACAATCCACAAAAGTCGCGTTATAGTGCAAGCAGCGTTCCCTTCCCACATATTTTTTAGGCATGGAGAACTGAGACTATGCACACGAAAACAACGACCTTCGCGCTTGGACTTTTCCTGTTTTCTTTTCTTCCTCACTGCAACGGTCAGACCCAGCTTTCGTCCCTGAACACCCCACCGGCTTCGGCGAGTTCCAGCCCGCTTCCCGCCGAAGCCGCGCCGCTTCCTGCTAATCATGCCCAGCCGACTTCCGAGGAGCAAGCGAGAACAGCGCAGGAAACCGGCCTCAGCCAGATTCTTGTGCGTTTAGACGCCGCCGCGACCCTGATGGGCCAGGGGCAGGTCAAAGAGGCCATTGCCGCCTACCTGCCTCTGCTGCAAAACGAGCCGAACTTTGATGCCCTCGCCGCCCAAAAAGCGGACTTGACGTCCCGGACTGAGGCGATGCAGCAGCAGATTTTCCAGGTGCAGCATGGAGATCCCTCTACGGCTTTGGCTCAGGCGGACGGGATGGCCGCGCAGAAAATCGCTCTGGAAGGGCAGCTTGCGGCCACAATTAAGGTGCTGGATTTGCAGGCACCTTTTGCGGAAGCTCATGCGAACCTTGCCCACCTGCTGCTGCAAAGCGGTGCGGCCTCGGCCAGCCTCATGCACTCCCAGCAGGCTATTCGCCTGCGTCCCGCGCTGAAAGCGACGCTGCGCCCGGCTATGCTTCGGGCCCATTTGGCCGAAGCGGACCGGCTGGCAAAGCTTGGCCGGCCGGAAGCCGTCACCGAGTATAAGGCCGCCATCGACCTGGACCCCGCCGACGCTTCTGCTCACTATGGCCTCGGCAGCGTACTTCTGGCGCTGGGCAAGTTCAAAGAGGCGGTCCCGGAGCTTCAGGAAGCCGTTCAGCGCGACCCGGCCCGCACCGATGCCGCCCTGACACTGGGGCTGGCGCTTTACCGAAACGGGCAGGAAGAAGATGCGCGGCAGCAGTGGCGTCACCTGGCGGAAAGCGGCAATCCAAACGCCGCCGCCGAAGCCCACGGAATGCTGGACCGTTACCGGCTGACGCCCAAGCCAAGCAACGCCCCGCTGCTCAATGTGCTGGACCTGGAAGTCCAGCGCTGCCGGGAACAAGTGCGTAACTATCCCAATGAAGCGTCTCCTCATAACAATCTGGCGCTGGCCTTGTACCATGCGAAGCAGAAAGCGGAAGCCTTTCGGGAAGTCCATACTGCCCTGCATCTGAACCCCGACTCTGTCGAAGCGCACACCAACCTTGCAATACTTCTCCGAGACAACAAGCAAGGCGACGAGGCCGTCGAGGAATACAAGCGGGCGCTAAAAATAGATGCTGACAACGGTGAGGTCCACAACAATCTCGGCACCGTGTACTTTGACAGGCAGCAATGGAAACAAGCCGAATATGAGTTCCGCAAGGCGCTGGAAGAAGACCACAGCGACCCTTACGCCCACCACAACCTCGCAAACGTGCTGCTTCGAGAAGGCAAGCTCGCGG